>NZ_JAAXKZ010000075.1 GCF_012911875.1 Pseudonocardia bannensis | reverse complement strand
CGGCTAGCCGGTCCGGGTGGCCGACGGCCGGTTGGAACCAGGGTTGCCAGGACAATACGTGCCGTGGACCCGAACGCCGCTCCCACTTCCGTGCTCCCGCCGGCCGGCACCCCGACGCTGCTGATGCCTGCGTTGCAGGCCGACTTCGTCGAGCAGGCCTGGGTGGACCGCTGCCGCGCCGAGCTCGGCGACGCGCTGACGGTAGCCGAGGTGGACGCCGGGCACATGCTCTTCCTGGAGCGGACGGCCGAGGTCGCGAAGCACGTCCGCGAGTTCGTCGTCGGCTGAGGACCGCCGGCCCGGATGGATCCTGGATGCCATGGATGACGAGACGGTCGAGCGGGTCCGCGACGTCGTCGCCGCGATCCCGCCCGGGCAGACCCTGAGCTACGGCGAGGTGGCGGCGCGAGCGGGCCTGCGCTCGGCCCGGCTGGTCGGCCGGATCCTCGCCGAGGACGGGCACGACCTGCCCTGGCACCGGGTGCTGCGGGCCGACGGCACCTGCGCGCCGCACATCGCCGCCGAGCAGTCCGCGCGGCTGCGGGCCGAGGGGGTGCTGCTGGTCGACGGCCGGCTGCCGCCGGAGCTCAGGCGCGGCCGGTCCTGACGAACGGCGTCCCCACCCCACCACAGCCACCCAGGAACATCCCCCGCCTGCAACCCGGCTGCCCGGCCCGGCCACGCGCAGCTCGTCGATGCCACGCGCGCCCGGGTCCGCGCGTGGTGGCCGGTCGACCCCGACGCACCGTGTTGATCAGGTGGCCGGCGAGCCCGCCGGCCGTCCGGAGGGGTCCGGGCGGCCCGGCGCCGACGGCGGCGATGCCCCGGATCACGAAGCCGGACGCGTCCGAGCGACCGCCGTGCGCCACGAGCGCCGGGGCGGCCCCGTCACAGGCGGTCCCCGTGCACGCCGTGCCCGCCCACCGGCTCCGGCCCGGCCGGATCCAGCGCCAGCCGGTATCCCTGCTTCACCACCGTCTGGACCAGCGCGGCCGCGCCCAGGGCGGCGCGCAGCCGCGTCATCGCCGTCTCCACCGCGTGCTCGTCGCCGTCGCCACCGGGCAGCGCGCCCAGCAGCTCGGCCCGCGACACCACCTGTCCCGGCCGCCGGGCCAGCACCCGCAGCAGTTCCATCCCGGCCGGCGGGACCGCGCGCAGCTCTCCGTCGACGAGGACCGCGTGCCCGCGCAGTTCGAGGCGGTGACCGGCGACGGGCAGCCGGCGCGCGAGGGCCGGGGCCTCGGCCTCCAGGAACCGCACCATCGCTCCGAGCCGGGAGCGCTGCGGCTGCAGGGTCGGCACGTCGACGGCCTCCAGTGGCGCCGCGGTCACCGGCCCCACGCACAACACCAGCACCGGGCCCCGCAGCGCCGTGAGCAGCCGTTCGCGCACTCCCCGCTCGGCGGCCCGCGCCAGCATGCTCACGGCGGCGGGCGCGCTGGTGAACGTGAGGATGTCGACCCCACCGGTCAGAACGCCGTCGGTGAGCCGGTCCAGGGGGCCGAGGTCGGCCGGCGGCACCCAGCGGTACACCGGCACCTCGACGACCTCGGCGCCGGCCTGGGTGAGCGCCTCCACGACGTCCGGCAACGGGTCCCCGTGCAGCTGCACGGCGATCCGCCGTCCCTCGACCCCGGCCTCGAGCAGGTGGTCGAGCACCTCGGCCGACGACTCCGACGGCGGCGACCACGCGTCGGTCAGCCCGGCCGCCCGGATGGCGCCGCGCGCCTTGGGGCCCCGGGCCAGCAGCGTGCCCCGGCCGAGCGCGCCGAGCAGGTCCTCGCCCATCCCCCAGCCCTCGGCGGCCTCGATCCAGCCGCGGAACCCGATCCCGGTGGTGGCGACCGTGACGTCCGGCGGATCGGCCACCAGGGCGCGGGTGCTCTCCAGCAGCTCCGTGTCGTCGGCCAGCGGCACGATGCGCAGTGCCGGGCCGTGCTGCACGGCCGCGCCGCGGCGCTCGAGCATGGTGCCCAGCTCCTCGGCCCGGCGCGCGGCGGTGACGCCGACGGTGAAGCCGGCCAGCGGGAGCACGGAAGTGGGAGCGGCGTTCGGGTCCACGGCACGTATTGTCCTGGCAACCCTGGTTCCAACCGGCCGTCGGCCACCCGGACCGGCTAGCCGGGCACGGCGGCACCGGATCGCCGGGCACCTGTCGGGACAGCGGGGGTGGAGCAGCCGTGAGCCGGCGGGCTAGAGCCGGCCGACGACCAGGCCTGCGGCCCGCTCCAGGCCGGCCAGCGTGCGCACCGATGCCTCGGGGTGCTGGGCGTGCAGCGCCAGCCGGTACAGCACGGCCCGCAGCAGCGCCTGCGGCCACTCGTCCAGGTGCGCCCAGCGCTCCAGCAGGCCCTCGTCGGCCCCGCCCCAGGCCAACGCGTCGACGACGATCACCGCGGCCGCCCATTCGGCGGGCCGCCAGAACGGGACCAGGTCGAGCACGGCCGGCGCGCCCTCGTCGTCGAACAGCACCGAGCCGAACAGCTCCCCGTGCACCACCTGCGGCACCAGGCGGACCGGACGGCGGTACGCGGCCAGGTCCATGAACAGCGCGCCGCCGGTCGCCGGATCGAGGGTGAGCCTGCGCTCACCGAACGCCGCCGACACCGATCGGGACAGCAGGTCGTCCCGGTCGTCGAGCAGCCGGGGACGCAGCACGCGGGCCGTCGCGACGTGCAGCCTCATCGAGGCGGCGACCACCTCGTCGTGCCGGGGTTCGGCCGTGCCCGGCAGGAACCGGCACGCAGCCCAGCCGGCGACGACCCAGCGCCCGTCGGAGGACCGCAGCGGCCGGGCGAGCCGGACCCCGTCGACCTCCAGGCCGTCGAGCACCCCCGCCGACCACGCGGCCACGGCGTTGTCCGACACCGGGCGGATCAGCGCGTCCCCGCACTGCCACGCCCGCTGACCGGCCCACGCGACCGGCCGCGGCTCCTGGTCCGGCACCCCGAACGCGATCCGGACGTGCTGCGGCAGGGCGTCCGTGACCTCGGGCGCTGCCATGCCGCCCAGGCCGATCGGAGGTGCAGGTGCTGCGGTCACAACCTGGGACGTTACCGCCGCTGTCCGACCGAGCGCGGCTGCCACGCGGGAGCGAGGCCGCTCAGCTCGACGAGGCGGCCGCGGCCATCTCGCTCGCCCAGGAGGACCAGCCGTCCGCAGGGCTCGACGAGTCACCGGACGAGCTCGAGGCGGTGTCCTCGTCGCCCCCGGAGCCGTCGTCGCCGCTCTCCGACGAGGACGGGGAGTCGCCGCCGGAGTCCTCGGTGCTGCTGCTCGGCGACGTGTCGTACCCGACCGTGCCGGCGCCGTTCCCGTCGGAGTCCGAACCGGACCCGGACTCCGCCGCGCGCGCGGCGGCCTCCCGATCGGCCTGCCGCAGCGCGGTCTCGGCGTACGGGGCCGCGTAGCTCGGCGTCATCGCGCGCACCATCGGCCCGGCCACCGAACTCGCGGCACCGCCCGAGCCCGCCGACCGAGGGGCCGGCACCTCCTCCGCGGGCGCCGGGGGCGCGGCGCGCTCCGGAGCCGGTGCGCTCTGGCCCGCGGCCCCGTCCGAGTCGGCACCACCGCGGTTCGCCGGACCGGGCCGCACGGGGCCGTCGCCCCCGGGGAGCACCTCGTCGGCCGTGTCGGCGACCGTCCCCACCGCGGCGGCCGGCTTCCCCACGGGCTCGGCGGCGGCCGCCGCGGCGGGCGGGCCGGGGTTCGCCACCGGCTCCGGGCCGCCACGATCGCCGGTGCGGTCGTCCCCGTCGCCGTCGCCGTCGCCGTCGCCGCCGTCGTCGCCGCCGCTCAGGACGCCGCCGACCGCCCCGGCGACGGCGCCGACCGGGCCCTCGCCCCGTTCACCGCGCCGCTCGGCCGTCTCGTCCCGTGGGCCACGCGGGTCGGGCGGGCCGCTCGTGCCGACCTCCGCGCGCGGCCGGTTGTGCTCCTCGTCGCGGCCGCCGACGGCGTCGGGACGCCGGCTGAGAACCGAATCGCCGGGCTTCGGGCCGCCGTCCGGGTTCGCGGCGAGAGCGAGGACCTCGTTGCTGACCTCGGTGGTGCGGTGGGTGTCGTTCGGCAGGGCCGTGCGGGTGGCGTTCTGCACGCCCTCGGTGAGGCTCTGCAGCTCCTGGCGCCGGGCGTCACGCCGGCGGATCAGCACGTCGCGCTCCTCGTAGAGGGCGGCGATGTCGGCAGCCTGCTCCGGGGAGCGCAGCGCCTCCGGGGGAAGGTCGCGGATCGCCTTCTCGACGGAGGCCAGGTACTGCTCGACGAGCTTGAGATCATCGGCGGACCGCTCGAGCGTCCGATATGCGGCGAGCTGCGATTGCAGGGTCGCCTTGCGGCGCTCCAGCAGGGCCTTGCGGTCCTGCAGCTCGCGCACCGGGGCGGGCGGGGCACCGGCTCGGCGGCTCTGCGGGACCCGGTTCCAGCTCTCCTCGGCCTGCGCGATGGTGTCGAGCTGCCGGTTCACCGAGGACAGCGCGACCTGCGCGCGTGCCGCCCACTGCTCCTCGGTGCGCTCCTCCGGTGCGGCCTGCACCGGCACCGCGGGCGGCGCGACCGGCTCGGATGCGGTGATCGCGTAGCCGCCCACGAGGACCCCGGCGGCACCGAACACCGCCAGCGCGCGGCGCCGGCGCGGCGCCGGCGCGTCCGGCCGAGGGTTGCGGCGCCGCAGCACCGGGCGCCGGCTGGTCCGCGCGGCGGGCGCGGGGGCGGGCACCGGCCTGCCGCGGCCGGCCGGACCGGCGGGAACTCCCGGCCGGGGCATCGGGTCCCCGGGTTCACGCAGCCAGGGCAGGGCGTCGGCGAGCCGGGCGTCGCCGTCGGACTGCACGGAAGCGCGCCGGGCCTGACGTGCCGCGGACCGGTGGGCGGCGGTGCAGTAGCGCCGCTCCGGCCGGCCGGGGATGGCCTCGATCACCACCTCGCAGCCAGGCAGCGCGCACCGTCTCGAGCTCTCGTCCACCACCGCGACCCCCATCGCCCGGGCGACGGCGCGCTCGCCGCTGCACGCCGTCAGGTCACCGTGGCTGCCGCAACCCGTCGCCCCGGCGCCCAAGGACCTTTTCGATCTTTCGGCAGGGAAACGCTACTCGGACGAATCGGGCGCTGTCACTGCTCCAACCGGAGCGGAAACCGCAGGTCAGCGTGACACTCCGTAGACATTCACGAACCGTGATGGTTCGCGTCCGCAGCGCCCCGCAGACGACGGCGCCGCCCACCCCTGAGCGGGGCGGGCGGCGCGGGATCGTGCGTCGCGACGATCAGTACGTCGGCAGCGAGGGGTCGACCTGCTTGGCCCAGGCCAGCACACCACCGCCGACGTGCACGGCGTCACCGAAGCCGGCCTTGTGCAGCGCGGCGAGCGCCTCGGCGGAGCGGCCGCCGGACTTGCAGTGCAGCACGACGGGCTTGTCCTGCGGGATCTCCGACAGCGCCTCTCCGGACAGGATGCGGTCCTTCGGGATCAGCGTGGCACCGGGGATCTTGACGATCTCGTACTCGTGCGGCTCGCGGACGTCGATCAACGCGAAGTCCTTGCCCGCGTCCATCATCTCCTTGAGCTCCACCGCGGTGATCGTGTGACCGGCGGCCGCGGACTGCGCGTCGTCGGACACCACGCCGCAGAACGCGTCGTAGTCGATGAGACCGGTGATCGGCTTCGACTCCGGGTCCTTGCGGATCTTGATCGTCCGGTAGGTCATCTCCAGGGCGTCGTAGACCATCAGCCGGCCCAGCAGCGGCTCGCCGATGCCGGTGATGAGCTTGATCGCCTCGTTCACCATGATCGAGCCGATCGACGCACACAGCACACCCAGGACGCCGCCCTCGGCGCACGACGGCACCATCCCGGGCGGCGGCGGCTCGGGGTAGAGGTCGCGGTAGTTCAGGCCCTGCCCGTTGGGGGCGTCCTCCCAGAACACCGACGCCTGGCCCTCGAACCGGAAGATCGAGCCCCAGACGTAGGGCTTGCCGAGCAGCACCGCGGCGTCGTTCACCAGGTAGCGCGTGGCGAAGTTGTCCGTGCCGTCCAGGATGAGGTCGTAGTCCCGGAAGACGTCGAGGACGTTGGAGCTGTCCAGCCGCGTCTGGTGCAGCCGGACCTCGACGAACGGGTTGACCTCCTTGATGGAGTCCCGCGCCGACTCGGCCTTGGGCCGGTCGATGTCCGACTGACCGTGGATGACCTGGCGGTGCAGGTTCGACTCGTCGACCACGTCGAACTCGACGATGCCGAGCGTGCCCACGCCCGCGGCGGCCAGGTACAGCAGGGCCGGGGAGCCCAGCCCGCCCGCGCCGACGACCAGCACCTTGGCGTTCTTCAGCCGCTTCTGCCCGTTCATCCCGACGTCCGGGATGATCAGGTGACGGCTGTAGCGGGCGACCTCGTCCTTGGTCAGTTCGGCGGCCGGCTCCACGAGCGGCGGTAGCGCCATGTCGATGCTCCTCGAATTGCGTGTGCGTCCGTATCGCGCAACACCGTCGTCAGGCAGGATCTTCCCACTCCCCGCGCTCGACCGCGTCCCACATCCCGGCCACGGCCCTGGCCACCGTCTGCGCCGCCTCGATCTGGGCGATGTGCCCCACTCCGGGCAGCATCAGCAGTTTTCCGCGGCGCAGCGAGCGCACCGTCCGGGTCGCCAGCCGGGGCGAGATGAGCCGGTCCCGGTCACCCCAGACCACGAGTGTGGGAACGCTCACCCGGGCCGCCGTCGCCCACAGTCCGCGGCCGGCCCAGCTGGCGAACATCCCGAGGGCCGTGCGCTCCACCGCTTCGCCCGCCCAGGGTTGCCGGCCGCGGGCGACGATCTCCTCGGCGGCCTCGGCGAGGCGGTGCTCGGGGGCGAGCGAGGGGTCACCGAAGCAGAGCCGCACGACCTGCTCGGCGCGGGCCCGCGGGCTCGCGGCGGCGAGCTGGGCCCGGGCCCGGCGGCCCAGCCCGGGGACCATGGCCAGCGCCATCCGCGGATCCGACATCCGTCGCGGATCGGGGCGGCGGTCGGGCATCGCGGGCGAGACCAGGGTGAGCGTGCGCACCAGCTCCGGACGCCGGGCGGCGACGGTCAGCGCGATCACACCGCCCAGGGAGTTGCCCAGCAGGTGTACGGGGCGGCCCCGGCCGGCCAGGAAGCACAACAGGGCGTCGGCGTGCGCCGCAGGTGAGTAGTCGCGCGAGAGCAGGGGCCGGGACAGCCCGAACCCGGGCAGGTCCACGGCGGTGCCGGCGGCCCGCGGGGCGAGCAACCCGGCCAGATCGGTCCAGTTGGTCGCCGACCCGGACAGCCCGTGCACGAAGACGGCCGGCACGTCGTCGGGGCCCGGGGTCTCGCGGACGTGCAGGGTCACGCCGCCCGCGGTGACCTCGCGGCCGGGCCAGGGCCGCCACCGCTCGTCGAACCGAGCCAGCGACCCCGCGTCGGCCAGCGGCACGGTGCGTGGTTCCGCGGTGACCGAGGAGTGAACGAGACGCAGCGCGGCAAGGGGCACAACATGACGTTTACACCGCTCGGGGAGCTACCGGCCACTGCGGGTAGCGGTCCCCTGCACACCATCAAGTACCCCCCTGGAGTATGTTGGCCGGCGCGGCCGGGGCCGCGATCACCCCCGGGCCGCCAGGGTCAGGAAGTACGACCAGGCGCGTTGAACCGGGTGAGGTCTGCGACGCGAGAAGGGGACCGTGCGATGAACACGGCGATCCGGCTGACCGGGTACGCGGCGGCGCTCGCCCTGGTGTTCGGCACCGCGTGGGGCATCGGCTCGGCGGTCGGCCCCGCGGTCGCGCCCACCGCGGCGGCCGGAACCGGGGGCGCGGCCGCCCACGGCCACGGGACCGCCTCCCCCGGCGGGACCGCCGCCGACGGTCACGCCCACGACCACGGTGCAGGCTCCGAGCCGTCGCTCGGCCTGGCGTCCACCCAGGCCGGGTACACCTTCGTCCCGGAGAACACGTCCTTCGAGGTCGGCCGGACCGCCGAGTTCGCCTTCCGCATCACCGGTTCCGACGGCGCCCCGGTGACCGCGTTCGACGTCGAGCACGACAAGCGGCTGCACCTGGTGGTGATCCGCCGCGACGCGGCCGGCTTCCAGCACCTGCACCCCGCCCTCGGGCCCGACGGGGTCTGGCGCACCCCGCTCACGCTGCCGGGCGGCGGCGTGTGGCGCGCGTACGCCGACTTCGTCCCGACCGGCGGCCCGGCCCTCACGTTGGGCACCGACCTGTTCGTCCCCGGCGGCTTCGTCCCGTTCACGCACGCGCCCTCGCGGGTCGCGGAGGTCGACGGTTACCAGGTCCGGCTCGACGGCCTGCTCACCACGGGCGGCCCCGCGCGGGTGTTCGCCACGATCAGCCGCGGCGGTGCGCCGGTGACCGACCTCGAGCCCCACCTCGGCGCGTTCGGGCACCTGGTCGCGCTGCGCCAGGGGGACCTGGCCTACCTGCACGTGCACCCCGACGCCGCGATGCCGGCGCCCACCGACCGGTCGGGGCCGGGGATCGCGTTCACCGCGGAGATCCCGTCCGCCGGGGGCTACCGGCTCTTCCTGGACTTCCAGCACGGCGGCATCGTCCACACGGCCGAGTTCACCGTGTCGGCCCCGGAAGGGAAGCAGTGATGAGCGCCTCGACCCCGGCGCAGACCACGGCGGTCACCCCGGCGACCCCGCCCGAGCGACGGCTGGAGCTGCTGATCGGCGGGATGACCTGCGCGTCCTGCGCGAACCGGGTCGAGCGCAAGCTCAACAAGCTGGACGGGGTCAGCGCCTCGGTCAACTACGCCACCGAGAAGGCGCGGGTCAGCGTCCCGCACGACCTGGACCCGGCAGTGCTCGTCGCGCAGGTCGAGGCCGCCGGCTACACCGCCGAACTGCCCGCACCACCGCCCGAGCCCGGTGAACCCGCGGGCGCGCCCGCCGAGCCGGACGACCCGGTCGGCCCACTGCGCCGCCGGGTGATCGTCAGCGCGGTGCTCGCCGCGCCGGTGATCGCGATGGCGATGGTCCCGTCGTTGCAGTTCACCTACTGGCAGTGGATCTCGCTGACGCTGGCCGCGCCCGTCGTCGTCTGGGGGGCGTGGCCGTTCCACCGCGCCACGTGGACGAACCTGCGCCACGGCGCGGCGACGATGGACACGCTCGTCTCGATGGGCACCCTCGCGGCGCTGGCCTGGTCGCTGTACGCGCTGCTGTTCGGCACCGCGGGCGTCCCCGGCATGGTGCACCCGTTCACGTTCAAGGCGTCGTCCGCGGACGGCGCCGGCAACATCTATCTCGAGGTCGCGGCCGGGGTGACGTTGTTCATCCTGGTCGGGCGGTACTTCGAGGCCCGGTCCAAGCGTGCGGCGGGCGCTGCGCTGCGGGCGCTGCTGGAGCTGGGCGCCAAGGACGTGGCGGTGCTGCGCGAGGGGGCCGAGACCCGGGTCCCGGTCGAGTCGCTGGCCGTGGGCGACCGGTTCGTCGTCCGGCCCGGAGAGAAGATCGCCACCGACGGCGTCGTCGAGACCGGTACGTCCGCGGTCGACGTCTCGATGATCACGGGTGAGTCGGTGCCCGCCGAGGTCGGGCCGGGCGACGCGGTGGTCGGCGGCTGCGTCAACGCGGGCGGGCGGCTCGTCGTGCGGGCGACGCGCGTCGGCGCCGACACCCAGCTCGCCCGGATGGCCCAGCTCGTCGAGGACGCGCAGGGCGGCAAGGCCGCCGTGCAGCGGCTGGCCGACCGGGTCTCCGCGGTGTTCGTCCCGATCGTCATCGCCCTCGCCGTGGGGACCCTCGGCTTCTGGCTCGGCTCCGGCGGCGGCGCGGCGGCCGCGTTCACCGCGGCGGTGGCCGTGCTGATCATCGCGTGCCCGTGCGCGCTCGGGCTGGCCACGCCGACCGCGCTGATCGTCGGCACCGGGCGCGGTGCGCAGCTGGGCGTGCTGATCAAGGGCCCGGAGGTGCTGGAGTCGACCCGGCGCATCGACACCGTCGTGCTCGACAAGACCGGCACGGTGACGACCGGTGCGATGGAACTGCTCGGGGTGCACCCGGCCGACGGGGTCGACGCCGACGAGGCACTGCGGCTGGCCGGCGCGGTGGAGCACGGCTCGGAGCACCCGATCGCCCGAGCGATCGTCGCGGCGGCCACCGCGAAGCTCGGTGAGCTGCCGGGCGTCGCGGAGTTCGGCAACCACGCCGGACTCGGGGTGCAGGGCGTGGTCACCGACGTGGTGGACGGGCCGGAGAACAGCCCGCAGAACGGCACCGTCATCGCGCACGCCGTGCTCGTCGGGCGGCCCGCGCTCCTGGCCGAGCACGGGATCGAGCTGCCCCCCTCGCTGGTGACCGCCCGGGAGCAGGCCGAGCGCGACGGCCGGACCGCCATCGTGGTCAGCTGGGACGGCGTCGCCCGCGCCGTCCTCGTGGTGGCCGACGCGATCAGGCCGACGAGCGCCGAGGCCGTCCGCCGGCTGCGCGAGCTGGGGCTCACCCCGATGCTGTTGACCGGCGACAACCAGGCTGCAGCCCGCGCGGTCGGCGCCCGGATCGGGATCGGGCCGGACGCGATCATCGCCGACGTGCTGCCCGAGGACAAGGTCGCGGTGGTGCAGCGGCTGCGGAGCGAGGGACGGGTCGTCGCGATGGTCGGCGACGGGGTCAACGACGCCGCCGCCCTGGCCACCGCCGACCTCGGCCTCGCCATGGGAACCGGCACCGACGTCGCCATCGAGGCGAGCGACCTGACGCTGGTCCGCGGCGACCTGCTCGCGACGGTCGATGCGATCCGCCTCGCGCGGCGCACCCTGACCACGATCAGGGGCAACCTGTTCTGGGCGTTCGCCTACAACGTGGCCGCGCTGCCGCTGGCCGCCGCCGGGATGTTGAACCCGATGATCGCGGGCGCCGCGATGGCGTTCAGCTCGGTGTTCGTGGTGACGAACAGCCTGCGGCTGCGCCGCTTCCGCAGCGCTGTCCGCGAGTCGCGGTGATCCCGCCCGCGAGTCGCGCTGATCCCGCCCGCGAGTCGCGGTGATCCCGCCCGCGAGTCGCGGTGATCCCGAGGGCGGGGTCGCGGGAATCCGATGACGATCCGGTGCCGGTCCATACGTGCATCGCGGTGAATCCGCGCCCGACTCGGGCTTCGACTGCCCGAAAGGGCTACTCGCGGGTAGGGTATGCCGACGCACGATGCACGTTCAGGAGGCGGGATGACTGAGACCACAGCCCCGGTCCAACGGGGCGCACGGCTCTCCCGCAGCGCACGGCGGGCGCAATTGCTGGTCGCAGCTCGCGATGTGTTCGCGGCGCAGGGCTACCACGCGGCGGCGATGGACGACATCGCCGAGAAGGCCGGTGTCAGCAAACCGGTGCTCTACCAGCACTTTCCGGGCAAGCTGGAGCTCTACCAGGCGCTGCTGACGACCTACGCCGACGAGCTGGTCGGCCGGGTGCAGACCGCGATCAGCCGCACCGATGACAACCGGGAACGGGTGAACGCCGCCGTCGCGGCCTACTTCGACTTCGTCGCTGGCGAAGGGCACGCCTACCGGCTGGTGTTCGAGTCCGACCTGCGCAGCGAGCCGGAGGCCGCCGCCGTCGTTGACGGCGCGCTGACCAAGTGCATCGACGCCGTCGCCGAGGTCGTGACCAAGGACGCCGGGCTCGACGCGGCGCGCGCCCGGCTCCTCGCGGTCGGACTGGTGGGGCTGAGCCAGGTGGCTGCCCAGTACTGGTTGGACTCCGACCAGTCGGTCCCCCGCGACGAGGCCGTCGGCCTGATGTCCGCCCTGGCCTGGCGCGGCCTCGCGGGCTTCCCGCTCATCCACGACTGATCCGGCGATCAGCAGCCTCGTCGTCGGTTCCCGGGCGGGGGCACAGCGGCGAGGCTGCTGATCACCGGTGAACAGCGGTGGACGGGCGCAGGTCAGCGGGTGGCGCCCACAGCGGCGTTGTGGGCCAGCGCGGCGATCCGCGCCGCCACCCCGGCCGGCCGCTCCACGGGGAGCATGTGGCCGGCCTCCGGAAAGATCGTCAACGAGGCGGTGGGCAACGCCGCGGCGATGCGCCGGGACGCCCGCACCGGGGTCAGCCGGTCCCGCGAGCCCGCCAGCACCGTCGTCGGGATCTCGGCGAAGACGGCCAGCACGGCGTCCCGCTCGTGCGCCTCCAGCGTCGGGCGGAACCCGGACAGCGTCGCCGGCCGGCAGCCCGCGATGCACTGCGCCGTGATGCGCAGCGCCTCCCGGTCCGGGCGCGGCCCGAGCAGCAGCCAGCGCATCCCGGGATGGAGCAGCCCCGGCCGCCGGCTGAGCAGCTCGCGACGCGCCCACCAGCGGGATCCGTAGAGCCGTGCCTCCCCCCGCTGCACCGCGGCCAGCGGCCTCGGCGCCAGGCCGAGGAACCCCTCGGTGGTCCCGCCGCTGGCAGTGGCCACCAGCGCCACCCCGGCGGCGCGGCGGCACACCAGGTCCGGGTGCCGCTCGGCCAGCGCCATGAGCGTCATGCCGCCCATGGAGTGCCCGCCGAGCACCAGCGGACCCTCCGGGGCGACCTTCTCGATCAGCTCGGCGAGGTCGTCGGCCAACTGCTCCAGCGTCATCGAGTCGGGGTCCACGGCGTCCGAACGGCCGTGGCCGCGGTGGTCGTAACGGATCACCCGCGGCCCCGCGCCGCCGGAGGTCAGGCGCGCCGCGACGGGACCCCAGCTGCGCGCGTCGAGCGTCCAGCCGTGGGCGAGCAGCACCGTGACCGGGGCGTCAGCGGGGCCGTCGACCTCGACGTGCAGCCGGACCCCGCCGGCGACTCGGACCCCTTCGTCCGGGACCGCCATCAGAGCTGGCGGTTCGGCCCTGCGAACAGGCCTCACGCGAGATGGGCCTTGCGCCAGAAGATCTCGCTGGGCCCGCCGATGATGCCCTGCTCCCGCAGGAACGGCACCAGCTTGCGGGCCGACCAGCGCAGCGTCTCCTGGTAGTTCGGGTTGGTCAGCGCGGCCTTACGCCCGACCTTCGGGTCGATGCCGACGCTGCGGTAGACCTCGGGGTGGACGAGGTTGCGGGCCACGACGTAGGCGATCCGGCCGGAGAGGTAGCGCGCGATCGTGCGCTGCGCCGCGTTGGTCTTCGGCATGATCCGCATGAGCTCCTCGCGGGCGTAGCGGACGTGCCGGGCCTCCTCGGTCACGTGGATCTTGTTGACCATGCGGGTCAGCGGCTGGACGCGCTCGTCGCGCATCGACTCGCGCTGCAGTTGGTCGAGGATCTCCTCGACGAACAGCGTCCCGGCGAACATCGCGGGCCCGTAGCCGATGGTCTTGAACAGCCGGCCCAGCTCGTGGGTGATCCGGCGCGGCGCGTAGTCCGGCACCCCGTACCGCTCGGTCATCTTCGCGAACATGATCGAGTGTCGGCACTCGTCGGCGATCTCGACCAGCGCGTACTGGATGTGCCGACGGCGCGGGTCGCGGTCGTAGGCGTAGCGCAGCAGCATCTGCATGAGGATCATCTCGAACCACAGCCCGATACGGGCGATGCTGCACGTCTCGTGGATCGTCAGCGTGCGGCGCTGCTCCTCGGTGAGCTGGTCCCACAGCTCGGTGCCGTAGAGCGAGGACCGCTCCGGGGGGAGGCCCCAACCGTCGGTCAGCGGGGCGTCCCAGTCGATGTCGATGCTGGGCTCGTAGGAGTGGTCCAGCGACGAGCGCAGCAGCCGCTCGGCGGTGGCCTCCCGGTCGTTGACGGCCTTGACACTCACGACGCGCTCCTCTCCGTAGCAGGGGTGGTCTTCTGGCCGGTGGCGGCGGGGGCGACGGCGGCGACGCTGCGACCGGTGAGCCGGCCGACGAGCCCGGCGGCGATCGGTGAGCCGTCGAAGTGCCCGCTCGCGGCCTGCTTGCGCAGCCGGCGGACGACGCCGGCGGCGACGAGCCCCGGCAGGTGCCGCCCGGCCCACAGCTCGATCTGCCCGGCGCGGGTCCCCGCGGTGTCGCGCGGCGGCTTCGGGGCCGCGAGCACGCGCAGCACGGTGCCGACGATGTCGTCGACCTCCTCGCGGCGGACCTGACCCTCCAGCGCCAGGCCGACCTCGCGGCCCGCGTCGTGGATGGGAGTCCGCACGTAACCGGGGTAGACCGTGCTGACGTGCAACTCGGTGCCGTACTCCAGGCGCAGCGCGTCGGCGTAGGCGGTCATCCCGCGCTTGGCCACGCTGTAGGCCGAGACGAACGGCAGCGTCACGTAGGCGAGTTCGCTGGAGACGAAGACGACCCGGCCCCTCGCGCCACGCCCGGCTCGCGAGGCCTGCAGCGCGGGGAGCGCGGCGGCGGTGACCCGCCAGGCGCCGAGCAGGTTGACGTCGATGACCTTGAAGGCATCGGGGCGCAGCGGGCCGCCGGCGTCGTTGGGGGTGCCGATGCCCGCGTAGTGCACGACCGCGTCCAGCCCGCCGAGCCGCTCGACGGCCTCGGTGACGGCGGCGTCGACGGCCGCTTCGTCGGTGATGTCGCAGGCGATCACGTGTTCCCCCGCGACCCGGTCCAGGCCCACCACGCGGGCGCCCTGCTCACGCAGCCGGGTCGCGGTCGGCGCTCCGAAACCGCCGGCTGCGCCGGTGATCAACACCCGACTCCCGGCGATCGAGCTGCCCTGGGTCATCGTCGGCCCCTCTCGAAGCTTGCTGTTACCGGCGGTAACTGTTACCACTGGTAACGTGCCCTACGACACGCCACCTGTCAAGCGGAGCGCCGCCAAGACCGCCCGGGAGGTGCGGCGCGCCGAACGGCGCGCGGAGATGGTCGCCGCCGCGATGGGGGCCATCCGCCGGCACGGCCCGGGGGTCTCGGTCGCGGACATGGCCGCCGAGGCCGGCATCACCAAGCCGGTGCTCTACCGGCACTTCACCGACCGCGCGGACCTGCAGCGGGCCGTCGGCGAGGAGGCCGCCGGACTGCTGATGGCGCGCATCGCCCCCGTGCTGCTCGAGGACCGCGAACCCGCCGACCACATCCGGGCGATGATCGACGCGTTCCTCGCCGGGATCGAGGACGAGCCGGAGCTGTGGCGGTTCGTGGTGCACAACCCGGCCGAGCGCGGCGCGGGGGCCGAGGTGGTCGACGACGCCCGGGAGCAGATCGCCCGGCTGCTCGCGACCCTGCTCGGCGAGCGACTACGCGCCGCGGGGCTGGACTCCGGCGGTGCCGAGGCCTGGGCGCACGGCCTCGTGGGCATGGTGCAGAGTGCCGGGGACTGGTGGCTGGAGCGGCGGACGATGACCCGCACCGCGCTCACCGACTACCTGACGACCCTGATCTGGGGCGGCGTGGCCGGGGCGCTCGGCGGCACCGGCACGGGACAGCCCGGGCAGGCGCCCGGAGGACCGCTCCGGCTCATCCCCACGCCCGGCCCCACCTCCGACCAGACCGCCGGCGACGCGGCGCGAGCACGGGAGACCGACCATGGCTGACCAGCACGGAACCGACCACGGGCACGAACACGGTCATGATCACGAGGAGGGCTACACCGGCCCGGCCACACTGACCGTCGACGGCCGGGAGGTGGCGGTCCGGGTCCGGCTCGACGCCCGCCACGAGCCGCATGACGGGCGGATCCACTGGTTCGGCCGGGTCGAGGCCGAGCAGCAGCTCGCCGACCTGCTCAGCACCGGCGGTGGGCGGACCTCGGCGGTGCAGCTGCGCACGCCGACGGGCCGGGCGGACGCGCGCATCGGCGACGTCGACCCGTGGGGGCGCTACCGGGTCACCGGCGTGGGCACCCCGCCCTTCGCCCAGGACGACCCGCCCCTCGACGACGACTGAGACGGCTGGGGCGGCCGGACGACCGAGACCCGGACACGGTGAAGGCCCGGCCGGCATCCGCCGGCCGGGCCTCGAGGCCGCGAGATCGAGAACCCGGGTCAGGAACCGATCGCGAAGCCGACCTTGCGAACGTCGGCGGGCGCGATCTCGATGTAGGAGATGCGGGCGGAGGGCACCACGTAGCGGCGCCCCTTGTCGTCGGTCAGGCTCAGCAGGCCGTCGTCGGACTTCAGCGCGTCGCGCACCAGCGCCTCGACCTCGTCCGGCGTCTGGTCGCTGGACACCACGAGCTCCCGCGGGCTCTCCGCGATGCCGATCTTGACCTCCACCGGGACCTCCTGGTCACGAAATGTGTGTGACGGACAGACGCCAGGCTAGTCCAGCCGGAGCGGCGGGGGCGCCGCCAGGGCGTCCGCCGAACGCGAACGGGGCCCGGCCTCAGGCCAGCCCGAGGCTCGCCATCCGCTTGCCGTGGTTGGACTGCAGTCGCTTGATCAGCGTGGCGATGCCCGTCAGGTCACCGGATCCGCGCACGATGAACTCCGCCAGCTCGTCGCGTTCGGCCACGATGTGCTGAGCCTGGGTGACGGCCTCCCCCAGGAGCCGCCGGCCCCACAGCGCGAGCCGGTCGCGGACCTGCCGGTTCGCCGTGCAGGCGGCCCGGACCTCACGCTCGGCGAACGCACTGTGCCCGGTGTCGGCCAGGACCTGACGCACCAGCTCGCCCGTGGACTCGTCCACCCAGCCCGCGATCTCGCGGTAGAAGTCGGCTGCGAGCCCGTCGCCCACATAGGCCTTGACCAGCGACTCGAGCCAGCTACGCGGCGCCGTCGAGGCGTGGTAGGAGTCCAACGGCCCGACGAACGGCGCCATCGCCTCCTCCACCGACACCCCGAGTCCCCGGAGGTGGTCCTCCAGCAGCCGGAAGTGCCCGATCTCCGCGGCGGCCATGGCCGAAAGCTGCGCCCGCCCGCTCAGCGTGGGCGCGGTGCGGGCGTCCTCCGCCAGCCGGTCGAACGCCGACAGCTCGCCGTAGGCGAGCACCCCGAGCAGATCGATCGTCGCCCGAGCCGGCACCTCGGCCGCAGCATCGGCGACGTCCCCTCCGACACCCGCGTTACCCACCATGGCGGCGAGCCTAGTGTCCGGATCGGCCGCCGCCGCCAGGGCGGACCGGGCAGCGGCGCACGTCACCCGACCCATCGACGCGGCCGGACTCCCCGTCGAGCACCCGGAGCGGGTACCATGTGACTCAGCGCAGCGCCTTCGAGCATGATCCGTGGCGCGCGCCCACTACCGGCGGAGCCGGCTCGACCATTCACGGAGCCGACCCGCAACGACCTGGTGCGTGCAGCGCCTTGTCGGCTCTCCCGCCCGAGCGTGTCGAACGCCGGTGGTCGACGAGCCGATCCCGGGCTCCTGTGCGCGGAGAGAGGCGATCATCCTGTCCGTACAGAACGACACCCAGCCCGAGAACAACGATCCCGCGGATTCCACCGAGCAGGCCCCCGGCTCCCCCGAGACGACCGGTGCCGGCTACGGCCTCGAGGACGCCCACCCCCTGCAGGCCGGCGCACCGGTGACCCCGGACTCCCCCACCTTCGCCGAGCTCGGCGTCCGCCCCGAGATCGTCCGCGCGCTGGCCGAGGCCGGCATCGAGCGCACCTTCGCGATCCAGGAGCTCACCCTGCCGCTGGCGCTGGCCGGCGAGGACGTCATCGGCCAGGCCCGCACCGGCACCGGCAAGACGCTGGGCTTCGGGGTGCCGCTGCTGCAGCGGCTGACCCCGCCGTCCGAGCGGGCCGCCGCCGACGCCGTCGGGGAGACCGCCGACCGCAGCAAGGACGTCCCGCAGGCGCTGGTCGTGGTCCCCACCCGCGAGCTCTGCGTGCAGGTCGCGAAGGACATCGCCGACGCCGGTAAGCACCTCGGCGCGCGGGTCGTCGCGATCTACGGCGGCCGGGCCTACGAACCGCAGCTCGCCGCGCTGCGCAAGGGGGTCGACGTCGTCGTCGGCACCCCGGGCCGCCTGCTCGACCTCGCCGAGCAGCGCCACCTGGTGCTGGGCCGCGTGCAGGCCCTGGTGCTCGACGAGGCCGACGAGATGCTCGACCTGGGCTTCCTTCCCGATGTCGAGCGCATCCTCCGGATGCTGCCCGAAGAGCGCCACACGATGCTGTTCTCGGCCACCATGCCCGGCCCGATCATCCAGCTGTCGCGGGCGTTCCTGAACCGCCCGACGCACATCCGGGCGGAGGAGGCCGACCAGGGCTCCATCCACGAGCGCACCCGGCAGCTGGTCTACCGCGCGCACGCGATGGACAAGGTCGAGGTGCTGGCCCGCGTGCTCCAGGCCCGGGGCCGCGGCCTGACCATGATCTTCGCGCGGACCAAGCGGACCGTGCAGCGCGTCGCCGACGACCTCGCCGAGCGCGGGTTCGCCGCCGCCGCCGTGCACGGTGACCTCGGCCAGGGCGCCCGCGAGCAGGCGCTGCGCGCGTTCCGCTCCGGCAAGGTCGACGTGCTGGTGGCCACCGACGTCGCGGCCCGTGGCATCGACGTCACCGACGTCACGCACGTCGTCAACTACCAGTGCCCCGAGGACGCCAAGACCTACGTGCACCGCATCGGCCGCACCGGCCGCGCCGGCAAGGAGGGCGTCGCGGTCACGCTGGTCGACTGGGACGAGATCCCGCGCTGGAAGACGGTCAGCGACGAGCTCGGCCTGGGCATCGACGAGCCGGTCGAGACCTACTCCACGTCCGACCACCTGTACACCGACCTCGACATCCCGACCGACTCCAGCGGCCGGCTTCCGCTGTCGAAGCGCACCCGCGCCGGCCTGGACGCCGAGTACGTCGACGTCGAGGGCGACCACGGTGGCCCGCGCAAGCGCCGCGAGCGGAGCGGGCGCGGCACCGAGGGCGGCACCGATGAGCGGCGTCCGCGCCGGACCCGGCAGCGCACCCGCAGCCGCGGTGGCGTGGCCGTGGCCGCCCGGGGCGACGCCACCGCCGGGTCCGAGGCCGGGTCCGGCACCGGGTCCGCTCCCACGACCGGCCCCGACGCTGCGGGCGAGGAGACCAAGCCCCGTCGCCGCCGGCGCCGTGGCGGCTCGCGTCGCAGCGGTGGGGACGGCGCCGAGGCGTCCGCGGACTCCGGCTCGGAGAACTCCGCGACGGACGCAGCCGCCAGCTGATCGGTGCTCCGCCCGCACTCCGTTCCGCCGGAACGACGCCGCCGCGGCGACCTGGTCGCAGCCGTCACCCTGGTCGTCGCCCTCGTCGCCACCGCGGCGCTGTACTGGCGGCAGAGCGCGGCGGCGAACACCGAGTCGATCACCGTCGACCCCGGGACGGCCGGTGCCGGCGCACCGGCCGCCCCGGCGGTGGTGCCCGGACGGTTCACCGAGGCGTGGCGGGCCGCCAGCGACTCGACACCCGTACCGGTGGTCGCCGGCCCGGGTGTGGTCACCGGCGACGGGTCGGCCGTCGTCGGGCGGGACGCCGAGACCGGCCGGCCGCGCTGGAGCTACACGCGTGACCTGCCGCTGTGCACGGTCGGCGAGGGCTTCGGGCGCGCGCTGGCGCTCTACCGCGACGACGACTACTGCAGCCAGCTCACCGCGCTCGACGCCACGACCGGAGAGCGCGCTGCGCAGCGCAACCCGGACGCCCGTCCGGGCACCCGGTTCCTGACCAACGGAACGCTCGTCGTCATGACCGGCACCGACTACCTCGAGGTGTTCCGGTCCGACCTGGTGAAGACCCTCGAGTACGGCGAGATCCGCGCCCCTGAGCAGGCGGGCCGCCAGCCCCGCCCCGGGTGCGCCTACAGCTCGTTCGCGATGACCATCGGCCGGCTCGCGGTCCTTGAGCGGTGTCCCACCGACAGCACCGACCGGCTCACGGTCCTCGAACCCGACGGCGCCGGGGACGCGAGCGAGCCCCGGGAGCACTTCTCCGTGCCGCTGTCCACCTCCGGCGCGCAACTGCTCGCGGTCTCGGCCGACCGCGCGCTGGTGGCCCTGCCCGGCCCGCCCCGGCTGCAGATCCTCGACACTGCGGGGTCGCAGGTGTCCCTCATCCCGCTCGACGTCCCGGACGCCGACCTCGCCGCGCCTCCCGACGGGGTGCCACGCACCGCGACCGACGGCCGCCGGATCTACTGGTGGACCGGTTCCCGCACGGTGGCCCTGGACCGCACCGATCTCGCCCCGCTCTGGACGCTCGGGCGCACGCTCGGCCCCGGCGCCGACTACGCCGGACGGTTGCTGCTGCCGGTGCCCGACGGTCTGCTGGAGGTCGATCCCGACCGGGGCGTCGCGCTGCGCACGATCCCGCTCGACCGTGGCGGGTGGACCGGCCCTGTGGCGCTGGCGACCCAGGGTCCGGTGCTCCTGGAGCAGCGGGGCACCGAACTGGTGGCCCTGCGCCCCCTGCCCTGATCGGACGGCGCCGGCGGCGGCCGCTCGGCGCGCCGCACCCGCGGTTCTGCGCCATCCTGAACCCGTGGCCCAGGCGATGATCACGGACTCCGTCGGCACCGGCGGCTATTTCCCACCGGGCAGTGTCAGCCGTCGGGTGATCGGCGACCCCGCCGCGCTCGTCGGCGGCATCTCCGCGCTGTTCCTGCAGGCGCTGCACCCCCGCGCGATGGCCGGGGTGGACCAGCACTCCAGCTTCCCGAACGACTTCTGGCCACGGCTGCGGCGCACCGCCGAGTACGTCACGACGCTGGCCTTCGCCGACACCGCCCAGGCCGACGCGGCCGTGGCCCGGGTACGCGCGGTGCACCGGCACGTCCGCGGCGTCGATCCCGTCTCCGGGCGCAGCTACGCCGCCGAGGACCCCGACCTGCTGCGCTGGGTGCACGTCACCGAGGTGAGCTCGTTCGGCCGGGCCGTGCACCGTCTCGGTCTGATCGACGACGCGGGCCTCGACACGTTCCTCGCCGAGCAGGTCCGCGCCGGTGCTCTGCTGGGGGCCACCGACCTGCCCTCGAGCGCGGCCGAGGTCGAGGCGTACTTCGAGGCCGTCCGGCCGGAGCTGGTGGCGAGCCCGGTGGCACGGCGGGCGGCGCTGCGGCTGCTCGCTCCCCCGCTACCGACCGCGGTCGAGCTGTTCACCCCGGCCCGGCCCGCGTGGACCGTGGTGGCCGCGGTGGCGTTCTCGCTGCTGCCACCGTGGGCGCGGCGGCTCTACGGTGTGCCCGTGCCGCCCGCGGTGCTCGCCCCCGTCTCGGACGCGACCACCACCGCGGCGCTGCGTGGCCTGCGGCTCGCGCTGCTGGCCGTCAGACGAGCCAGTAGACGGCCAGCACCGCCGCGCTGATCGACACCACCGCGAGCGCGGCGAGGGCGCCCGGCCGGCCACTGCGGCGGTCGGCCACCAACTGAGCCGCGACGGCCACCACCGCGGCCAGCCCGTGCCCGATCAGAATCCCGGTACCGGGGCCGGGCGAACCGGTGCGCGTGGTGACCAGCCAGCCCGCCAGGAGCACCAGGGCGAGCGCGACGAGGCCGCCGGCCAGCACCCCCGACACCCCCCGCAACGCGCGGGGCGGTCGGTGCCGGGAGCGGGCCGGCGCGGGGCTCACGGGGCGGCGGCTCACGGGGCGAGGAACGCCCACGGCTCGGCGGCCGGGCCGGCGGCCCTGCCCTCGGGACAGTGCCGCCGCAGGTCGCACATCACGCAGCGCGGGGAGGGCCGCGGCGGGAACAGCTCCTCGGGGTCGCCGCCCCGGGCCAGCGCCTGCGCGGCGTCGTCGGCCTGCGCCGCCGTCGTCTCGGCGCGCTCCAGGTGCGCGCGCAGCGAGGCGTCGTCGTGCTGCCAGGCCAGCACCCGGCCGGTCGGCAGATGGTGCAGCTCCACCTGGGTGCAGGGCCGGTGCAGGGCGCGCTGCGCGGCGAGGGCGTAGAGCGCCAGGGCCTGGGAGTCCCGGGCGTCGTCGACGTCGAGCAGATGCCGTCCGGTCTTGTAGTCGACGATCACCAGCTCCCCGCCCCGGGCGTCGATCCGGTCGACACGCCCCTCGGCCACGATCGCTCCGACCGGTGCCGACACCCAGCGCTCCAGGCCGATCGGCTGCGCGTCCGCGAGGTCGTCACCGAGGTCGGCCGCGTAGTCGGCGAGCCAGCCTCGGGCCCGCTCCCGGTAGACCGCCGCCTGCTCCCGGTCCCGGAAGCCCTCGCCACTCCAGTGCCGGTCGACGAGCGCGGCCGCGGCCTGCGGAGTCCGCGCCGGCCCGACCAGCTCGAAGAGCGAGCGCAGCGCCAGGTGCACCACGGCACCCAGGCTGTTGTGCGCCCATGCACCGCCGCGGACCGGTGCCGGCCGGTCCAGGTAGGTCATGCGGTAGCGACGGGGGCACGCCGACCACGTGGCCAGCCGCGCCGGGGTGACCCGGACGAGGGGCCGGGTGGCGAAGTCGGCGCCGAAGTCGAGCCCGAGCTGACCGCCGTCCCCGTACTGCACGCCGACACCGTAGCCAGCCCCCACGCTCCGCCGTGCACCGGCGGGGGACGGCGCGCCCGTCAGCCGGTGAGCACCTCGACGCCCGTCGCCTTACCCATCAGTTCCTCGAACGCGTCGGGATCCGTGGTCTCCGCAGCGATCGGCGTCGTCTTGTTCGTGCCGTGGTAGTCGCTGGAGCCGGTGGTCACCAGGCCCAGCTCACCGGCCAGCCCGCGCAGCAGTTCCCGGTCCTCCGGTGCGTGGTCGGGATGGTCCACCTCGACACCGGCCAGCCCCACCGCGGCCAGGTCCGCGATCACCGACGGTTCGACGACCCGGCCGCGGCGACGTGCGAGCGGGTGCGCGAAGACCGCCACACCACCGGCCTCGCGCACCATCTCGACGGCCCGCTGCACCGGGGTGTCGGACTTGGGCACGTAGTACGGGCTGCCGGTGTAGAGCAGCTTCGCGAAGGCCTCGTTGACCGACTCCACCACGCCCGCCGCCATCAGCGCCCGGGCCAGGTGGGGCCGCCCCGCACTCGCCCCCTCGGGCAGCAGCGCGAACACCGTCTCCGCGTCGACCGGATGGCCGTCGGCGGCCATCAGCGCCGTCATCCGGTGCAGCCGTTCGACGCGCTCGGCGCGCAGCCGGCGCTGCTCCGCCACGACGGCCTCGTGCGCGGGGTCGAAGAGGTAGCCCAGCAGGTGCACCGACACGCGACCGCCCCGGCCGTCGTCACTGACGCAGGAGAACTCCGCACCCCGCACCAGCCGCATGCCCGCGGGCAGGACGGCGGCGGCACGATCCCAGCCGCCGGTGGTGTCGTGATCGGTCAGGGCGACGACGTCGACCCCGGCGGTGGCCGCGGTCGCAACCAGCTCTTCGGGGGTGTCGGTGCCGTCCGATGCGGTGGAATGGGTGTGCAGGTCGATGCGGGCCACGTCCGTCAAGCTATCCCGCGGCCGTGCGGCTCACCGACGCCAGCGCGGCCGCGACAGCATGCCGGTGGCCCGCGTCTTGCCCTTCTCACCGAACACCAGCTCGGAGAGCGCCTCGTAGATCTCCTCGGGGCGAGGCATGTAGTCGATCCGGTTGAGCGCCTGGATCTGACCCGCGGACTCGACGACCAGCGTGCCGTAGCCGAACATCCGGCCGCCGAGCGTGCGCTGGAAGGTGAGGTCGGTGACCTTGCCCAGCGGCATCATGCCCACGTTGTGCACGATGATCCCCTGAGCGAGCATGACCCGCTTGTCGGTGATCACGATGCGCTCGATCCACCACAGGATGGTGATCACCGTGAACCGGATGACGGCCACCAGCGCCAGGTAGAAGGTCAGGTTGTCGACGATCGCGCTCGACGGCAGGTAGCTCTGCAGGACCACCATGAGCAGCAGGAACAGCAGGGTCTGCAGGATGTGCTTGCCCATGACCGCCCAGTGCTGGCGCACCCGGATCACCCGGCGTTCGGTCGGGAGCAGGTACTCGTCGATCTCGCGGGGAGCCAGCACGGGGCTAGAAGAGCTGGGTGAAGAAGGTGGTCACCGACTGGGCGGCGTTGTAGAGGATGTTGCCGATGTTCTGGATCGAGCCGGCTGCACCGGCGGGTTGGGTGACGATGAAGAACACCACAAGAGCGACTCCGAGCAGCGTCAGAATCTTCTTCAGGTTCACCGCGACCACCGTTCAGGCACGAGGGACAACTTCTTGATCATTCTTACCGGACCCACGGTGCCTCGGGTACCGGCACGTGGGGAGCGTACCGTTCCGTGCGATGACTGAGGGTAGCCGACTTGTCCCCTGTGTGGGGGGAATTGTCGTGGATGTCGGAGGCCGGCTGCTGATGGTGCGGCGGGCGAACGACCCTGGTCGGGGGCTGTGGTCCGTGCCGGGCGGCCGTGTCGAGCCCGGGGAGACCGACGAGCAGGCGCTCGTCCGCGAGCTGGCCGAGGAGACCGGGCTGGTCGTGCGGCCGGGCCCGCTGCTCGGCCGCGTCGTGCGCGGCCCCTATGTGATCGCCGACTACCGCTGCGAACCGGTCGGGGGCGAGCTGCGGGCGGGCGACGACGCGGCGGACGCGCGCTGGGTCGACGCGCCGGCGCTGGCGCAGCTGCCGCTCGTCGACGGGCTGCTGGAGATGCTCACCGAATGGGACGCGCTGCCCCGCTGACCGTGCGCTGAACCGGCCCGGCCACTCGTGATGGTCCCGGCGCGCCGGTGGAGCGCCGGGAGCAACACGAGAGCCGCGGCGGACGGAGCTCAGGCCTGGGGCACGGGACGTCCCGGCTGCTCGCCGCCCCGGGCCTCACCGTAGGAGAACTTCGGCACCATCACCTTGCGCCGGAACGTGCACACGACGGTGCCGTCCTGCTTGTACCCGCGGGTCTCGACGTAGACGATCCCGCGGTCGTCCTTGGACTTCGACGGCGTCTTGTCCAGCACCTCGGTCTCGCCGTAGATGGTGTCACCGTGGAAGGTCGGCTTCGTGTGCCGGAGCGACTCGATCTCGAGGTTCGCGATCGCCTTGCCGGACACGTCCGGCACCGACATGCCCAGCAGCAGCGAGTAGACGTAGTTGCCGACGACGACGTTGCGCTTGAAGTCGGTCGTCTCCTCGGCGTAGTGGGCATCCATGTGCAGCGGATGGTGGTTCATCGTCAGCAGGCAGAACAGATGGTCGTCGTACTCGGTGACCGTTTTGCCCGGCCAGTGCTTGTAGACCGCCCCGACCTCGAACTCCTCGTAATACCGACCGAACTGCAACGTTCACGCCTCCATCACCGATGACCACTGTCGGACGGGTAATCTAGCTTGCGCTCCGGCTCGCGGCCGGATGCCTCGATCACAGCTGAGGGGGTGGGCGCGGTGCACACAGCACCCGGTTGCAGTACCTGCCGCGTCCCCGCCCCGGGGGCACAGCCGGCCGGTTGACGGCTGGGTGAGCCCGGCAGGGACGCGTTGCGCGAATCGTCCTCGCAGAGCCCCGTTCGCACCATCGGCTCCCGCGTCCCGTTCCCCCGCCAGGAGGCTCATCGTGCCGCAGCTGTCCTTGATCCGGCCCGCCATCCGCGCCGCGGGCACCCGAGCCCGCCGCCACGGCCGGCCGCCGGTCCCGATGCCGAAGCTGCCGCCGGTGCCGCTGTCGGCGTACGTGGTCGACTGCGCGGTCTACGTCGGCGGAACCCGGCTCCCCGGTCGCTGGACGCACGAGGGCGCGATCGCGGAGGTGCGCCGCCGGGGCGAGGGCTTCGTCTGGATCGGGCTGCACGAGCCCACCGACGAGCAGATCACCGGTATCGCCGACACGTTCGGGCTGCACGAACTGGCCGTCGAGGATGCCGTGCACGCCCACCAGCGACCCAAGCTGGAGCGCTACGACGACACGCTGTTCATGGTCCTCAAGACGGTCTGTTACGTCGGCCACGCGGAGCCGACGACGGCGAACGAGATCGTCGAGACCGGCGAGGTCATGGTCTTCCTCGGCCGCGACTTCGTGGTGACCGTCCGGCACGGCAACCACTCCGGCCTGCAGGACGTGCGCCGGAGGCTGGAGGCCGACGCCGATCAGCTCGCGCTCGGTCCGGCCGCGGTGCTGCACGCCGTCGCCGACCGGGTGGTGGACAACTACCTCGAGGTCACCGAGTCGATCGAGGACGACATCGACGAGATCGAGGCCGAGGTGTTCACCCCGCGTTCCACGATGGACGCCGAGCAGATCTACGTGATGAAGCGCGAGGTGCTGGAGCTGCGCCGCGCGGTGACACCGCTGGTCGCGCCGCTGCGCAAGCTGACCGAGGGCTACAGCTCGCTGGTGCCGCACGAGGTGCGCTCGTACTTCCGCGACGTCGACGACCACCTGGTCACCGTCACCGAGCGGGTGGCCGGCTTCAACGAGCTGCTCACCACGCTGGTCGACGCGGTGCTCACCAAGGTCAGCATGCGGCAGAACAACGACATGCGGAAGATCACCGCGTACGCCGGCCTGATCTCGGTCCCGACCATGATCGCGGGCATCTACGGGATGAACTTCGACGTCATGCCCGAGCTGCACTGGGACTTCGGCTACCCGATGGTGCTGGTCCTCATCGCGGTCATCTGCGGGACCCTCTACCGCAACTTCCGCAAGAACAACTGGCTCTAGGCCGCATCGCGCGGAGTCGACGGCGCCGGCACCGCCGGCGTCGGTGCTGCCCTCGTGGGCGGCGTCGCGGCGGCGGTCCGGTCGCCGGTTCCCCGCGCGGGTCCTAGATTCGGCCACGTGAAGCGACAACTGCCGCGAAACCCGCTGCGGCGGTTGCGCACCGCCTCCTGGGCCGAGCAGGCACCGACCTGGGCGGACGCGCAGCCCCGGCTCATCGCCGCCGCCGTCGGCCGGTCCGCCGCACGCCCGTCGGGGGGCTGGTTCGTCCTCGCCGGGAGCCGGGAGATCCGTCCCGGCCGCGCCTTCGGCCGGGTGGCGGCCGGTCGCGAGCTGGTGGCCTGGCGCGACGACTCCGGCGCGCTGCACGTGGGGCCGGGTGCCTGCCCGCACCTCGGGGCCGCGCTGTGCGACGCCCCGGTGCACGACGGCAACCTGGTGTGCCGCTGGCACGGGCTCGCCCTCGGACCCGGGGGCCGGCCGGGCTGGCGGACCCTGCCCGCGCACGACGACGGCGTGCTGGCCTGGGTGCGCCTCGACGACGCCGACGGCCCGGACGAGGCACCGACCGAGACCCCGGTCCTCGGCCCGCGCCCCGATCCCGCGCACAGCATCGCCACGGTGGCCACGGTGATCGGGCGCTGCGAGCCCGAGGACGTGGTGGCCAACCGTCTCGACCCCTGGCACGGCGCCTGGTTCCACCCCTACTCGTTCGCGGCGCTGCGGGTGCTCAGCGCGCCGGCCGTCGACTGCCCACCGGCCGAGGACCGGTTTCTCGTCGAAGTGACGTTCCGGGTCTCGACCACGCTCGGGGTCCCGGTGCACGCCGCGTTCAGCTGCCCGGACCCGCGGACGGTGACGATGGAGATCGTCGACGGGGAGGGCACCGGCAGCGTCGTGGAAACCCACGCGACCCCCCTGCGCCCCGGGCCCGACGGCCTACCCCGCACGGCGGTGATCGAGGCCGTGGTCGCCCACTCCGAGCGCCCGGGGTTCGCCCACGTCCGGCGCGTGGCCGGGGCGCTGCGCCCGCTCATCCGTGCGACCGCCCGGCGGCTGTGGATCGACGACATCGCCTACGCCGAGCGCCGCTACGCACTGCGCTCCCGCTAGCCCCGGCTTCAGCGGGCGGCCGGGGTGCCCTCCGGTGGCGTGTCGATCTCCGACAGGTCCAGGCCCTCCGGAACGGCCACGTCCGCCGGCTCGTTGCCGCCCGGCTCGGCGGGCCGACGGCCCAGGAACGTGTGCACGATGTGGGTCTGCCAGCCGGTCATGGTCTGGGTCCGGACGTCGGTGAACCCTGCGGCCGTCATGCGCTCGGCGAAGGCCTTCACCCCGTCGAAGGCCAGCACGCTGCGCCACAGATACCGGTAGAGGTCGGCCGAGCCGGTGCGCAACCGGCCCATCGGGATGATCACGCCCCAGGCCACCGAGGTCCACACGAGCCGGCTGCGCAGCGAGTCGCGCACCGAGTACTCGTGCACCGCCAGCGGGGCACCCGGGCGCAGCAGGGCGTAGATCTGCCGCAGGCCGGCGTCGCGGTCCGCGAGATTGCGCACCAGGTAGGCGGCGAGGATCCCGTCGAAGGGCCCCGTGACGCCGGCCGTCGCCAGGTCCTCGAGCCGGGAGTGGACGAAGCGCACCCCGGGCGGCCAGTTCTTCCGTCGTGCGTGGGCCAGCATCTCCGCCGACGCGTCCACCGCGACGACCTCGGCACCCGGCACCGCGTCCAGCAGCGCGGCCGTCGAGGCGCCGGTGCCGCAGCCCAGGTCGAGCAGCCGCAGGCCGGCCCCGCGGCTCAGGCCCATGCGCCGGGCGGACATCCGGAGATGGTCGTGGTAGCCGGGGTTGGCGTTCACGAGCCGGTCGTAGCTGCGGGCGTGCGCGTCGAAGGCCCGGGGCACGCTCACCGGCCCCAGCTTCCGGCCCGAATCGGTTCCCGTCACGATGCGCATCGTGACGCATTCGGGCGTTCCGCCCAAGCGGGAGCCGCTCGCGCCCGTACCCTGGCGGCGATGGTCCGTGCTCTCGCGGTCAGCGACGAGGAGGTGGCCGGGCTGCGCACCGACGCGGCCCGGCGGTTCGGTGTCGACCTGGTCATCGCCGCAGGTGACCTGGCGTTCGACTACCTGGCCGAGCTGTCCGACCGGGTGGATCGTCCGGGGGTGCTCGTCCCGGGAAATCACGACGCCGACCTGTCCGGCTTCACCCGGCGGAGCGGGTTGTGGCTGCGCGCCGGCCACCCCTGCGACTGGCCCGGGCCCGCGGGCTACGAGGACGCGGACGGGCGGATCGTCGACGTCGCCGGGCTGCGCATCGCGGGGCTCGGCGGTTCGGTGCGCTACCGGCCGGGCCCGAACCAGTGGACACAGCGCCAGCAGGCCCGACGCGCCCGCAAGCTCGTCCGGGTGGCCCGCCGGCGGCAGCACCGGGACGGCCGCGGGGTCGACGTGCTGCTCACGCACGCCCCGCCACGCGGCTGCGGGGACCGCGAGGACGGACCGCACCACGGGTTCGAGTGCCTGCACGACGTGGTCGCGGCGCTGCAGCCACGGCTGCTCGTGCACGGGCACATCCACCCCTACGGTGATCGGGTGCCCGACCGCATCCTCGGACGGACCCGCGTGGTCAACGTCGTGGGCCGCCGGGTGCTGGAGGTCTGACGCCGATGGACACCGGGTCCGCGCAGACCGACGCGGAGTACGACTTCCTGCGCATCCGGCGCCGTCAGGTGCTGTCCCGGCTGGCGGCCTGGCTGCGTCGCGAACCCGACGACGTCTCGGAGATCCTCCCGTTCGACGAGGTGGTCGCCGCGCTGGGCCGCACCGGCGAGCGTCCGCTGGGGCTGCAGGTCATCCCACTCGACTCGGTCGTCGGCAGCGTCGATCGCACCCGGGACTTCGACCGGTACTTCC
>NZ_JAAXKZ010000074.1 GCF_012911875.1 Pseudonocardia bannensis | reverse complement strand
CGGGGGCTGGTCGGGGGCGGGGGCTCAGCCGCCGACGCGCCGGTCCTGGTCGCTCCAGTAGCGCTTGCGCAGCTCGTGGCGTTGGATCTTCCCCGAGCCGGTCTTGGGCAGCGCGGGCACGAAGTCCACCGAGCGGGGGCGCTTGTAGCCGGCGATCCGGTCCCGGCACACCTGCTCGATGTCGGCCTCGCTGACCTGGTGACCGTCGAGGACCGCCACCACCGCCTTGACCGACTCGCCCCAGCGCGGGTCCGGGACGCCGATCACGGCGACCTCGCTCACGCCGGGCAGGGCCGAGATCGCGTTCTCGATCTCGCCGGGGAAGATGTTGAACCCGCCCGAGACGATCATGTCCTTCTTGCGGTCGACGATGTGCAGGTAGCCGTCCTGCAGGCGGCCGACGTCGCCGGTGGCGGCCCAGCCGTCCTCGAGCAGCACCTCGCGGGTCGCCTCGGGGCGGTTCCAGTAGCCCAGCATCGTGGTGTCGCCGCGGGCCTGGATCTCGCCCTCCTCGCCCTCGGCCGCGTCGGCGCCGGCCGGGGTGCGCAGCCGCACCTGCACGAACGGGTTGACCCGCCCGGCCGAGGCGAGCCGCGCCGGCGGCGGCTGCCCGGGGTCGAAGCGGTGCGCCTGCTTGGACAGCGAGGCCAGCGGGAACGGGATCTCGGTCAGCCCGTAGGCCTGCACGAACACCTCGCCCAGGCAGGCGACCAGGCGGGTCAGCCGGTCCGGCGCGATCGCCGAGCCGCCGTAGAGCACGGTGTGCAGCGTGTCGGTGCGCCACCGCCCCGATTCCAGCGCCGGCAGCATCATGTTCAGCATCGTCGGCACCATCGGCAGCACCGTGGCGCCGTGGTCACCGATCGCCTGCAGGGTCCGCTCCGGATCGAACTCCGGCAGGCTCACCTGCGCGGCCCCCCGCATCGCGTAGGTGATGCCCAGGTACCCGGACAGATGGGTCAGCGGGGCCACGTGCAGCACCACGTCGTCGGTCTCGATCGCGGGCAGCTCGACCATCAGGTTGCGCGCGCAGGCCAGCAGGCTGCGGTGGCTGAGCATCACCCCCTTGGGCTCCCCGGTGGTGCCCGAGGTGTAGGGCAGCCAGGCAAGATCCTCGGGGTCGACGCGCGGCGACGCCAGCTCGGGATGGGCCAGCAACTCGGCGTAGCGGGCCGCGACCGGTCCCTGCGGCTCGTCCAGCGCGACGACGGCGACATCCAGGCCGGCCTCGGCCAGCGCCGCGGCCACCTCGCGCTCGCGCTCACCGTCGACGAACGCCACGGCCGGGCCGCAGTCCCGGGCGATCTGCGCGACCTCGCGCGGATGCAGCCGATAGCTGAGGGCCACCCGCACGAAGCCGCCCGCGGCCAGCGCATGATCGATCACGAAGCTCTCGGGCCGGTTCTTCGTCAGCACGACCGCCCGGTCGCCCGGACGCACGCCCAGGGCCGCCAGCCCCCCGGCCAGCCGCCGGGCACGCGAGCCCAACTCGGCATAGGTACAGACCGCACCGGGCCCCTCGACCACGGCAGGCAGGTCCGCGAACCGCCGGTAGGCCTCCGCGAACACCGAGGCCAGCGTCGCCGTCACGATCCCGGGCCGGAGCCCGGTGGTGGTCACGCCCTCGTCGGCCGCGGTTCCAGTCATCGCCATGATCACTCCATCGGGACGCAGAGGCGACGGGTTCGCGTGCACCACAGCAGACTCGAACCCATATCTGGTATAAGCGTTCGGCCGAAATCTAGTATCAGACTAAGGGGGCGTCAAGACGCCGTCCGGGACCGCTTCGGGCCGGGCGATTCCGAGTGACGAATTTTCCGGCTCGGGGCGCGACCGAAATCCTTCAAGGTTCGCGTGAACGCGGAACGTTTCAGCGGAGGCGACTCCCGCGAGAGGATCTCGTCCGCGTCGGCGGGGAGAATGTGGCCGTGCGCAGCCCGCTCGGAACACCCCGCCCCTGCCCGTGTGGCCTCCTGCAGACCTACCACACCTGTTGCGGCCGCTTCCACGCCGGAGAGTCGGCTGCACCGACGGCTGAGCTGCTGATGCGGTCGCGGTTCAGCGCCTTCGCGGTCGGGGACGGGGCGTACCTGCTGCAGACCTGGCACCCGTCGACGCGGCCACAGCACCTCGACCTCGACCCTGAGCAGCGCTGGACCGAGCTGGAGATCCTCGGCCGGACCGGCGGCAGGATGCTGGAGGTCGAGGGCATCGTGGAGTTCCGCGCGCATTACCGCGCCCACGGGCGCCCCGGCACGCTGTGGGAACGCAGCCGCTTCGTGCGCGAAGGCGGCTGCTGGCTCTACCTCGACGCGATCCCGCGGTGAGCCGGGCGGGGAGCCAGGGATCGCGTCTCCCGATCAGGAAGCGCGATTGCTCGTAGCCCGACCGGGGTCCCGCACACGTCGACCTTCCCGGAAGGGTCGACCCCGCCACGGTCCTCGACCGCCGGGCGTGGCGTGGCCGCGGTCATGACCCGTCCAGCGAGCCTCGCCCCGGGTGCCGCGGCCCCTGGTCGGTGCCGGTGTCGGTCCAGTTGCGGCGAGCACCGGTGGCTGTCGTCTCACCACTGCGAGGGGCAGGGATGCCCAGCTCCGGGGTGTCGCTCACTGACCGCTCGCGAGCGGCCGGTTGCTGTCCGCGAGGCACCTGGGGTTCGTGCAATGAGTACGCGGTGTCGTCGCGATCGGGCGTGGGGATCTGAGCATTCCTGATCCGCGCCACAGCGCCGAGGACGATGGCGCCGACGACGCTCACGATCAGCCAGGTCAGGCCTGCGGCCAGCAGCGTCAGCATGAACGGCCACTGGTGGTGGAGCCGATGCCGCGGAGCTGAGGGGGCCCTGGCATCGATGCTCCGATCGTCTGGCGGACGGTAATCCCCACAGGGGCGCAGCCGGGGCCGGCAGGCACGGGCGCACGCGGGGGTCCCGAGGCGGTCATCGGGTGTAATCGTTGACGAGCATGGCGCTACTCCATCTGGAGTGTCGGTTGACCTACGTTCGGTCTATCGGCGATACGCCGCGGATCGTTTCATCGGGCGTGGGCGCGCTATGCCCGCAGCCGGCCTGCGGACGGCGTGTGGCCACCAGCGCGGACGGCGAGTGGGGATCGTGAGGCGGGCGGGGAGGATCCGGAGCGGCCTGACCGAAAGGCGAGTCGGCGGCGGAGCTCAGGCCTGCGGTTGTGCCTGAGGCGCGGTGCGGGGGACACGGCCCTCGAGAACGAGGGCGAGGAGTTGGTCGATCGCGTGGTCGGCCGAGCTGCGGCGGACCAGGAACCTGTACAGCAGGGTGGCGGAGAAGATGTCCTGCAGTAGTTGCGCGTCGACATCGGCTGGCAGGTCGCCGCGACCGGCGGCGTTCTCGAGGATGACGCGCACCGGGTCCCGGTGCGATCGCAGCAGTGCCTGCATCTGCTCTGGTGCCTCGGGGTCGCGGAGAAGGTCCACTGCGACGGCAGGGATGGTCTCGCCGACCGGGGAAGCGGCGTAGCTGTCGAGTATGGCCTGAAGAGCGGCGCGGAGATCGAGCTGGAGGTCTCCTGTGACCGTGATCGGAACGTCGTCCACCCGGGAGTTGATCGCCTCGATCGCGAGTGCCTTCTTCGAAGGCCACCAGCGGTAGACGGTGGTCTTGCCCACGCCGGCGCGCGCCGCGACGCCCTCGATGGTGAGCCGTGGGTAGCCGACCTCCTCGAGCAGCTGAAGGGTCGCGTCGAGGATCGCAGCGTGCGACTGCGGACTGCGGCGCCGGCCGCTCGCACGGCGATCCTGAGCCTCGCTGCGAATTGTCCGCCCCCGTCGTTCGGTCCTGACCTGATGCCGCCCGCGATGTCCACTATGTAGCACAATGCAATTACGGAGCAACCGAGCCTGGTGTCGGACGATTCTAGCGGTCGTCGATCTCCGGGCGGACGGTGTGTGGTTGGAGCAGCGTCCCGGGCATAGGTCGATACGCTCCGTAGCGTCGCAGTCGCGGACTGAAGTGTGCCCGTGGTGATCCTCGGCGAACGTTATCGGGCGATGCGACTACAACGGCCGTGAGGAACTGTCGCCGTCGAATGACCTCCCCGTATTTGTGTGACACTCGCACCCTCTGCCCACTCGAGTAGAGGTGTCAGTCGGCCGGCCCGCCCATCACGCGGTCCCGGCTCCGGTGACCGGCGGTCGGACGCAGGGCGCACGGTCGGCGCGCCGGTACTCGACCACCGTCGTGTTGTGGCTGCTCACGGCGACCAGGAGCCTCGGCCCTGCTCGTCCGGTCGTTGGCTCCGGGACCACCGCACCACGGCCGCCTCGGATGTTCTTCGGCGTTCGGCGCTGAACCGGCCACGCGTGAAGCCGGCCCTGTCAGTTCCGCGGGGAGGGCGCCGTCGGGTGATGCCACGTGATCTCGTCCGTGAATTCAGTGATCTGGCCGTCGAACGACACCATTATCGAGTCGAGTGAACTCATCTCGAAGGATCGCCCGAGGTGCCATTCGATTGTCGCTCTGGTCACCCGGAGGAAATCAGGTGCTCGTACGCAGATGTGTCGGCCGTAGTCAATGACGTCCACCGCAACGTCTGGATTGTCGTCGCGAATGGCCGAGACAACCAGTTCTGCCCGGCCGCCCCAGATCTTGAGGACCGGCCCGACCGCGTTCTTCAACCTTCCGCCCTCTACTGTCCGATCGCCACGGTATTCAGTTGCGCGTGCCCGGGCCCTGCTGTGCCGTCCCCTCGGGTCGCCCGCGACGCGACGTACCGTCCGTCGGACCCGAGCCGGACGTCCGCCCCTGGCTCGGGCTGAACGAGCCGGCACACCAGGAGGCCGGCTGCGGGCTCGTCGCAGCCGGTGATGTGCACCGGTCGGAACGTCATGAGGACTTCTGGACGCGAGGCGGTCACACCACTCCTGTGGGCTCGTGGCTGGTGCCCGCGGCGTGGTCGTGCCCAGTGGTCCGAGGACGACGGGTCCGCGAAACAACCGTTCGGAACCGCATTCAAGGAGATCTCGCTCTTCATGGCCGTGGACGTCGCCGGAGGTCGGGAGATTCGGATATTAGGAGCACAGGGCGTTGCACAACTATCCACTTCTCGTTCCTTCTCCGGAGAATGCTGCGGGAAGTGGATGATCGGGCCGCGCTCACGCTCGACTGCCCGGCTCCGCACGGCCGGTCTGGCTTTACGCAGCGGGACGCTCGCCTCGCCGGCGCGCTCAGGACCCGTTACGTGCGGAAGCAAAAGACCGGACCGCTCTCCTGCGCTGTTGATGAGGTGTCCCGTGCGGAGTGTCGGGACGCACGGACCGGGACGTGACCGACCGGGTAGTCGGCCGCTGCCAGCATTTGTCGACAGCTGATCGACACGGCAGGCTGCGACCGGTGAGGACCCGAAGCCCCGTGCCGAGCGTCGCGACAGGCGCTGAGCAGCGGAGCCCCGTGACCACTGCCGATCTCGAGCAGGCGCGCGAGTCGTTGAGCGAGGTGTACTACCCGCTGCGACTCCAGCAACTGGACCGGACGAAGGAGTTCACCTTCGAGATGGCGACTGTCGATCTCGGGCCACTCACTCTCGGTCGTCTGACCTACGGTTCCGACATCAGCCTCGACTGCGGAGACCTCGGGACGGCCTACCACGTCAATCTCCCGCTCTCCGGGCACGTCGTCTCGCGATGCGGCGTGAACGAGATCGTCGCGACGCCGGAGACCGCGGCCGTCTTCGGTCCGGTCGGTCACACCGTGCTCGACCGGTGGGCGGCCGGTAGCACCCAGCTCTGTCTCAAGATCGATCGCGGTGTGCTCGAGGCGGAGTTGGTGGAACGACTGGATGTCGCGGCCGTCGACGCCGTGCAGTTCGAGTTCCCCATGAACATGGCTGGTCCCGCCGGTCAGAGTTGGCTCAGCGCGCTCCAGATCCTCGCCAACGAGTTGAGCCAGCCGGGTGGTCTCGCGGCGCACCCGATTCTCGCGGCCGAAGTCCAACGGTTGATCATCACCGGGCTGCTGCTGTGCCAACAGCACAACTACTCGGACGCACTGAACACGCCTGGACTGACGCCCCGTGAGAGGGCGGTGCGAGGGGTGGTGGACCTGATCGACGAGCGCCCCGATCATCCCTGGACGGTTCCGGATCTGGCCCGCGCGGCCGGTATCAGCGTTCGCTCGCTCGAGGACGGCTTCCGTCGTTACCTGGACACGTCACCGCGGGCTTATCTGCGCGAGCGACGTCTGTGCTGCGCGCACGAGGAACTGGTTCGATCGTCGCCGAGCGGGGTGAGCGTGACGGAGGTGGCCTACCGCTGGGGCTTTGCGCATCTGGGCCGCTTCGCACTTGCCTACCGGAAGAGGTTCGGGGTCACCCCGTCGGAGACGCTGAAGGCGACCCGCCTGTCGGTCTGACGGCAGCGGGCCGGCGCCGCCGGTTACGTGGGGCCGGCGAAGTGACCGCGGATGGTGCGCGTGTCCGCCACGGGTTCGACGTGGGGCGAGTCCTGTGGCTGTTCGGCGCGCGGAACCCGGCCGTCGAGGATCAGGTCGAGGAGTTGGTCGACGACCGGATCCGGTGACGTGCGGCGGAGCAATCTCCGATAGAGGAGTGTGCCCGCCACGAGGTCCTGTAGGAGACGGACGTCGACGTCGGCCGGCAGGTCGCCGCTGTCTGCTGCGGCCTCGATGACCGCGCGAACGGAGTCGCGGGGGGGCTGCAGCAGGGACTCCAGTCGTTCCGCTGCGTCCGGATCGCGCAGAAGGTCCACCGCGACGGCCGGGATCGTCTCGCCGATCGCCGAGTCGGCGAAGCTCTCGAAGGTCGCCAGAAGGGCAGCGCGGAGATCGGCCCTGGTGTCCTTCGTGATCGAGACCGGCGTGTGGTTCAGGCGGGAGTGGAGGGCCTCGATCACCAGGGTGCCCTTCGACGACCACCATCGATAGACAGTGGACTTACCCACGCCGGCGCGTGCCGCGACCCCCTCGACCGTCAAGCGCGAGTATCCAACCTCCGCCAAGAGGCCCAGGGTCGCGTCGAGGATGGCAGCGTGGGCCTGCGGACTGCGGCGGCGGCCGCCCGCGGGGCGGCCTTGGGGCTGGCTGGAAATGGTTCACCCCTGTCGTCGGCCCACGGGCGTGGAGCGCCCCGTGTTGTTGCACTGTGTAGCACACCGCCGACAGGTGATCCCATCGCAGGTCATCGTGGTACGGCCGATGAACGATCCGTACGACAACGCGCAGCCCATGTGCACGTGTCCGGTGATCCGGATCGAGAAAGGGCGCCGGATGGCATCCGGCGCCCTTTCCGTCACCTCAGTGCGGAGTCACTCGTTGCTGTTCGTCTGCGAGAACGAATCACCGGCGCTGCTGGTCTGGTCACAATTGACCTCGGAGCTCGCGTCGGCGCTGCCCGAGACCGGAGCCGGAGCAAGAACGCCGAGCAGGGCGTCGGCCGGGGCGACCACCGGAGCGACGGGAGCGGGCGGCGTGGGCAGCGTGACGGAGGGCGAGTTGGTGGTGCCGTTGCCGCACTCCTGCGTCGCGGTGTTGGTGTTGGTGTCGCCGGTGCTGCCGCCGGTGTTGACCAGGGCCTCCTGGGAGTGGTCCTGCTCGATCGAGTTGATCTGCGTGACGTCGTCGCCTTCCTGGTGATCCTCTCCGGCGAAGGCGAGCGGGCTCAGCGCGAGCAGGCTCGCGGCGGCCGTGGCAACGATGATTGCAGCTTTCTTGAGCACGGTTACGTCTCCTGAGAGTTCTGTTGGGGCGTCGGCGGGGAGCCGGCGCCGTTCGGGTCGGCGCAGTGTGGGGAGCTCGCGCTGACGGGGCACTGCCCTTCTTCTTTCCGGCGAGGCACACGCACGTGCGGCAGAATCGGCCACTGCTCGTAATCGGGGTTCTTCGCGGAAGCCGATGCAGTCTTACGTCGTGCACATTCCGGGGGTGGTGTGTCTGATGACGGCAGAACTCAGGGCCGCCGGTAGTCGAGAGGGGCAACTTCTCGCTCCGGCGACCCCGAGTAGCCGTCTCGTGTCATGCGCACAGGAGAACGCAGCGACACGTTTCGGGCCAGCATCAGACTTCTCACCCGGCTCCCCCGAAGCTCGGCTCTGATGCAGTACGAAACGTACCGTTTCGTAAATCGGGTGGCAATCGCTCGTTGGAAGTCCTTGCGGGCCTTGGTTGAGCTACTGCCCGTGGCAACCGATCAGTAACTACACGCGGGGACCGCACATGATGCTGACGATCCTGAAGTCGAAGCCGACACCCAGGCGGGCGGCCCGGCGCCACTTCAGGAACGTACGGGCATGCGCGGCCCGCACCGGTGTCGGCACCGCGAGGACCGAGTCGCGGGTTGCGGCAGGCCCGAACTCCCGGCGCCCGACGGAAACGCCGGTGCGCGGGGCCGGTTGGGCCGGGTGCGGGCGTGGATGCTGGTGCTGCCGGTGGACGGGGCGCTGCTGTCGGCGCCGTTGTCGTGGGAGACCGGGCAGGTCAAGGCGGTGATGGCGGTCCCATCGAGACCTGATTCCGCCCGGACGCTGCGCCACTGACCGGTCGCGCTGAAGGCGTAGCTGTAGCCGGGGCGCCGGTGAGGTCGAGCTGGTTCTTCGCTCATCACGCCGGCCATGTCGTGCCCACGACCGTCCCCACCCGTGATCGTCTCCGCAGCGGACCTTCGTTCCCGACGACCTCAACGCGGGGCGGTGGCGAAAGCAGCTGCCGCGACGTGGCCCCTGCTCCGACGAGGACGCATCGCGTTCACATCTCGAAGAGGCAGCCGATGGCCGTCCGCGATCGGGCATCGTTGACGCTGTTCATCGGGTGGCGGTCGTCTACGTGGTGCTGCGCGGACGGCGCCAGCCCGCCGTGAGTCCGGTGTCGCGCCCACCTCCCTTGCCCTGGCGGATGGAGTCGTCGCCCGGGATTCCGGCGGGTGGGCCGAAGCGCGCGGGCCGCCGGCAGCGGCAGCGTGGGACGGCGACAGACCTCCGGCTGCGGGTGGCCCGCGGCAGAAGCCGTCCGGCCGCTCCGAGTCGGCTCGGCCTTCTCGGTGGGTGGGGCCGGACGGCAGGGGACTGATGGACCGAGGGATGGAGGCCCACGATGGCGGTCAACCCGATACAGCTGCAGAAGTTCCTGCGCGGGATGGACTATCCCGCGAGGAGGGACGAGCTCGTTCGGCATGCCGAGCAGCAGGGCGCCGACCAGCAGGTGCTCGATGCGCTGCGGCGTATCCCCGACCGGGAGTACGACGGCCCGAATGCGGTGAGTGCCGCGGTTGCCGACGTGGCCTGACCGCCGCAGCCGCCCGCGGGCCACGTTCGTGAGGTGGTCGACCGCGGCGCGCGGACGCCCAGGGCGCGTCGCTGGCTGGTGGTGCGATCGACCCGCGGACGCGAGCACCACGATGTCCCCTCGGGTAGGCGTGGTCCGACAGCCGACGCCGGCCGAGACGACGACGGTGCCGTCGGCCTGAACCTGTGGGCCCCGGTCGCCGTTCGGCTGGACGGCCCCACCTGTCGCGGTCACATCGCCCAGTAATGAAAATTATTTCCATTATGGTGCGTGTGTGAGTACAACCGTCATCTCCACCACCAGTCCCGCCGCCCTGGCCGTCGCCAGACGGCTCCACGAGCTGCGGGAACGGCTCGCAGCGACCGACCTCCAGCCGTCCGCGCAGGTCAACGCTGCCTTCTCGGAGCTGGTCGAGCTGTGCTGCCGGACACCACCGCCGGTAGAAGGCGAGGTCCTGCGGCAGGTCGTCGAGCACGCCCCGTCACTGCGCGCCCTGTGCGCGGCCGGTGAGTGTGAGCTGGAACGCCATTGGGCGACGCGCATCGTGGCGGCCCGTGACCCACAGGTCGCGCTACGCGCCTTCCCCTACCTGGCCAACTACCAGGACCTGGTGCGGCTCGAGCTCGGGGCACTCGCGGCCGTGGGGGAGCCGGTGCCGTCCCGGGTGGTCGTGCTCGGTGCCGGGCCACTGCCGCTCACCGGCATGGTGCTCGCCGCTGATCACGGCGCGCATGTCGTCCACGTGGATCGGGATGCGGAGAGTCTCAGCCTGGGCACGGAGCTGATGCGGACGCTCGGTCTGGGTGACCGGATCAGCAGCGTGCACGCAGACCTCGAGGACCCAGCGGGCCGCGAGGCCGTCGCAGCGGCGTGCCGGGAGGCGGATGCTGTGGTGCTCGCCGCGCTGGTCGGCGCCGACGCTCCGGCCAAGGCCGAGATCAGCCGGTGGCTGGGCACTGCACTGACCCCGGGCACGCCGGTCCTGGCCCGCTCGGCCGCCGGTCTGCGCACGTTGCTCTACCCCCGGGTCGGCCCGGACGATCTGCCGGGCCTGGAGGTCGCACTCGAGGTGCACCCCCGGACCGACGTGGTCAACTCGGTGCTGGTGGCGCGCGCCGGCGCCCGCGTGCTGGAGCTCGCCGGGTGAGGGGCTCTCAGGGCTCGTCCCGCCACCGGGAGACGCTGCGGCAGTAGCGGGGCGTGCCCGGGGTGGGGTCAGCGGGCCGGTTCGGCCTCCGGTACGACCGGCGGGTAGGCGGCGCGGTGACCACCGCGACGCCACCCGCCGGTCGAGCCGGACACACTGGACAGGGAGACCGCGAGAACCGAGGTCAGCACCAGCACCCCGGTCGGTGCGAGGACCGCCCACGGCGCCCGCTCGACGTAGGCCAGGCCCTCGGCCAGCAACAGCCCCCACTCCGGGCTCGGAGGCTGCGGTCCCAGCCCGAGGAAGCCCAGCGCGGCCAGGGCCAGGGCGACACCGGGCAACCGCAGCACCGCGTGCCGGAAGACCGGGCCGACGACGGCCGGCAGGACGTGACGGAGCAGCAGCCGGGCCGGCCCCACCCCGAGGACGGGCAGGATCCGTACGTGCGGCTGGGCGCGCGTCTCCAGGGCGAGTGCCGCGGTGTGCGCGGCGAGCGGGGCCCAGCTCACGATCGTCACCGCGATCGCGGCGCCGCCGACGGACGGTCCGACGACGGCGGCGACGACCATGCCCGCGATCACCGGCGGGGCGGCATTGGTGACCTCGACCGGCCCGATGGACAGCCGTGGGAGCAGTCCGACCAGGACACCGACGATCAGGCTGATCAGCACCACGGCCAGCGCCGTGCCGACGGTGAGCAGCGCGCCGTGCCCGACCCGGGCCAGCAGGTCCCGCCCGCTGGCGTCGGCCCCGAACGGCAACGCCCAGCCCGGTTCGGCCAGCCTGTCGTGCGCGGAGGCGAAGGGGTCCCGGAGCAGGCCGGCCGTGACCACCAGCGCCAGCACCACGCCCGCCCCGATCGGGACGACCCACTGCCGCCGGCCGACCGGGACCGGTGGCGCCGGGACCGGGATGCTGCCGGACCGCAGCGCGCGGCCCAGCAGAAGGCGCCGGACCAGCCCGGCTGCGGCCCCGGCGGTCACGGCGATGCCGAGCAGAGCGAGCACCCCCGCCTGCAGGGCCGGCAGGTCCTGCGCCGCGGCCGCGCTCAGGGTGGCGCGGCCGAGACCGGGGATCGCGAAGACCTGCTCGACCGCGACCGCCCCGCCGGTGAGTCCGACGACGACGAGGCCGACCTGGGGCATCAGCGCCGGCAGCGTCCGCCGGGCGACCGCGACCACGATCCGGGCGCGGGTGAAGCCGGCGACCTGCCAGGTGGCCAGCCACTGCTCGGTGAAGGTGACGGACAGGGCGTCGGCCAGCAGCCGGCCGATCAGCCCGCCCGCCGGGAGTCCGAGGGCGAGTGCCGGTAGCACGGCGTGCTGTGCCCCCTGCCAGCCGTAGGGCGGGAACAGCCCCGACCCGATCGCGCCGATCACCAGCAACATCGACGCCAGCAGGAACTCCGGGAGCGCGGTGAACGCCGCCGCCCACGGCCCGGACGTCGGACCCGCGGTGCCCCGCAGCCCGCGCACCACCGCAGGCAGCGCGAGCAACACCGCCACCACCGCGGCGACGGCCACCGCGAACACCATCAGGGTCAGCGAGACCCCGAGCGCAGCCAGCACGTCGGGCAGCACCGGCCGACCGGAGATCCAGGACGTGCCCGGATCCCCGGTCAGCAGGCCGGCCAGCCACCGCCCGAACAGCGTCAGCGGGCCGGCGTCGAGGCCGAGCTGCTCCCGGATCGAGGCCAGAGCCTCGGGGGTGGCCTCCTGCTCCGCCGAGCGCGCCCGCAGGATCGTCAGCTCCGGGGACCGTCCGGACAGCCAGGGCAGGATCCCGATCAGGAACACCACGGCGCCGACCGTCAGGGCCCGGCTCGTCCCGGCGACCAGCGAACCCGCCGTGCTCAGCGGTCCCTCACCGCGGCTCATCGGACACGGCGGACGCCGAGGTGATCAGCTCCCGCTCGCGGGGATCGCGCGCGACGCCCGCGACCCGCGCCGCCTCGCCCTGGATCACCCGCTCGTGCAGCATCGGGACGGCCGCGTCGGTGGCGAGCACGGCGGCCTCGGCTCGCATGACCGCCGCCCGGCGCTGCGGTCCGGCCTCGATCGTCGCCGCCTGCTGCAACGCGGCGTCGACGGCCGGGTCGCACAGCTGGGCGATGTTGAACGACCCCGCGCAGGCGAAGTCGCTGAACATGTAGGCGACCGGGTCACCGGAGTCGAGCACGGTGGCGCGGGACAGGATGAACGCATCGAACGCCCCGGCGAGGGCGTCGGACTCGATGAAGGAGTACTGCCGCACGTCCTGCGTCACGACGAACCCCGCGGCCTCCAACTGCTGTTCGAGCAGCACCGCGACCTCGGGCAGCTCGGCCCGGTCGGTGAAGGTGCCGAGCGTGATCGGCACGCCCTGGACCGGGGCCGACTGCGCCCGGCGGGCCAGCGCGGCGGCGTACGCGGCGTCCGAGCGGCCCGCGGCCGCCCACGGCAGTGCCGGGCCCAGGAGTCCCTGTGCCTCGTCGGCCCGGCCCTCGTAGACCTGCTGCGCGAGCGCCGCGCGGTCGATCGCCTCCCGGGCCGCCGCACGCACCGCCGGGTCGGCGAACGGGCCCCGCCTGGTGTTCAGGTACAGCGTGTTGGTCCGGGGCATCGGGACCTCGTGCACGAGCGCGTCGTCGAGCACCTCGACCTGGCTGACCGGGATCGCCTCGACGACGTCGGCGGTGCCGGTGCGCAGCGCGGCCGCCCGCGCCGTGCCGTCGGGCACGAAGTCGACGTCGATGCCGCTCGCGGCGGCCGGGTCGCCCCAGTAGCCGTCGAACCGGTCGAGGGTGGCGCCCGACGTACCGTTCACCGTGGTGAGAACGAAGGGCCCGGTGCCCGCCCGCACCGGGTTCACCACACCGTCGGCGCCGTAGGCCGCGGGGGCGAGGATCGACAGCTGCGGGCTGGACAGCCGCTGCGGGACGAGGGGGTCGACGTCCGCGGTGGCGACCACGACCGCGTTCCCGTCGGCGTGCGCGGTCAGCTCGACCCCGTCGAGGATGCGCGGCTTCGGCGAGGCCCGGGTCCCGGCGGTGAGCGCCCCCGCGACGTGCTCGGCGGTCAACTCGGTGCCGTCGTGGAAACGGACGCCTTCGCGGACGTCGAAGCGCCAGGTCCGGTCGTCCACCCGTGCCCAGCCGGTCGCGAGCGCCGGTTGCGCGTCCCCGTTGCCGTCGAGCACCACCAGCGTCTCGGCGGTGCGCCACCGCGAGAGTTTGAACGCGTCGTCGCTGAACGGGGAGAGCCCGGAGCGCGGCGGCAGCAGCATGGCCAGCCTGATGCGTTCACCACCGTCGGCACTCGGGGTTCCGGGTGCGGCGAAGCACCCGGTCAGGGCGAGAGCGGAGGCGGTGAGCGCGGCACAGAGGCCGCCGCGGCGCCGGGCGGACGTGATCGACATGGATCTCCTGAGGGTCGGACGATGGGTCGGTCGGGGCGCTAGCCGGCCCGGGGGACGGGGGCGTCGGTGGTCGGCAGCTCCGGGACCGCGGCGAGCAGCTCCCGGGTCCTGGGGTGCTCGGGGGCGGCCAACAGGGCGCCGGTGGGCCGGTCCTCCACGATCTCCCCGGCCCACATCACGGCGGTCCGCTCGCACAGCGCGGCGACCACCGACAGGTCGTGCGAGACCAGCAGCAGACCCATCCCGGTGGCCGCGCACATCCGGTCGAGTACCTCGACGACCTGCTCACGCAGCGGCAGGTCGAGGCCGCTGACCGGCTCGTCGGCGATCAGCAGGGTGGGGCGGGTCGCGATGGCACGGGCGATCGCGACCCGCTGGGCCTGGCCGCCCGACAGCTCGCGCGGTCGCCGGGCTGCGTGTTCGGCGGGCAGCCCGACCAGCTCCAGGGCATGCGCGATCGCGGCCCGGTGGTTGCCGGGCACCCGGAGCCGGGCCAGCGGCTCGGCGACCAGGTCGGCGACGGTCATCCGGGGATCCAGAGAGCTCGCCGGATCCTGCGCGATGTACTGCACCGCGCGCCGGTACCAGCGCAGCGCGTTCGTGCGGGCGGGGCGGATCCCCCGATCGCGGAACCGCACCCGACCGGCGTCGGGTGCTTCGAGGGCGAGCAGGACCCGCAGCAGCGTCGACTTCCCCGACCCCGAGGCCCCCACCAGGCCGATCCGCTCGCCCGCAGCCACATCGAGATCGACACCGCGCAGCGCGCGCACCGGATCCGTGCGCCCCAGGAGGCGAGGCCCGCGCACCCGGTAGCACCGGTGCAGCCCGGTGGCCCGCAGCAGCGCGACGCCCGTTGCGGCGCCGGCCGGGGCTTCCTGCGCGGCCCCACGTCGGCTGCGCCCGGTCGCCCCGGCCGCCCGCGCCGGGACGAGGCTCGTCGCGCGGGCCGCGCCGACGAGCAGACGCGTGTACTCGTGCCGTGGCGCGTCCAGGATCTCGGCCATCGGGGCGGACTCGACGACTCGGCCACGGTCCAGTACGACGGCCCGCTCGCACAGCCCGGCGGCGGCCGCGACATCGTGGGTGATGAGGAGCAGAGCGGCCGAACGCGCGCCGGTCTGCGCACGCAGTACCCCCAGCACCTGGTTCCGGGTCACCATGTCGAGCGCCGTCGTGGGTTCGTCGGCCAGGACGAGGCCCTGCCGGCACGCGACCGCGAGGGCGATGCACACCCGCTGCCGCTGACCACCGCTCAGCTCGCCCGGGTAGCTGCGCAGGATCTGGCGAGGTCGATCGAACCCGACCGAGGCCAGCAGTTCGGCCGCGGCCGCACGAGCCTCCTCGGGGCCGAGCCCGCCGTGCCGGCGCAACGGCGCGCACAACTGGGTACCGGTGCGCACCAGCGGGTTGAGAGCCGACAGGGAGTCCTGAAAGACCGCGGCCACACCGGGGGAGCGGCCGCGACCGGCCGCAGCCACACCGAGGACCTCCGTGCCGTGCAGGCGCACGCTGCCGCGCACCGCCGCCGCGGGCGGTTGGCGGCCGAGCACCGCCATCGCCGTCAGGGTCTTCCCCGAACCCGAGGCGCCGAGTAACGCCACCCGCTCCCCGGCGGCGACATCCAGGTCGACGCCGTTGAGGACGCGCCGCCCGGCGATCTCGAGGACGAGACCACGCACGGTGAGTGCCGGAAGCGATGTCCCCCCTCCGGGGGCGACCGACCACCCTGACTCCACAGCGCTAGATACTAAAGGAAATCGTTTTCACTAAGTAGGGCGACTCGACCGTCCACTCGGGTCGGACGGTGGTGGGGCGCGAGAGCCGGGGAGCGGGATGCTCTGGGCGACGGCAGCCGGAGCGTCCGATCGGCCGCCGATACGACGCCGGCCGGGTTCGGCTGCCGGCCCGAACGCGCGTCCCGCCCGGATGCGCAGGGAGCGAGGAAGACCGCCGTGTGTGCTCGGTGTCCAGGAACTCCCTGACCGACCGGATCTTCCCGCCCCGTACCACGAACACGAAGTGGTGGCCGTGAAGTCGGCGCTCCCGGTGGGCATCTGTGCGAAGCCCGCGGTCCTTGATTCCGGAGAGCCCCTCCATCGTGCCGGCGACCCACCGGGTGGCGGTCGCGCCGACGTCGGGTCGGCCCTGGCGGGTGGCCGGGAGGACGCCCGCGATCGGTCTCCGGGGTGCTACGGGGCTCCGAGCTGGCGCAGCACCATGACCGAGTACCGGTCCGCCAGCTCCGTGATGCTCAACCGGCCCGATGTGGAGTACCACTCGTTCAACCCGTTGATCATGTCCAGGACGGCCAGTGTGGCCAGGCGTGGGTCGTCGCAGTCGAACTCGCCGGCGCGCACGCCGTCGGCGATGAACTCCGCGATGCGGTGCTGGTAGCGGCGCCGATAGACCTGTACTGCGTCGAGCCGTTCCGGGGACAGCGCCCGGAGCTCCCGGCTGGCGACCCACCAGGCGTCGCGGTTGTCGCCGATGTGCAGGACGTGTCCGCGCACGAGCCGGGTGAGCCGCTCGCGGTGGCTGCCGGGGCCGTCGAGGATGGGGAGCTGGTCGACGATCAGGTCGCGGTCGACGACGAAGATCGCCTCGAGGAGCAGCTCCTCCTTGTTCCTGAAGTGGTGGTAGAGCGAGGCGGCCTGCATGTCGGCGGCCTCGGCGATCGCCCGCATGCCGACGCCGTGGTAGCCGCGTTCGCGAAACAGGCGGCTGGCCAGCGCGATCAGTTCGGCGCGGCGGGCGCCGGCGCGGCGAGCCGGTGATGCGGGTTGCTGGTCGGTGGCGGTCAGATCTCCACCTCCGCGGGACCGGGTACCTCGGCGCTTTCCCTCCGTCACGGAGCCGAGGTTCTCAGCCGGCATCGAACCCATGCCACGGGGTGGCTCCGCCGGAACCCGCCCGGCGGAGCCACCCTGGCGTCATCAGGCCGGGACCGGCGCCTCGACCCCCATCTTCCGCAGTTCGGGGACGACCTTCTCGCCGAACAGCTTCAGGCTGGCCCGTACCTTGTCGAACGGAAGCCCGGCGAACGACGGGGCGATGCTCGGTTGGTGGTCGCCGAGCACCTCCAGGCGGTACCGGTACTTCTCCACGATCTGCTCCGGAGTGCCCCAGATCTGGGTGTCGGCGTAGCCTGCACCCGCCGCCTCCATGCCGGCCTCACGGATCATGTCCGCGCCCTGCTGGTACGCCTCGTAGCCCTTGGTCTCCCGCCAGTGCGACCCGGCGAAGTCGTAGTGCTTGATCACCGACAGGAAGTAGCGGCTCAGGTACTCGCGCGCGGTCTGCTCGGCGACCTCGGGGTCCTCGTGGCAGTAGACGAAGTCCTGGGTGAGCACCGGCGCGGGCTCGCGGCCGTGGGTCTCCCGGTAGATCTCGCGGTAGCGGTTGATGGCCGGGGCGTGCTGCTCGGCCGGGTACTGCATGAACGTCATCATCCGGGCGCCGACCTTGGCCACGGCGGGCACCGAGTCCGGCGACATCGCCACGCCGTAGATCCGGTCGGTCCAGTCCCAGTCCGGGTCCGGCCCGGGACGGACGTCGACGCGGGGCTGGACGTAGATGGGCCCCTCGTTCTCGACATAGCCGTTCCGCAGGCCGCGCATGATCAGCTCGGCCGCCTCGTCGAACTTCTGCCGGGAGGCGTTCATGTCCTCGCCGAAGCCCTCGTACTCCATCTTCGCCAGGCCCCGGCCCATGCCGAACAGCACCCGTCCGTTCGACAGGTGCTCGAGCATCGTCACCTTCTCGACCACCCGCAGCGGGTCGTTCCACGGCAGGATCACCGCACCGGTGCCCAGCTTGATCGTGCTCGTCCGGCCGGCCAGGTAGCTCATGAGCTGGAGGTTGTCCGGGCACATCGAGTAGTCGTCGAAGTGGTGTTCGGCGGCCCACACCGAGTCGAAGCCGTACTGCTCGGCGAGGACGCCCAGCTCGGCTTCCTGTCGGAACATCTCGCCGTCGCTCATGTTCTCGTGCCAGTTCTGGAAGACCAGCAGCACACCGACATCCATGTGGGCGTCCTTCCCGTCAGGGCTCGATCCGGCTCTGCCTAACGATCGTTAGGGATGCAAATGTAGTGGCGGTGATCACAATTGGTCAAGACGCTCACGAGGGTGACGGGGGCGATGCGTGCTCGGTGGAGGCCGGTTGGGGCAGCGCGAGGAAGCCGGTTGATCATCGGCCGACACCGTCAGAGCGCTATCCCATGGTCTTCGCGCCGTCCAACGACTCGCGGATGATGTCCGCATGGCCGGCGTGCTGCGAGGTCTCGGCGATCACGTGCAGCAGGACCCGGCGGGCCGACCACCTCGCGCCCGGCTCGAACCAGGGCGCCTCCGGGAGGGGGTGGGACATGTCGAGGTCGGGCAGTGTCGAGACGATCCTGTCGGTCCTGCGTGCCACCTGCTCGTAGTGATCGAGCAGTTCGGCCAGGGTCTCGCCCTCCGCCATGTTGAACCGACCCTCCCGGTCCTCCTCGCCGCCCGTCATCGCCTCGGCGCCGCCGACCACGAAGTCCATCCACGCCTGCTCGGTGGCCGCGACGTGCTTGATCAGCCCGCCGAGGCACAGCGCGCTCACCGTCGGGCGCTGCGCGGCCTGCTCGTCGGTCAGGTCACGGACGGTGAAACGCAGGAAGTGGCGGTGCTTCTCCAGAGTCTGGAGCAGGTCCGCACGTTCGCCGGTCGCGAGCTTGCCGGTCGTGGTCATCAGGTTCTCGCCTTCCTTCGTCGTCATCGACCGAGGTGAGCCGTTGGGGCGCGGCGCTGCCGGCGGGTCGGCCGTAGACCTCACGCCGGTCCTCCCGGGTCCTGTGCCTTGCCGTGGACGGAACGCTACGGGCCACTACGGCCACTTCTTGACCTGAATTCCGGGAGGCTCTCGAGCTCGCCGAAAACCTGGTGCCCGACGCCGAGCCGCACATCGGACCAGCGAACGCAGCTCCGCGCCGGACGACGATCGGCCCGGCGAAGCGTGGATCTCCGCACCCGGCGGCCCATCGATCCGGCTGCGCGTGGAGAACCGATGTGGTTGTACGGAGGGTGATCCGTAGGTAACAGCAGGTAGACCAATCCCGAGCCTTGTGTCGGAAATGCCTTCACGCGCCTCCGGGGAGCAACGTGATCGTCACCGAGTGGCAGGGCCGGCACGGCCTTTCGGCTCCTGATTTCCAGCACCAGTTCGACCAGCTCGTGGCCCAGGGCCACCGGCTGGTGAAGGTCTCCGGATTCGCCGTGAACGGCGCCGACCGTTACGTCGGGGTGTGGCAGCGGCGGGGTGGCAACGAATGGCAGGCCCGGCACGGGATCTCGGCGGAGGACTACCAGGCCGTCGTCGCCACCCTCGAGCGGCAGCAGTTGCGCCCCACGCACGTGAGCGCCTTCCGGCTCGGTGACCGCACCCTCTTCAGTGCCATCTGGGAGCAGGAGGTGGGCCTGCCGTGGATCGCGCGGCACGACCTGAGTTCCGCTGCCTACCAGGCGTTGTTCGACGAACTGGTGGATTCGGGTTGGCGGCTTCGCTGCGTGTCGGGTTACGAGGTGGCCGGCGAGGCGCGCTACGCCGGCATCTGGGACCAGTACGCCGGGCCGCCGTGGCAGGCGCGGCACGGACTCGACGCGCAGGCCCATCAGCGGGAGTTCGACGCACTGAGTGCCGAGGGGTACCGCCCGATCCAGGTGGCGGGGTACGCGGTCGGGGGTGTGCCGCGATTCGCCTCGATCTGGGAGATGTCACCGGGCCACCCGTGGTCGGCCCGCCACGACCTGCCGGACGGCCATTACCAGCATGAGTTCGATGTGGCCGCCCGCCGCGGCCTCCGCCTGGTCGACGTGAGCGGTTACGGAGTGGCCGGTGGCTCGGCCTACACCACGATCTGGGAGGACGCCAGCGCCGACCGGCCGGACGCCGGCCCGGTCAGCGCACTCGTGATCCCCTTCATGCAGAAATGGGCCGTGCCCGGCCTGTCGCTCACGGTCGCCCGGAACGGCAACCCGGTCGCCGGTCACGTCTTCGGCTACGCCAACCCGATCACCCGGGAGACCGTGACCTTCGACACGCGCTTCCGCGTCGCCGGCCTGAGCAAACCGATCACCTCGGCGGCCGTCTTCCGGCTGATCGAGCAGGGACGGCTGGCGCTCGACGACCGTGTGTTCGGCGCCGGCTCGATCCTCGGCACCAGGTTCGGCACCCCGTGCGGCCCGGACGCCACCGACATCACCGTCCGGCATCTCCTCGAGCACACCGCAGGCGGCTGGTCGAACGACGGTGACGACCCGATGTTCTCTCAGCCGACGCTGTCGCAGGAGGACCTGATCACGTGGACGCTGGCCAACCGGCCGGCCACCGCCGAGCCGGGCATCGTGTACGCCTACTCCAACTTCGGGTACTGCCTGCTGGGCCGGGTGATCGAGGCGGTGACCGGCCGGTCCTACGCGGACGTCGTCCGGGACGAGGTGCTCGGACCGGCGCAGGCCACCAGCATGACGATCGCGGGGGACACGGCCGCCGAACGACACCCGAGCGAGGCCATGTACACCGGGCTGGGGACGGAGGCGCCGTACCGGTTGCGGGTGCGCCGGATGGATGCCCACGGCGGCTGGCTCGGGACGCCGGGTGACGTGATCCGCTTCGCGCTGCGCGTGGACGGGTTCCCGCAACCGCCGGATCTGCTGGCGCCTGCGACCGTCGCGGCGATGGCGGCGCCCTGCACCGTCAACCCCGACTACGCCAGGGGGTGGGCGCTGACATCCGCGGGCACCCGTGAGCATGACGGGCTGCTGCCCGGGACCTACGCGGTCCTCGTCCGGACCGCGGACCAACACGAGTGGGCCGCGGCCTGCAACACCGGTTCACCCCGCATCGGTCTGGGCCGCGAGCTCCGCGCCCTGATGTGGCAGGTCGACGCCGTCGTGTAGCCCCCGGCCCGGGCCGTCGCGGAGAGGCCGCGCGAGCGGTTCACGCGGACGACACAGGGTTCTCGATCGCCGGCCTGATGTACCCGCGGCCGGGGGAGCCGCCGCTCACGAGCCCGCGTCCGGCGCGCTGGACACGGTCAGCGAACGCCTCGTCCAGCAGGCGCTGGAGAACGCCACCCGGCAGCGCACCACCATCGCCATAGCGCACCGGCTGTCCGCAATCCTCGGCGCCGACGTCATCCTCGCGTCGAGAACGGGCGGATCATGGAGCGCGGCACGCACGCCGAACTGCTGGCTTACGACGGCCTCTACGCCCGGCTCTACACCGAGCAGTTCGCCGGCGGTGCGGTCGAGGCCCCGGTGCGCCAACGGCGTCGTCTTCCGCGACGGACGCACGCTGCTCGACGGCCCCGCTCCGGAGAAGGTCCGTGGAGAGGACCCGAGAGGTCAGGTGATCCCCGGCGGCCGCCACCCTCGCCGGGGCGAGGGGAGACCGATCGCCACCGCCGCGCTCCGGGTGCGGCCCCTACCCCGGCGGTTGCGACGCCCGGGGGACGGAGACGGCATCGGATCGTCTCCGTTGCACGACCCGGGGGACGACCTCTGCTGCGGCGGCGCCGGCCGTGGCCCAGCCGAGCACCACGAGCCAGGACAGCGGGTCCAACGGGGTGCAGCCGAAGAACCTGCTGACGCCCGGCGTCTGCACCACGGTGACCAGGGCGGCGACCGACCCGGTGACGGTGATCAGGACCAGTGGGCTGCGGCGGCCGGCCCACGCGGTTTGGGCGAGCTGGGTGGTGATCAGTGCAGCCAGGCCCATCGTGCTCGCCCGGCCGTGGGAGCCGGTCACCCGGCCCGCCGCCCAGGCGCCGGTCGCCCCGGCCGCCGTCGCGGCGCCCCGGACCAGCACCATCTGCCGGACCGAGCGGGTGAAGCCGCGGTGCGGCCCGGCCAGTAACACCTCCTCCAGTGGGTGGGCGGCGAGCGGTCCCACGGCCTCCCCGGCATCGGCCGTGTTGCGCCGAGGCGCGGACACCGCGACTGCCAGCGCCGGGAACATGTCGGTGAGTAGGTTGACCAGCAGTAGCTGCCGGGTCCCCAGCGGGGCTCGCCCGCCCAACGCGGTGCCCAGAACGGTGAACGCCACCTCGCCGGCATTTCCGCCGACGAGCACCGACACCGCGTCACGCACCCGCGACCACATGGCACGTCCCTCGCCGACGGCGTCGACCAGCCGGGTGAGGTCGGCGTCGGTGAGAACGAGGTCCGCCGAGCTGCGCGCCGCCGGTGACTCGGCACTCGCGACGCCGACCCCGACGTCGGAGAGCCGGATCGCCGCGGCGTCGTTGACCCCGTCGCCCGTCATCGCGAGCGTGCACCCGGCCCGGCGTAGCGCCACGACCAGCGACACCTTCTGGTCCGGGGAGAGGCGGGCGAACACGGCCGCCTCGCGTGCCATCCGCGTCCGCTCCGCGTCGGACGCCCGGGCGAACCGGGCACCGGTCACGATGCGGTCGGCGTCGGGGATACCGGCCTGTGCCGCGATCGCACTCGCGGTCTCCGGGTGGTCGCCGGTGGCCATCAGTACCCGGACCCCGGCGGCGCGCAGTTGCTCCACCGCGGCCACGGCCGACGGCCGCACGGTGTCGGCGAGGGCGACGAGCCCGCGCAGGGTGAGCTGCTGCGCTGCGGCGTCGAGGTCGTCGGGGTGGTCGGCGACCTCGCGGTCGGCGACCACCAGCACCCGCAGCCCCTCGGCGGCGAGCGCCTGCACCCGCTCCCGCGCGGCCCCCGCCTCGGCGCACCGGCCGAGCACCTTCTCCGGGGCGCCCTTGACCACCAACCGGCCGTCCCGCACCGCCGCGGAGAACGCGCGCCCGGCGGCGAAGGGCAGGGCGGCGTCCGGCTCGTCCTCGACGCGTACCCCACGCTCCGACGCGGCCTCCACGATCGCCCGGTCGGTCTCGTGGGCATGATCGTCCTCGGTGCCGGCGCCCGCCGCGGCGAGGCGCAGCAACTCCTTCTCGGGGGGCCCGCCGCCCGGGCCGAGCGGCACCAGCCGGGCCACCCGCAGCCGGTTCTCCGTCAGCGTGCCGGTCTTGTCGAAGCAGACGGTGCCCACCCGGCCCAGCGCCTCCAGTACGCGTGCGTTGCGTACCAAGGCCCCCCGTCGGGACAGCCGGCGCGCCGCGGCCTGCTGCGCGACCGTCGCGACCAGCGGTAGCCCCTCCGGCACCGCCGCGACCGCCACCGCGACACCGGCCCGGACCGCCTCGCGCAGCGGGCGCCGCCACAGAATGCCGAGCACGGCCACCGCGGCGCCGCCGGCGAGGGTCAGCGGCAGCACCGCCCGGGTGAGCTCGCCGAGCCGGGCCTGCACACCGGGCGGGGGTGCCGCCGCTCCCGCGGCGGTCGCGGCTCGTCCTGCCTGCGTCGCGTCGCCGACGGCCACCACCACGGCTCGGCCTCTGCCGGCGACCACCGCGGTGCCGTCGAAGAGCATGCAGGTGCGATCGGCGACGTCCGCTCCGGGCGTTGCCGCCGGCGACTTGGCCACCGCCAGCGACTCGCCGGTGAGGCTGGACTCGTCGACCTCCAGGTCGATCGCCTCCAGCAGGCGGGCGTCGGCGGCCACCACGTCCCCGGGCTCCACGAGCAGCACGTCGCCCACTCGCAGGGCGGTGGCGGGCGCGTCCGCGCGTCCGCCGTCCGTCTCGCGGTGGGCCACCACCTCCTGCTCCAGGAGCAGGGACTCGAGCGCCGTCTCCGCCCGCAGCCGCTGCAGGCCGCTGAGCAGTGCGTTACCGACCATGACACTCCCGACCAGCACGGCGTCGGTGGCCTCGCCGAGGATCGCCGTGGCCGCCGCGCCGGTGCCCAGCACCGGTGTGAGCGGATCGGACAGCTCGGCCGCGACCGTGCGAGCCAAGCGAGCCGGCCCGCTGACGCCGGGAAGCGCGCGCGCCCACCGCAGCGGCGACAACAGCGGGTTCCGCTGCCCGGCCGGTTCCGGGTGCCGGTCGGCGAGCCGCCGCAGCACCTGCTCGGGTTCCAACGCGTGCCACGGGGTGTGCACGGTCGGCGCGGGTGGCGGCTGCACATCCAGCCGCAGGGCGGCCCACGTTCCGACGGCCATCGTCAGCGCTGTGGCCGTCTTGCCCGGGGTCGTGGCCTTCTTCTGCCCACGGCGTGGGTCCCCGACCGCGGCGAGCAGACCGCCGAGGACGTTGCCGGTCAACGCGGTGTCCACAGCGTGGCGGCTGACCGCGCGTGCCCGGTCGGTCGCCGTGACGATGCGGCACGCGTCGACGAGACCGGGCCCGGTCACCAGGTCTGCGCCCCATGCCGGCGGGCACCCGGGGCGGACCGGGGCCACGGCGACGTCGGCGGCCAGCAGCGCGGGGCTGTCGACCGCGGACACCGCCAGCACGCCACGACCATTGGCCTGCAGCCGGCGCACCGTGTCCAGGAGCGGCTCCCCGGCGGGCGCGACCTCGTCGACGAGTCCGGCGATCTCCCGCGCCCCGACGTGCTCGGTGAGGACCAGCCGGTGTCCGGCCCCGGCGCCGGCCTTGAGCAGTGCCTCGGCGTGCGGGTCGAGCTCGGCGGCCACGACGACCTCCCCCACCCGTTCCCCGCCGTCCGTCAGGCCGCGGATCTGACCGCCCGCCACGTCCGGCGACTCCTTCGGCGGCCCCAGCCGGACACCGCCGGGTGCGCGGTCGTCACGGCCCTCGTCCTCCGGGTCGGGCGGGTCGGATGCGACGAGTAGCCGCGCTGCGGTCGTCCAGACCGCGGCCTCGTCCCAGCCCTCGGCCGCAGCGCTCGCCCGGAGTACGACCGGCGGGCCGGTGCAGAGCGCGTCGCTGTCCAGCACAACGGCGTCCACGCGGTCCAGCCGGCGGTAGGCGGAGCCGTCCATCGGCAGCACGCCGCGGCGGCACATCAGCAGGTCCAGCACGGCGGCGAACGCCTCCCGGCCCTGGACCGCCGTCTTGGGTGTCAGGCCCTTGAGCAGGTCCGCCGATCGCGCCGGTTCGTGGGTGAGCCCGAGCAGACCGACCGCGGACGCCAGTGCCGTCGGACCGAGCCGCGACCGGTAGGACTCGATCGGCCCGGGTGGCAGCGGAACGGGCCGTTCGCCCGGAGGCGCCACCGGCTCAGCGGACGCGTCCTCCGGTGCGGGCCGGCACAGCTGCGGTTCCCGCCGGTGCCACACCGCGCGCCGGGCGTGCATCTCCATCGCCCGCTGAACGGCCGCCGCAGCGTTGAGCGCGGGCACGGTCGGGCTCTGGGTGAGCGCGTGCAGCAGCGCGCTCGTCCCGGTGAACGCGAGGTCCGTGCCGATCGGACCGATCCGGTCGACGAGTGCGCTCTTGATCCACTGCTGGGAGTCGAGCAGGGCGAGCGCGAGCGTGGCGTGCCGGGTCAGCGCAGGTACCGGCAGCAGCTTCCCGGCGTAGGCCGCGCCGATCGCTGCAGTGTCGACAGCCGCGGTGATGAGCGCGGCCAGCAGCGGTTCGAGGTCCGCCGGGTGTTCCTCCCGCTGCGGGAAGACCTGCCGTCCACCACGCGCCTGCTCGATCGCGGTCACCACGTCGACGACGTCCTCGACCGTGATCCGCCTGTCGTCGAACGCGACGAGAACGCGGCCGACGACATCGTTGACGACCGCCCACTCCACGCCTTCGAGCCGCTCGAGGTGGCGGCGCAGGGCACGGCGGACCTCCGGCCCGCCTTCCACCGCTGGAGCGGTGAGCTCCACGAGGGTCCGGCCGCGGGTGGTCCACACCCGACGGCGCTGCCGCGCCCGCGGCGGCTCGAACATCCCACGGGCCACGTCGGCCAGCCGATCCAGCCGGCCGTCGGCCACCGGGTCGGAGCCGGTCAGCAGGGCGCCGGCGCCCCGGACACTCTCGACGCCGACGGTCTTCGCGAGGTCGACCGAAGCGGTGGCCACCGCGGTCGCGGTGCCGGTGGCGGCGCGGGCCGCCCGGGCGGCCACCCGGGTCGACTCGGCCACCAGCCCGGCCGTCAGCGACACCGAACCCGCTGTCAGCCCCACGCCGGTCGTGGTGAGGTGAAGCGCGGTTCCCGCTGCGCGGCGGACGAGCCCGGTCGGGCGGAGCAGAGCCATCATCGCTCCTCGAACAGCTGCTTCCGGCGGCGATACCCGCGGATTACCCAGTTCGTCTACATCCCAGTGGGATGCGCCCAGGCCCTCGCCGCTGCGGCCGACCGACGCGTGCGGCGACGCCTCGCGCTCCGGAGTGGGCCATCGGCGACTGCACCGGTCAGACGGGCATCCGGCCCGTCAGGCTCGGGTGGCCGGGTGACAGGTGCATCCCGGTGCTGTGTCCGACGGCGACCCGTCTCAGCTCGCTCACGGCAGGTCCGCCGCGCCGGCGGGCGGGTCCCGGCGGGGCAGCGGGTCGACGGCGGGCCCCTCGAGCACCGTCCCGTCGATGGCGAAGCGGGACCCGTGGCACGGGCAGTCCCAGCTGCGCTCGGCGCCGTTGAAGCGCACCAGGCAGCCCAGGTGGGTGCACCGCATGGACACCCCGTGCAGACCGCCGGCCTCGTCCCGGTACACACCGACGCGGTCGGTGCCGGAGCGCACGACCCCCGCCTCGCCCGGTGGGATCTCGGTCGCCGAGGTCACCCCCGATGGGGCCAGCCGGTCGCCGACGAGGTCGACGGCGACCTTGGCGTTGAGCCGCGCGAGCGTGGGCAGCCCCCGCGGGGAGATACGGTGCGGGCTGAAGACCTCGGTCGCCGCCCGGCCCCCGGCGATCCGCTCGGCGAGCAGCATGGCGCCCATCGTCCCGCCGGACAGACCCCACTTCGAATAGCCCGCGGCCACGAACATGTGGCTGGACAGCGGCGTGTAGGTCCCGATCATCGGGGTGTGGTCGTAGGGCAGGGCGTCCTGCGCCGACCATCGGTGGGTGATCTCCTCGACGTCCCAGTGCCGCCGGGCGAAGTCCTCCAGCGCGCTGTAGCGCTGCCCGTCGACGCCGCGGGCTCCGGTGGGGTGGTCCTGCCCGCACACGATGAGCAGATCGCCCGCGGAGCGGAACGACCAGCTCGGACTGCCCGCAGTGATCGACATGCCGCGGGAGGGCTCGCCCCGCACCCGGGCCGCCACGCAGTACGCCCGTGTCGCCTCCATCCGCGCGAAGTACAGCCCGCGGTCCCACACCGGGAAGTGCGTGGCGACGACGACCTGCTCACCGGTGAGCAGCCCGTGCGTCGTCTGCACGCAGATCGGGCGGTCCTCCTCGACGCTCAGCGCGCGCGTGCCTTCGAACACGCGGCAGCCGTCGCCGTCGATCGCCGCGGCCAGCCCGTACGCGTACTTCACCGGATGGAACTCCACCTGGTCGGCGAGTCCCACGGCACCGGCCACCGCGAACGGCAGATCGACGTCGTCGGTCAGCGTGACCGGCAGCCCGGCGCGCCGCGCGGCGTCGGCTTCCTGCTCCACCGTCCGCAGCTCGCTCTCCTCGGCCGCGACGGTGTAGGCGGCGCGGCGGCGCAGGTCGCAGGCGATGTCGTGCTCCGCGGCCAGCTGCGCGACCATCTCGACGGCGGCGCGGCTGTGCTCGGCGTAGGCGGCGGCGACGTCGGCGCCGCGGGTCCGTCGGATCCGCGACAGCATGGTGCTCTGCAGCGCGGTCACCTTGGCCGTGTTGTTGCCGGTGGCGCCGGTGCCGATCCGGTCGGCCTCGACGACCCCGACCCGCGCGCCGCTGCGCTTGAGCAGCAGCGCGGCGGTGAGGCCGGTGATGCCTCCGCCGAGCACGAGAACGTCGAAGGCGCGCTCGGCGCCCGGCGCCGGGTAGCGGATATCGGGCAGCGCAGCGAGCCAGAGGGACTGCGCGGCGGTGGTCGGGCTCATGGGGCTTCCTCGGCATCGGTCCACTGCGATGGACCCGGGCGGGCCCGACACGTCGGCCTACCCGCCGATCGCGCAGTTGATGCGCAGTGCCGCACGATTCACGCCCGCGGGGATCGCCGAGGCTGGGGGTTTGTCCGGGGACCGCAGTGGTGACACCTCTCGACATGCGGGTCGTGGTGGTGGGCGCTACCGGGAACGTCGGCACCAGCGTCGTGGAGGCGCTGACGGCGGAACCCGAGGTCACCTCGGTGCTCGGGCTGGCCCGCCGACGGCCGGGATGGCAGCCGGACGGCGTCGAATGGGCCACGGCCGACATCGCCTCCGACGACCTGGTGGAACTCCTTCGCGGGGCCGACGTGGTCGTGCACCTGGCTTGGCTGTTCCAACCCACGCATGATCCGGTGCTCACCTGGCGGGTCAACGTGCTCGGCGGCATCCGGGTGTTCCGCGCGGTCGTCGAGACCGGGGTACCCGCGCTGGTGTACGCGTCGTCCGTGGGGGCCTACTCGCCGGGGCCGCAGGACCGCGCGGTCGACGAGGGCTGGCCGACGCACGGGTGGCCGACCGCCGGGTACACACGGGAGAAGGCCTACCTGGAACGGGTGCTCGACGGTGTCGAGGCCGAGCATCCCGACCTGCGGGTGGTGCGGATGCGACCCGGCTTCATCTTCAAGCGAGAGGCGGCAACCGGGCAGCGCCGGTTGTTCGCGGGCCCGCTGATGCCGGCCCGGCTGGTCCGCCCGGGCCTGCTCCCGATCGTGCCGGACCTGCCTGGGCTGCGCTTTCAGGCGCTGCACTCGCTCGATGCCGCCGATGCGTTCCGGCTGGCTGTGCTGCGCCCGGTCCGTGGCGCGTTCAACCTGGCCGCCGACCCGGTGCTCGACGCCGGCGAACTGGCCCGGCTGCTGCGCGCCCGCACCGTACGGGTACCGACTCCTGCGGTCCGGGCCGCGCTCGCCGTGGGCTGGGGACTGCACCTGCTGCCGGCATCCCCACATCTGTTCGACGCCGTGCTGCGGTTACCGATCATGGACGTGCGCCGGGCCCGCGACGAACTCGGGTGGTGGCCTCGGCACACCGCCCTCGACGCCGTCGGGGCCTTCCTGGAGGGCCTCCGCGACGGCGCCGGCCTGGACACCCCACCCCTTGCGCCGGACACCAGCGGCCCGCTGCGGGTGCGGGAGTTCAGGACCGGTGTGGGCACGCGTCCGTAGCCGGGCTACCCGGTCTCGCAGTCAACTCGAGGCAGGCCCGCGTCCTCCTTGCCGGACAACTCGGACGGCCCAACCGGGTGCGCCGCAGTCAGTTGTCGCCGACGACGCCCTTCGCGGCGTCCTTGATCTTCTCGCCGGCCTGCTTGACGTTGCCCTTCGCCTGGTCGGCCTGGCCCTCGGCCTCCAGCTCCTGGTCGTCGGTGGCCTTGCCGGCACCTTCCTTGGCCTTCCCCTTCAACTCCTCGGCCTTGTTGTCGATCTTGTCGCCCATCGCCATCGTCGCGTCCTCCCTCATCGCTCCGGTCCTCGTCACCTCAGGCCTACCCGTTCGCTGAGCCCGGCACACGGCGACGACGCCGGCGCAGAGGGTGCGGCGCACACCCGCGTGTGGGCCCTCGGGCGGGCGATGTGCTGCCGGCCGCGCGGGTGCCCGAGCGCCCGACGACCACGCGGTGGCCCTACGGTTCCGTCCCGGGTTGAACTGGCCAGTGCGTATGGCCGTGAGGCCCAGGGGCGCGGGGTATGGCTGACGCGGTGGTGCCGCTGATGGCTCGGACGGCTTGGCCACCCGGC
>NZ_JAAXKZ010000073.1 GCF_012911875.1 Pseudonocardia bannensis | reverse complement strand
CGGCTGCGCCGCGTCCCGGCCCCCCGCCCCAGCAGGGTGGTGGCCAGAGCGGTCAGGGTGCGCCCGGCCAGGGTGGCCCGCGCCCCGGTCCTGGTGCCGGTGGCTCGCGTCCCGGCCCCGGTGCCGGTGGCCCGCGCCCCGGTGGCCCGCGTCCCGGTGGTGAGGCCGGTCGTGGTGGCCCGCGTCCGAGCCCGGGCAACATGCCCCCGCGCCCGAACCCGGGCATGATGCCCGCGCGTCCGGCCGGTGGTCGTCCCGGCGGTCCTGGTGGCCCCGGTGGTCCCGGTGGCCGTGGTGGTCCCGGCGGTCGCCCGGGCGGTCCCGGCGGTCGTCCCGGTGGCGGCGGCGGTCGTCCCGGTGGCGGCGGTTTCCGTCCCGGTGGCGGTGGTCCCGGTGGCGGCGGCGCTCCGGCCGGTGGTGGCTTCCGTGGTCGTCCCGGTGGCGGCGGCGGTGGCGGTCGTGGCCGTGGCGGTGCCGCGGGTGCGTTCGGCCGTCCCGGCGGTCCGGCCCGCAAGGGCCGCAAGTCGAAGCGGCAGAAGCGCCAGGAGTTCGACTCGATGCAGGCCCCCTCGGTCGGCGGCGTCCGCCTGCCGAAGGGTCGCGGTGAGACCGTCCGTCTGCCGCGTGGTGCCTCGCTGACCGACTTCGCCGACAAGATCGGCGCCAACCCGGCCTCGCTGGTGCAGGTGCTGTTCCACCTCGGTGAGATGGTGACGGCGACGGCGTCGGTGGCCGACGAGGTGCTCGAGCTGCTCGGCACCGAGATGAACTACAACGTCCAGGTCGTCAGCCCGGAGGAGGAGGACCGCGAGCTCCTCGACTCCTTCGACATCTCCTTCGGCGAGAACGCCGGTGGCGATGAGGACCTCGAGGTGCGTCCGCCGGTCGTGACCGTCATGGGTCACGTCGACCACGGTAAGACGCGCCTGCTCGACACGATCCGCAAGACGAACGTGATCGAGACCGAGGCCGGCGGCATCACCCAGCACATCGGCGCCTACCAGGTCGCCACCGAGCTGGACGGCCAGGAGCGGCTGATCACGTTCATCGACACCCCGGGTCACGAGGCGTTCACCGCCATGCGTGCCCGTGGTGCGAAGTCGACCGACATCGCGGTGATCGTGGTCGCGGCCGACGACGGTGTGATGCCGCAGACGGTGGAGGCGATCAACCACGCCCAGGCGGCCGACGTGCCGATCGTGGTCGCGGTGAACAAGATCGACAAGGAGGGGGCCAACCCCGCCAAGATCCGCCAGCAGCTCACCGAGTACGGCCTGGTCGCCGAGGAGTACGGCGGCGAGACGATGTTCGTCGACATCTCCGCGCGGCAGAACATCAACATCGAGCAGCTGCTCGAGGCGATCCTGCTGACCGCGGACGCCGCGCTCGACCTGCGGGCCAACCCCAACATGGAGGCCCAGGGCGTCGCGATCGAGGCGCACCTCGACCGCGGGCGTGGTCCGGTGGCGACCGTGCTGGTCCAGCGCGGCACGCTGCGGGTCGGCGACTCGGTGGTCGCGGGCGACGCGTCCGGCCGCGTGCGCCGGATGCTCGACGAGTACGGCGAGGACGTCGCCGAGGCCTACCCGTCGCGCCCGGTGCAGGTCATCGGCTTCACCTCGGTCCCCGGCGCGGGCGACACCTTCCTCGTCGTCGACGAGGACCGGGTGGCCCGGCAGATCGCCGACCGGCGACGCGCCCGCGAGCGCAACGCCGAGCTGGCGAGCCGTCGCAAGCGCGTCAGCCTGGAGGACCTGGACGCCGCGCTCAAGGAGACCAGCCAGCTCAACCTGATCATCAAGGGTGACAACTCGGGTACCGTCGAGGCCCTCGAGGACGCGCTCATGAAGATCGAGGTCGGCGACGACGTCGAGCTGCGGGTCATCCACCGGGGCGTCGGTGGCATCACCGAGGGCGACATCAACCTCGCCATCGCGGACAACGTCATCGTCCTGGGCTTCAACGTCCGGGCCGAGGGCAAGGCCACCGAACTGGCCAACCGCGAGGGTGTGGAGATCCGCTACTACTCGGTGATCTACCAGGCCATCGAGGAGATCGAGCAGGCGCTCAAGGGCATGCTCAAGCCGGAGTACGAGGAGGTCGAGCTGGGCCGCGCCGAGGTCCGCGAGGTCTTCAAGTCCTCCCGGTTCGGCACGATCGCCGGTTGCCTCGTGATGGGCGGGGAGATCCGCCGCAATGCGCGCGGCCGCCTGCTGCGCGACAGCGTCGTGATCGCCGAGAACCTGCCGATCAGCTCGCTGCGCCGGTTCAAGGACGACGTGGTCGAGGTCCGCGAGGGCTTCGAGTGCGGTCTCACCCTGGGCAACTACAGCGACATCAAGGTCGGCGACGTCGTCGAGACCTTCGAGATGCGGGAGAAGCCCCGGGCCTGACAGCCCTGGGGTGAGTGGGGGACGGTCGCGCTGGTGACCGTCCCCCGCTCTCGGCCCGCGCCGTTCGAGGGAACCTATGTACGTGGGGGTACTCGAGCTGGACGTCCTGTTGGGCGACGTCCACTCGTTGAAGCAGAAGCGGTCGTTGGTCCGGCCCGTGCTGGCCGAGCTGCGCCGCAAGTTCGAGGTCGCGGTGGCCGAAGCGGGCCATCTCGACCTGCACCGGCGGGCGCTGCTGGGAGTCAGCTGCGTCGCCGCGGATCCCGGGCACGTCACCGCAGTGCTCGAGCGCTGCGAGCGGCTGGTGGCCGCACGCCCGGAGTTGGAACTGCTCGCGGTCCGGCAGCGGATGCTGGGCCCGGAGGATGACTGAGGCCGTGCAGGGTAGTCGTCGCCTGGCGACCACTACCCGGCACAGGCGATGAAGGAGCGCACAATGGTGGACCAGGCCCGCGCGCGACGACTGGCCAAGCGGATCTCGCAGATCGTGGCCGCTGCGCTGGAACACGAGGTCAAGGACCCACGGTTGTCGATGGTGACCATCACCGACGCCCGCGTGACCGGCGACCTTCGTGAGGCCACCGTCTACTACACGGTGCTCGGCAAGTCGGTCGACGAGGCACCGGACACCGCCGGTGCCGCCGCCGCGCTGGCGAGCGCCAGCGGTGTGCTGCGCTCGATGGTCGGGGCGCAGACCGGCATCCGGCACACCCCGTCGCTCGCGTTCGTCCCGGACCAGGTCCCGGACGAGGCGCGCCGGATGGAGGAGCTGCTGGCCCGGACCCGCGAGTCCGATGCCGAGGTCGCCCGGCTCGCCGCCGGGGCCCGGCCGGCCGGAGACGCCGACCCCTACCGCGCCCCGCGCGAGGTCGACGGCTCCGACGGCTCCGACCTCGCGGAGTGAGCGCCCCCGTCGACGCGCGCACCGGCGCGGTCGCGGCGGCGGCCGCGCTGCTCGCCACCGCGCGCGACGTCACGCTGCTCGCGCACGTGCAGCCCGACGCGGACGCGCTCGGGAGCGCGCTCGCGCTCGGGATCGCACTGCACCGCCGGGGCGTCCGGGTGCGGGTGTCGTTCGCCGAGCCCGACCGGATGCCCGAGTCGCTGCGCTCGCTCGACGCGCTCGGCCTCGTGGTGCCCGCCGACGACGTTCCGGCTGCACCGGAGGTCCTGGTCGCTTGCGACACCGCCGGCGTCGGACGACTCGGCCGGCTGGCCGACCGGCTGGACACCGCCGGTGCCACGCTGCTGATCGACCATCACGCGTCGAACCCGGGCTTCGGGAATGTCCAGCTCGTCGACGCCTCCGTCGAGGCCACCGTGGTGCTCGTGCACCGGGTGCTCGTCGAGATGGGCGTGCCGGTGGACGAGGAGATCGCCCGGTGTCTCTACGCCGGGCTGGTCACCGACACCGTCGGGTTCCGCACCGCGGGACCGGCCGCACACCGGCTCGCCGCCACGCTCGTCGAGGCGGGGGTGGAAGTCGAGCCGCTCGTCCGCCCGATCATGGGCACCCACCCGTTCGCCTGGCTGGCCGCGCTGGCCGACGTGCTGCGCGGCGCCTCCCTGGAGCCCGAGGCCGCGGGCGGGTTGGGGCTGGTGCACGCGGTGATCCCGGCCCCGGTGGTCGCGCGCTTCCGCCCCGAGGAGGTCGACAGCGTGATCGACGAGATCCGCACGGCCGCCGAGGCGGAGATCGCCGCCACCCTCAAGCAGGTCGGCCCGCGCCGATGGTCGGTCTCGCTGCGCGCGAAGGGCGGGTTCGACGTCGCCGCCGCCGCGACCGCCCTCGGTGGCGGCGGGCACCGCAACGCCGCAGGTTTCACCAGGGACGGCACCGCCGCCGAGGTCCTGCACGCGCTGCGCGTGGCCCTGGCACCCGATGCCGCAGCCGGTCACACTCGGGTCTCGGCTCACGACGGCTAGTTTGTCGGTGAGTGAAGGAGGATTCGTGACGTCCGAGCCCGGGCAGCACCACCCGATGTCCCGCCCGTCCGGTGACATCGACGGCAAGTCGGCCCGACGGGCCTTCCTCGCGGCGGCGATGCGGCGCCCCACCCAGGTCGGAGCCGTGGTTCCGAGCTCGGCGCGGCTCGCCGGCCTGCTGGCCTCCGTGGTCCCGCGCGAGGGGTGCCCGGTCGTGGTGGAGCTGGGCCCGGGAACCGGGGCGATCAGCTCCGTGATCGCCGACCGGCTGCCCACGGGCGCCCGGCACATCGCCGTCGAACTCGACCCGACGATGGGCGACTACCTGCGACGCAGCCAGCCCGATCTCGAGGTGATCAACGGTGACGCCGCGAAGCTGGGCATGCTGTTGGCCGAGCGTGGCGTGATGCAGGTCGACGCCGTGATCAGCGGGTTGCCCTGGGCACTGTTCGACCGGGACACCCAGCGCTCGATCCTCGGCCAGGTGACGAACGTGATCGGCACGACCGGGGCGTTCGCCACCTTCGCGTACCTGCACGGCATGCCGCTCTCGGCGGCCCGCCGGTTCCGCCGGACCCTGCACGACATCTTCGACGAGGTCGTGGTCAGCCGGACGGTGTGGCGCAACATGCCGCCCGCCTTCGGCTACATCTGCCGCCGCCCGGCCGCCACGCGCGCGTGACCACACCGGACCCGGCTGCCGGCGGGCCGGTCCCGGCCCGCGCGGTGTTCCGGCTCGCGGCCCCGGCGCTGCCGGTGCTGGCCGCCGAGCCGCTGTACGTCCTGGTCGACACCGCGGTCGTCGGCCGCCTCGGGGCGGTGCCGCTGGCCGGCCTGGCCGTCGCCGGAGTCCTGTTCGCCCAGGTCACCACCCAGCTGACCTTCCTGTCCTACGGCACCACGGCGCGTGCCGCGCGGCTGCACGGCGCCGGGCGGCGCTCCGATGCGGTCGCCGAGGGGGTGCAGGCCAGCTGGCTGGCGCTGGCCGTCGGGGTGGTCGTACTGGTCGTCGGACAGCTCGTCGCCGGCCCGATCACCCGGGTGCTCGGCGACGGCGGACCGGTGGCCGACGCGGCCGCGTCGTGGCTGCGGGTCGCGCTGTTCGGGGCTCCGCTCGTGCTCGTCACCCTGGCCGGGAACGGCTGGATGCGCGGCGTGCAGGACACCGTGCGGCCGATGCGCTACGTGCTGGCCGGCAACGGCCTCTCGGCGCTGCTCTGCCCGTTCCTCGTACATGGCTGGGGGTCGTGGCAGGGCTGGGGCCTGGAGGGCTCGGCGGTGGCCAACGTCATCGCGCAGTCCGTGGTCGCGGGCCTGTTCATCCACGCGCTCCTGCGGGAACGGGCCGCCGCGCCGCCGGACCGCCCGGTGCGACTGCGCCCCGTGCCGGCGCTGATCCGGGGCCAACTCGGGCTCGGTCGCGACCTGGTGCTGCGCAGCCTGGCGTTCCAGGCCTGCTTCCTGTCGGCGACCGCGGTGGCCGCCCGGTTCGGCGCCTCCTCGGTGGCCGCGCACCAGATCGTGCTGCAGCTGTGGGTGTTCCAGTCGCTGGTGCTGGACGCGGTGGCCATCGCGGCGCAGGCCCTCGTCGGCGCAGCGCTGGGGGCCGGGGGAGCCGACCGCGCGCGGGCCGTGGCCCGGCAGGTCGCCCGCTACGGGCTGGTGCTGGGCGTCGGCTTCGCGGTGCTGTTCGCGGCCGTGTACGTCGTACTGCCGCGGGTGTTCACCTCGGACCCGACGGTGCTCGCCGTCGTGCCGGTCGCCTGGTGGTTCTTCGTCGCGATGCAGCCCGTCGCGGGGGTCGTGTTCGCTCTGGACGGGGTGCTGCTCGGGGCCGGCGACGCGGCGTTCCTGCGGACCTCGACGCTGCTCGCCGCGGTCACCGGGTTCCTGCCGCTGATCTGGGCGTCGCTGGCCTTCGACTGGGGGCTGGCCGGGATCTGGACCGGGCTGAGCGCGTTCATGCTCATCCGCCTGATCGCGGTCACGCTGCGGACGCGCTCGGGCCGCTGGGCGATCCCCGGCGCCGTCCGTACCTGATCCCGGCCCCCTCTCGCCACGAACGGCACTCCCGTTCACACCTATTGATCGAAAGTGCCGTTCGTGACAACGGTGGGGGCGGGTGACGCCGGGACGGGACGCGGGAGGCGGACCGTGAACACGGTGCCGGGGGTGGCTGCGGCGACGGTGATCGAGCCGCCCAGGCGGCGGGCGACCCGGGAGACGAGCGCGAGGCCGATGCCGCGGGGACGGTCCGGTGCCGCCGATTTGGTCGACCAGCCGTAGGCGAACACGTCCTGCATGGCGTCGGCCGGGATCCCCGGCCCGGTGTCGCGGACCTCGATGACCAGCTCGGCGCCGTCGGAAAGCTGGACCTGCACCTCGCCGGTGCGACCGGTGGACGCCACCGCGTCGAGCGCGTTGTCGATCAGGTTGCCGAGCAGGGTGACCAGGTCGTCCGGCTCCCAGGGACCGTCGGGCTCGGTGCCCTCGTCGATCACCCGTAGTTCGACGCCGCGCTCGGACGCGGCCCACGCCTTGTCTGCGAGCACCGCTGCCAGTACCGGGTTGCCGACCGGCTCGATGAGCTCCTCGGCGGGTCCGCGCGCCCGCTGCACGGCGGCCGAACCGGCCCGCAGTGCGTCGTCGATGCTGCCGAGTTGGACGAGCGTCAGCACGGTCTGCATCCGGTTGGCGAACTCGTGGGCCTGCCCGGCCATCGCCTGTGCCCGGCCGCGGGCGTCGTCGCGCTGTCGGACGACGTCGGCCAGCTCCGTCCGGTCGCGCAGGGTGACCACGCGGGTGCCTCCGGCGGCGGGACCGGCCGCGGTGCGGCTGACGAGCAGCACCCGTTCCCCGGCGAGCGCGAGGACGTCGCGCACGTCGGTGGGTTCACCCACGACGGCCCGCAGGCCGGCGTCGACGTCGAGATCGGTGAGCGTGCGCCCCTCGACGGGGGCGTCACCCGCGAGGCCGAGCAGCCGCCGGGCCTCGGCGTTGACCACCACCACCCGGCCGTCGGCGTCGACCACGAGCAGGCCCTCGCGAACGGCGTGCAGCACCGCGTCGTGGTGGGCGTAGGCGGCGGCGATCTCCTCGGGCTCCAGGCCCAGAGTCTGGCGGCGGACCCGGCGGGCCAGCAGCCAGGCCAGTACCCCGCCGAGTCCGATTGCCGCGACCGAGGCACCCAGGATCGCGGGGAGCTGATGCAGCACCTGATCGCCGATCTTTTCCTCGAGCTGGCCGACCGAGACCAGGCCGACCACGCGGCCGTCGGCGAACACCGGCACGACCGAGCGGACCGACGGCCCGAGGGTGCCGGTGTAGAGCTCGGTCAGTGCCGTCCCGGCTGCGGCTGGGGCGATCGTGCCGATGTAGCGCTCGCCGATCCGGGCGGGGTCGGCATGGCTGTACCGGATCCCGTCCGGGCTCATGATCACAACGAACGCGGTGCCGGTGTTGAGCTGCACGCGCTGCGCGAGGGGCTGCAGCACCGCCGACGGGTCGTCGCCGCGCAGCGCGGCGGCGACGTCGGGGTTGGCCGCCATCGCCTGTGCCGTGGCGAGGGTGAGGGCGCCGGTGCTGCTGCGGGCCGCCTGCTGGGCGCCGAACACCTCGAGCGCGGTGACCCCGCCGACGGTCACCAGCACCGTCACGATCTGCAGCAGGAGCAGCTGCCGGACGAGCCGGGATCCACGTCGGCGGGGCACCGCGCCATTGTCTCAGGAGCGGGACGCCGCCCCGGCCGGTTCCGGCGTGCGCTCGATGGTCCGGTCCACGGGCACCCCCGCGTCGACCTCGGCGTTCGTGCCGGCTGTGGCGTCCGACTCGGCGGCCTGACCGCTGCCGTGGTGCAGTTCCATGTCCGCCTCGACCAGCGACGGGTCGTCGAGCACCGCCGCGAGCCGCTCGCGGTCGAGCTCGCCGTTCCAGCGTGCGATGACCAGGGTCGCGACGACGTTGCCGATGCAGTTGGTCAGCGCCCGGCCCTCGCTCATCACGCGGTCGATGCCGATGATCACCGCGATGCCGACGGCGATCGCCTCCGCGGTGAAGAACTCGCCGCCGAAGGCCTGCAGCGAGGCCGACAGCGTGACCAGGCCGGCGCCGGTGATGCCCGCCGCGCCCTTCGACGTCAGCACCATGAGCAGGGCCAGGCCGATCTGCACGCCGATCGGCAGCGTCTCGCCACCCGCCTGGATGATGAACAGCGCGCCCAGGGTCAGGTAGATGCAGGTGCCGTCGAGGTTGAACGAGTAGCCGGTCGGGATGACCATGCCGACGGTCTGCTTGGACGCACCCGCGGCCTCCAGCTTCGTGAGCAGCCGCGGCAGCACCGACTCCGACGACGAGGTGCCGAGGATGATCAGCAGCTCGTCCTTGATCAGCCGGACGACCTTGAAGATGTTGAACCCGGCCCAGGCGGACACCGATCCGAGCACGACCACGATGAAGAGCAGGCAGGTACCCCAGAAGACGCCCATCAGCTTCAGGAGGTTGGTCAGCGACCCCGCGCCGAACGCGGCGACGGTGTAGGCCATGCCGCCGAACGCGGCGACCGGCGCGGCCCACATGATCAGCTTGATGATGCCGAAGATGACCTTGGCGATCGTGTCGATCGAGCCGACCACCCGCTGGCGCAGCGCCGGCGCGAGCATCGACACCGAGCAGGCGGTGAGGATCGCCAGTACCAGCACGCGGAGGACCTCGTTGTCGACGAACGGGCCCAGGAAGCTGGTCGGGAGGACGTCGTCGAGCAGGAAACCGACCAGGCCGCTCTTCTCGGACTCGGCGCCGCTCTCGACCTGCTCGGCGGCCCGGGCGAGGTCCGCGGCCGACGGGGTCCCCTGGAAGCCCGCGCCCGGCGCGAAGACGTTCGCCGCGACGAGGCCGATGGTGAGCGCGACGACCGTCGCGATCAGGAAGTAGAACAGCGCCCGGAGCGCGAGTCCGCCGGCACGGGCGAGGTTGCCGATCGACGCGATGCCCACGACGACCGTGCAGAAGATGACGGGGCCGACGATCACCTTGATCATCTGGACGAAGCCGTCGGCCAGCCACTTGGCGCCCTTGGCCGCGTCGGGCGCCACCAGTCCGAAGACGATGCCGGCGGTGATGCCGACGAGCACCCAGAACCAGAGCTGGGTGTACACCCTTTTGCGCTTCGTCCCCGGGGGTGGGGCGGTACCGGTGGTCACGGCCTGGGCCATGGTCGTCCTCCTCGACATCGGTCGCAGGGACGGTAGGAACGTGATCTCGTTCATGTCGACCGCGGGGCGACCATAATTGAGCAGCTCTTGAGGGTTCTGCCCGGACGGGAACCCGACGAAACGGAGGGAAGCGGTGCGTGCCCTGCTCGTGGAGGACGACGAGGCGGTCGGCGACGCGTTGCGCCGCGCCCTCGTCTCCGGAGGGTTCCGGGTGCAGCACGTGACCAGCGGCTCGGCGGCGCTCGCCGCCGTCGCGGAGGCCGAACCCGACGTCGTGCTGCTGGACATGGGGCTTCCCGACCGCGACGGCCTCGGTGTCTGCCGTGGCATCCGGGAGATCTCGCGGGTGCCGATCCTCGCGGTGACCGGCCGGGGGGCGGTGTCGGCGCGGGTCAGCGGCCTGCGCAGCGGGGCCGACGACTACATCGTCAAGCCGTTCCTCGTCGAGGAGCTGCTGGCCCGGATCGACGCCGTGCTGCGGCGCACCCGGGGGCTGGGGGTCGCGCCGGCGGTCTCCGCGGGCGACGTCGAGGTGGACCTGGCCCGCCGTGCGGTGTCGGTGGCCGGGGAGCCGGTGACGCTGGCGCGCAAGGAGTTCGACCTGCTGGCCGCGCTGGCCCGCCGGGAGGGCGCGGTGGCCAGTCGCGGCGAGTTGCTCGACGAGGTCTGGGGTGTGGTCGATCCCAGCGCCGAGCGCACGCTGGAGGCCCACATCGGTTCGCTGCGCGCCAAGCTGGGCCGGCCGGAGGTCGTGGTCACGGTGCGGGGGGTGGGATACCGGCTCGCGCGCTGAGCGGAGCTTGCCGGAGCGATCGTCGGCGCTGAGCGGAGCTTGCCGGAGCGATCGTCGGCGCTGAGCGGAGCTTGCCGGAGCGAATGTCGGCGCTGAGCGGAGCTTGCCGGAGCGATTGCCGACGCCGTGCGGGCATGCGGCAGGATCGGGAGGCGTGCCCCCACCTGGACTCGTGATCGTCGACAAGCCGGGCGGGTTCACCTCGCACGACGTGGTGGCCCGGCTGCGCCGCATCCTGCGCACCCGCAAGATCGGCCACGCCGGCACCCTGGACCCGATGGCGACCGGGGTCCTGGTCTGCGGGGTGGAGCGCGGCACCAAGCTGCTCGGCCATCTCGCCCTGGACACCAAGGCCTACACGGCGACGATCCGGCTCGGCGTCGCCACCACGACCGACGACGCCGAGGGTGAGATCGTGACCACGGCTTCAGCCGACGGGCTCGCCGAGGAGGCCGTCCACGCCGGGATGGCCGCCCTGACCGGGGCGATCGAGCAGGTGCCCAGCTCCGTGAGCGCCATCAAGATCGACGGCAAGCGCGCGTACGCGCGAGTGCGGGCCGGGGAGGACGTGGTGCTGCCGGCGCGGCCGGTCACGGTCTCGGCGTTCGACCTGCTCGCCGTGCGCCGCGGCGACGGCGTCGTCGATCTCGACGTCGAGGTGGAGTGCTCGTCGGGAACCTACGTCCGCGCGCTGGCCCGTGATCTCGGCGCCGGGCTCGGCGTGGGCGGCCACCTGACGGCGCTGCGGCGCACCCGGGTCGGTCCGTTCACGCTGGCCCACGCACGCACTCTGTCCGGCCTCGAGGCCGCGCCCGAGCTGTCGCTGCCGCTGGACGAGGCGGTCGCGGTGGCGTTCCCGCGCCGCGACGTCGACCAGGTCCTGGCCACCGATCTGTCGCACGGCAAGCCGCTGCCGGCCGCCGGGCTCGGCGGGACCTACGGCGTCTTCGGCCCGGACGGGCGCGTGATCGGCCTGGTCGGGGAGCGCGACGGGGCCGCTCGCTCGCTCGTCGTGCTGGCCCCGGCAGGTGGCTGAGATGCCGTCCGGTACGTCGGCCGGGGCGGCTGTGCAGGGCTCGCCCGGTGGGCCCGGCACGCGGTTCCGTAGGCTCCGCCCCGTGCAACGCTGGCGTGGACTCGAAGCCGTGCCGACCGGCTGGGGCCGCAGCGTGGTGACCGTCGGGGTGTTCGACGGGGTCCATCGCGGCCACCAACAGCTGATCGGCCGAGCGGTGGCCCGGGGGCGGGAGCGCGGCCTCCCGAGCGTCGTGGTCACCTTCGACCCGCATCCCGCCGAACTCGTCCGACCGGGCAGCCATCCGGCCCGGTTGACCAGCCTGAGCCGACGGGCCGACCTCGTGGCCGAGCTGGGCGTCGACGCGTTCTGCGTGCTGCCGTTCACCGCGGAGCTGTCCCGGATGGATCCGGCCGAGTTCGCCCACGAGGTGCTCGTGGACCGGCTGCACGCCGCGACCGTCGTGGTCGGCGACAACTTCCGGTTCGGCCATCGCGCGGCCGGTGACCTCAAGACCCTCACCAAGTTGGGGGAGCGCTTCGGGTTCGCCGTCGAGGGACTCGAGCTGATCACCGACGACGGGGTGACGTTCTCCTCGACCTACATCCGGGCCTGCATCGACGCCGGGGATGTGGCGGTCGCGGCCGCCGCACTGGGCCGCCCGCACCGCATCGACGGCGTCGTCGTGCACGGCGACCGCCGCGGCCGCGAGCTCGGCTTCCCGACCGCGAACGTGGCCTGCGCGCCGTTCAGCGCGTTGCCCGCCGACGGCGTCTACGCCGGGCGGTTCGTGCACAGCGGGCGGCTGCTCCCGGCGGCGATCTCGGTGGGTACCAACCCGACGTTCTCCGGGCGCGAGCGCACGGTCGAGGCGTACGTGCTCGACGTCGACGAGGACTTCTACGGCCACGAGGTGTCGGTCGACTTCGAGCACCGGCTGCGCGGGCAGGAGCGCTACGACGACATCGAGGCGTTGATCGAGCAGATGCACCGCGACGTGGCGCGCACCCGGGAGCTGCTCGGCTGACGGCCGCCCGGGGTGGCGGGCGGCCGGGCCCGGGACGGGTTTCCCGATTCCGGCCCGCGGCGGGTGCCCGGGCTGCGAGCATGCCGTCATGGCGAGGGACCGGCCGGCGGCGCAGACCGCGGCCAACCGCGAGCGGCAGCGCGAGCTGTACGGCGCCCCGCTGGGCGATCGGGTGCACCGGCTGACCGGACTGCTCGGGATCACGCAGGCCCGGTTGGCCGGGACGCTCGGGATCAGCCCGGCGATGCTCAGCCAGTTGGTCAGCGCGCGCCGGGTCAAGATCGGTGACCCGGCGGTGCTGGCCCGCCTGATGCTGCTGGACGAACGGTGCCCGCACACGGCCACCCCACCGGATGCCGAGGCCCTCGACGCGCTGCTCGCCGAGGTGCGTGCCGCGCAGCTGCAGTGGGCGGTCCCGGTCCGGCCGCACGCCCGGCTCGCCGCCGGGGCGGCGCATCCGGACCCGGACGAAGGCCCGGTCCGGCACCGCGGCCACGGCGCGGTGGCCCCGGCACCCCTGCGCCCGGACGCCGATCCGATCCGGCACCGCGGTCACGACGTGGTGCCGGGGCGCCCGGCCGGACCGACACGCCTGGCCGGGCACCGGCCCCGCACCGGCAACCGGTCGGTGGCACCGCCGGTTCCCCGTCCGCCGTCGGGGGTGCAGCACGGACCTCGCAGCGCCGCCGAGGCCCTGCGGGCCGTCGCCGGACCGTCGCGTCTCGTCGCCGCGGCCGCGGCCCTGGACCCGGCGTTCCCCGAGTTGGCCGATCTGCTCCGGCGGGCGGCCGGTCGGCCGGTCGCGCGATGACGCGGATCTCCCGCCGCCGTGTGCACCGGCCGGGATCGTCCCGGTGAGCGCCGTCCCCGCGGCGGCCGGCGCCCCGCCACACCGGCGTGAACCGGGTGCCGTCGCGTAGCAGGTGATCACTGCGGGCCCGGGCGGGCCGGAGGCGGCGGCCCGCTGAGCACTGGTAACCTGACGTACTGGGTACGGCTGCGGTCCGTGGTGGCCGGCCCGTTGCACCCGCCCCCGCGGGCCCCCGGGGAAGACGACGGGGTGTCCGCCCGGGCGTGGACCACACGGCACAGACGAACGAGGAGCACCACCCGTGGCATTGGACGCCGCTCAGAAGAAGACCATCCTGGACACCTACGGGGTCCACGAGGGCGACACCGGTTCGCCCGAGGCGCAGGTCGCGCTGCTGACCAAGCGGATCATCGACCTGACCGAGCACCTCAAGCAGCACAAGCACGACCACCACTCGCGCCGCGGTCTGCTGCTCATGGTCGGCCGTCGCCGCCGGCTGCTCAAGTACCTGGCCCAGGTCGACATCGCGCGCTACCGGTCCCTGATCGAGCGCCTCGGCCTGCGCCGCTGATCCACTCCGGCGCCGGGGTGGCGTGATCGTCACGTGATCGCCGCCCCGGAGCCGGGGCACAACTCCAACCAGCACCTGCGCCACCGCGCCGGAGGACGATCCGCCGGTCCTCGGTAGTGGCTCCCGGGCCCGCCGCTCCAGTATGCGGCCGCCCGAGGGCTTCGATCGAAGACCGGCTCCGCCGAGGATCCGACCCATGATGGTGGCCCGTGTGCGCACTCCCTGAGGAGACAGCCACTTCATGACCGATCCCATTCAGAGCGACGTGCACGAGACCACTGCCGTCATCGACAACGGCAGTTTCGGTACCCGGACGGTCCGGTTCGAGACCGGCCGGCTCGCACGTCAGGCTGCCGGTTCCGTCGTCGCGTACCTCGACGACGAGACCATGCTGCTGTCCGCCACCACGGCGTCCAAGCAGCCGAAGGAGCACTTCGACTTCTTCCCGCTCACCGTCGACGTCGAGGAGCGGATGTACGCCGCGGGCCGTATCCCCGGCTCGTTCTTCCGTCGCGAGGGCCGCCCGGGCACCGATGCGATCCTGACCTGCCGGCTCATCGACCGGCCGCTGCGCCCGTCGTTCGTCGACGGCCTGCGCAACGAGATCCAGATCGTGGTCACGGTCATGTCGCTGCACCCGCAGGACCCGTACGACGCGCTGGCCATCAACGCCGCCTCGGCGTCGACCCAGCTCGCCGGGCTGCCCTTCTCCGGCCCCATCGGCGGCGTCCGCGTCGCGCTGATCGACGGCCAGTGGGTCGCGTTCCCGACCCACGAGCAGCTCGGACGCGCCGTGTTCGACATGGTCGTCGCGGGTCGCGTCGTCGGTGACGACGTCGCGATCATGATGGTCGAGGCCGAGGCCACCGAGCACACGGTCGGCCTGGTCGCCGACGGTGCGGACGCGCCGACCGAGCAGGTCGTCGCGGCGGGCCTGGAGGCGGCGAAGCCGTTCATCCGCACCCTTGCCGTCGCTCAGCAGCAGCTGGCCGACGCGGCCGCCAAGCCGACGGGCGACTTCCCGACCTACCCGGCCTACCAGTCCGACGTGTTCGAGCTGGTCTCCGAGCTGGTCTCGGCCGACCTGGCGCAGGCCCTGACCATCCCGGGCAAGCAGGAGCGCGAGTCCCGCCTCGACGAGCTCAAGGCGAAGGTCGTCGAGCAGCTCGCCCCGCGGTTCGAGGGCCGCGAGAAGGAGCTCGGCGCCGCGTTCCGGTCGCTGACCAAGAAGCTGGTCCGCCAGCGGATCCTGCGCGACAAGGTCCGTATCGACGGCCGCGGCCTGACCGACATCCGGCCCCTGTCGGCCGAGGTCGAGGTCGTCCCGCGGGCGCACGGCTCGGCGCTGTTCGAGCGCGGCGAGACCCAGATCATGGGCGTCACCACGCTGAACATGCTCCGGATGGAGCAGCAGATCGACTCGCTCGGTCCGGAGACGCACAAGCGCTACCTGCACCACTACAACTTCCCGCCCTACTCGACCGGTGAGACCGGCCGGGTGGGCTCGCCGAAGCGCCGCGAGATCGGCCACGGCGCGCTGGCGGAGCGGGCGCTGCTCCCGGTGCTGCCGACCCGCGAGGAGTTCCCCTACGCGATCCGGCAGGTGTCCGAGGCGCTGGGCTCCAACGGCTCGACGTCGATGGGTTCGGTCTGCGCGTCGACGATGTCGCTGTTCAACGCCGGCGTGCCGCTCAAGGCGCCGGTTGCGGGCATCGCGATGGGCCTGGTGTCCGACGAGGTCGACGGCGCGACCCAGTACGTGGCGCTGACCGACATCCTGGGCGCCGAGGACGCGTTCGGCGACATGGACTTCAAGGTCGCCGGCACCCCGGACTTCGTGACCGCGCTGCAGCTCGACACCAAGCTCGACGGCATCCCGTCGGAGGTCCTCACGGCTGCGCTGTCGCAGGCCAAGGACGCCCGGATGACGATCCTCGAGGTGATCGGGGAGGCGATCGACCGCCCCGACGAGATGAGTGCCTACGCCCCGCGGGTCACCGCGATCAAGGTCCCGGTGGACAAGATCGGCGAGGTCATCGGCCCGAAGGGCAAGATGATCAACTCGATCACCGAGCAGACCGGTGCCGACATCTCGATCGAGGACGACGGCACGATCTACGTCGGTGCGGCCGACGGCCCGTCCGCGGAGGCGGCGATCGACCTGATCAACGCGATCGCGAACCCGCAGCTGCCGAAGATCGGCGAGCGGTTCCTGGGCACCGTGGTCAAGACCGCGGCGTTCGGTGCCTTCGTCTCGCTCGTGCCGGGCAAGGACGGCCTGGTGCACATCTCGAAGCTGGGCAACGGCAAGCGCATCGGCAAGGTCGAGGACGTCGTCAAGGTCGGTGACAAGATCCGCGTCGAGGTCTCCGACATCGACAACCGCGGCAAGATCAGCCTGCTGCCGGTCTCGGACGAGGGCGCCACGCCCGCGCCCGAGGCGCCGGCCGAGGGTTCCGCTGACGATGCTTCCGCCGAGGCCGACGAGGTCACGTCGAGTTGACATCGCTCGTGACGCCGGGGGCGGGAGCTGCTGCTCCCGCCCCCGGCGTTTCTCGTACCGATCTGCCCGGTGGTGTCCGCGTCGTCACCGAGACGGTCCCCGGGGTGCGCTCGGTGTCGCTGGGGATCTGGATCGCGATCGGTTCCCGGGACGAGACGTCCGAGCAGGCCGGCGCCGCGCACTACCTGGAGCACCTGCTGTTCAAGGGCACCGCGCGGCGCACCGCGGCCGGCATCGCGGAGGAGATGGACGCGGTAGGTGGTGAGCTGAACGCGTTCACCGCGAAGGAGCACACCTGCTACTACGCGCACGTGCTCGACACCGACCTCCCCCTGGCCGTCGACGTGCTGGCCGACGTGGTGACGGATGCGCAGCTCGCGCACACCGACGTCGAGCTCGAGCGCGGGGTGGTGCTCGAGGAGATCGCGATGCGCGACGACGACCCCGAGGACCTGCTCGGCGAGCTGTTCGACGCGACGCTGTTCGGCGACCACCCCCTGGGCCGCCCGGTGATCGGCTCCGAGGAGTCGATCCGCGGGATGAGCCGGGAGACCCTCTACGAGTTCTGGCGCGGCGAGTACACGACGCCGCGGATGATCGTCGCCGCGGCGGGGAACCTGGCGCACAACCATGTCGTGGACCTGGTCGGCACGGCGCTGGCGCGAGCCGCCGAGCGCGCGGGGGCCGATGCGCGCCCGGTGCCGCCGCGGACGGCCGGGACGCGGTTCACCCCGGGTGCCGGCCCGCGGCTGGCCCTGCACACCGAGGACACCGAGCAGGCACACCTGTTGCTGGGCGTTCCCGCACTCGACCGCCACGACCCGCGGCGCACCGCGCTGGCCGTGCTCAACACCGCGCTCGGCGGCGGGCTGAGCTCGCGGCTGTTCCAGCAGGTCCGCGAGCAGCGCGGGCTCGCGTACTCGGTGTACTCGTCGATCGCCACCTACGCCGACGCCGGGAGCCTGTCGGTCTACGCCGGCTGCGCCCCGGAGCGCCTCGGCGAGGTCGTGGGCGTTGCCCGCGACGTGCTCGCCGGGGTGGCCGCCGACGGGCTGACGCCGGCCGAGCTGGCCCGGGCCCAGGGTTCGATGCGCGGTGGACTCGTACTCGGGCTGGAGGACACCTCGTCCCGGATGAACCGGCTCGGGCGCTCCGAGCTCGACCACGGCCGGCAGCGCAGCATCACCGAGAGCCTGGAGCGGATCTCCGCCGTGACCGGCGAGGACGTGGCGGCGGTGGCCGCCGAGCTGTTCGCGGCGCCGCTGACCGCGGCCGTCGTCGGACCCTACGACGACGAGGACGACCTGCCCGCCGCGCTGCGCGACCTGGCCTGATCAGACCCGGCTGTCGGGTCGCGGGCGCGGTGCGTCAGGTGCCGCACGGGATACTCCGAGCCCATGACGGTGGAGACGGTCGTCGCGGGCGTGCTGGTCCTGATCGGCCTGGTGGGGATCGTCGTGCCGGTACTGCCCGGCCCGCTGCTGGTGCTCGCCGGTATCGCCGTGTGGGCGGTCCCGCGGGGTGACGCGGTCGGGTGGACGGTGCTGGGTGCCGCCGCCGCGATCCTGGCGATCGGCACCGTCGCGAAGTACCTGCTGCCCGGACGCCGGTTGCGCGACTCGGGTGTGCCCGGCCGGACGATCGCGGCCGGTGCCGTGCTCGGTGTCGTCGGCTTCTTCGTCGTCCCGGTCGTCGGGCTGTTCCTCGGCTTCGTACTGGGCGTGTATCTCGCCGAACTCGCCCGTCTCGACGACCGTGCCGCCGCCTGGCCCTCCGCCCGCCGCGCGCTGAGCGCGGTGGGGTGGAGCATCCTCATCGAGCTGGCCTCGGCGCTGATGGCCACCGCGGTGTGGATCGCGGGGCTGGCGGTCGGCTGAGCACGGGGCGGGTCACGGGGTGGGCCACGGTACCTGCCCGGTGTCGGGTGTGAGCTCGTTCCCGGAGGGGCGGAACATCGCCGCGAGTGAGCCGGAGGGGTCGGACCAGAATCGCTCGTACGGCCCGATCCACTCGTGGACGGCGGCCAGTGGTGCCGGATCGAGCCGGCACATGTGGGTGCGGCCCTCCACGGTCCGCTGCACCAGTCCGGCCCCCTCCAACGTCTGGACGTGCTTGGATGCGGCGGCCAGCGACATGGCATAGGGGGCGGCGAGATCGCCGACCGAATGGGGTGCCGTGGACAACCGGGCCAGCATGTCGCGCCGCGCCGGGTGGGCGAGGGCGCGGAACACGCGGTCCAGATGCTCGGGTCCCGGCACCGCGCTTCGTTCAATCATGTCGTTGAACGTAGGGTGGGGCCCGGAGGGCCGTCAACAACAAGGTTGATCATCGCGCCCGGCCGGGGGCTGCGAAGCGCTCATCTAGGCTGCGCAGCGTTGCACGCGAACGTGGAGGTGTACGGGTGAGCGAGTCGGTCGACAACGGCGAGCCGATCCGGGTGGCCGTGCTGGGCGCCCGGGGACGGATGGGCGTCGAGGTGTGCAAGGCGGTGCAGAACGCCGACGACCTCGATCTCGTCGCGATGGTCGACGAGGGGGACTGGCTGTTCAACGTGGCCGACGCCGGCGCGCAGGTCGTCGTCGACTTCACCCGCCCCGACGCGGTGATGGACAACATCCGGTTCTGCATCGACCACGACATCGCCTGCGTGGTCGGGACAAGTGGGTTCGACGAGGCCAAGCTCGCCACCGTGCGCGGCTGGCTGGAGCACAAGCCGGACGTGGGCGTGCTCGTCGCCCCCAACTTCGGCGTCGGCGCGGTGCTGTCCATGCACTTCGCCCGGCAGGCGGCGCGGTTCTTCGACTCCGTCGAGGTGATCGAGCTGCACCACGCCGGCAAGGTCGACGCCCCGTCCGGCACGGCCGCGCACACGGCCTCGCTGGTGGCCGCGGCCCGCGCCGAGGCGGGTGCCGGACCGGTGCCCGACGCGACCACCCAGGAGCTCCCCGGTGCCCGCGGCGCCGACGTCGACGGCGTCCGGGTGCACTCGGTGCGGCTGCCTGGCCTCGTCGCGCACCAGGAGGTCATCCTCGGAACCGAGGGCGAGACGCTGACGATCCGTCACGACTCGATGAACCGCGGTTCGTTCATGCCGGGCGTGCTGATGGCAGTGCGGGCGGTGCGCGGGCGGCCGGGGCTGACCGTCGGGCTCGAACCGCTGCTCGGCCTGGACTAATCGCGCAGCGTCACGTCCAGCGGCCCGGAGACGCGGACCTCGCGCAGGATCCCGTCGCCGGTGTCGAGGATGCGTGCGGCTCCGTCGGCCTCCCAGCCCACGCGCGCGTAGAACTTCCGGGACGCCGCGTCCACCTCGGGCACCCAGGCCTGGCCGCGCTCGGCACCGCCGGCACGCAACGCGGTGGCGGCGGCGGCGAACAGCCGCCCGCCGTGCCCGCGGCGCCCCCAGCGCGGCTCGACCAGCAGCGTGCTGATCTCGGCGAGCCCCGCGGTGTCGCCGCCGGTGTAGTGCGCGGCCGCGCAGAATCCCACCGTCCATTCGCCCTCGGTGGCCACCAGGACGTGGAAGCCCTCGCCGGCGTCGACGGCGGCCGCCCAGGCCCGGCGCGCCTCCGGCCCGGTGAGCTGCTCGATCGCCGCGGTCGGGACGATCTCGGCGTAGGCGGTCCGCCAGGTGCCCACCTGGATCCGGACGATCTCGTCGACGTCCTGCGCGACTGCGGCTCGGACCGCGGCGATGGCCATGCGGCATGCATACCGGACGGCCCCGGAGGCGGCTCGCGGGGCTGACGCACCCGGCCGTGCGGCCGGTCGAGCAGCGGGATCCGGCTCATCGCACCGATCGAGAGCCCGTCCGCGCCGCGGCAGTGGCGGAGCAGACCCTCGCGCCCACGATGTCGCCATGACAACGTGTCGTCGTGACGCAGATCCGCGATACCGCCCCGTCGGACGCCCGCGCGGCGGGCGTCGGGATGGCCTGGGCCGCGCTCGGCGTCGTCTACGTGCTGTGGGGCTCGACCTACCTGGCCAACAGGCTGATCATCACCGACGTCCCGCCGCTGATGTCGGGCGGATTCCGGTTCCTGGTCGGCGGGCTGCTGCTCGCGACCATCGTGCTGCTGGTCCGGGGGCCGCGGGCCTTCCGGATGACGCGCAACCAGATCGGCACCGCGCTGCTGTCCGGGCTCCTGCTGCCGGCCTGGGGCAACGGGCTGGTCACCCTCGGGCAGCAGCACGTCGCGTCCGGGCTGGCGGCGCTGCTCATCGCGTCGGTGCCGCTCTACATCGTGCTGCTGCGGGCGCTGACCGGGGACCGGCCGCGCCGGGCCACCCTGCTCGGGGTCGGCGTCGGCATGGTCGGGCTCGCGGTGCTGCTGCTGGCCGGGCCGTCCGGGGGTTCGGGCGGCGTCGTGGGCAGCGCGTGGTGGGGTCCGTGGCTGGTGTTGCTGGCCGCGCTGGGCTGGGCCTGCGGCACCTTCGCGACCGCCCGGCTGCCGGTCCCGCCCAACCCGTTCGCGCTGGCGGCGGCGCAGATGCTGGCCGGCGGCGTGATCCTGCTCGCGGTCAGCCTGGGCACGGGCGACCGGCTCGACGTCGGCACGGTCTCGCCGGTGGCGTGGGGAGCCTGGATCTACCTGGCGGTGATCGTCTCGGGCGGTGCGTTCAGTGCGTACGCCTACGCGCTGTCCGTGCTCCCGGTCTCGACGGTGGCGACCTACGCCTACGTCAACCCGGTGATCGCGGTGCTGCTCGGGGTGCTGCTGGTGGGGGAGCGGTTCTCGCTCACGCAGCTGGTCGGCGGAGCCATCGTGTTGCTCGCCGTGGTCCTGGTGATCGCCGCGGAACGGATCCGCCGGCCTCCGGTCCCGCCCGTGTGAACCGCTCGTCCGGCGGCTGTCGGGGGTGGCTGGCAACATCCGGGGCGTGACGCGCACGCCCGTGGTGATCGGTCCCGCCGTCGCCCGGCGCACGGTGCTCGCGGCGCAGGGCTTCGCCGAGGCGCGCCCAACAGGGGCGATCACCCGCCGGCACGTGGTGCGCACCCTGGGCCGGACCCGGCTGCTGCAGCTCGACTCGGTCAACGTGGCCGTGAGAGCGCACTACATGCCGCTGTTCAGCCGGCTCGGCGGCTACGACCGGGCGCTCGTCGACGACGCCGCGTGGGCGCACTCGGCGCGGCGGCCGCGGCTGCTCGTCGAGTACTGGGCGCACGAGGCGAGCCTGCTGCCGGTGGCCGACTGGCCGCTGCTGCTGTCGGGGGCGAAGCGGCGCGGCTGGTGGCGGAACTACTCGGTACTGGCCGAGCGCGAGCCCGGCCTGGTCGACGACGTTCTGGCTGCGGTGAAGGAACTGGGCCCGGTCGGCGCAGGAACGCTGGAGTCCGTGCTGGGCGGGCCCGGGCGCCCGCGGCCGCCGGGGGTCTCGTGGTGGGAGCGCTCCGACGTCAAGCGCATCTGTGAGTGGCTGTTCGGGACGGGGGAGCTCACCACCGGCCGGCGGGTCAACTTCCAGCGGCTCTACGACCTCACGGAGCGGGTGCTGCCGCCGGAGGTGCTCGGCGCAGCACCGGTCGACCCCGAGAAGGCCGCTCGGGGCCTGATCGCCAGGGCGGCCTCGGCGCTGGGCATCGCGACCGAGCCCGACCTGCGCGACTACTACCGGCTCGGCCCCGCCCGCAGCCGCCAGGCCGTCGCCGAACTGGTGGAGGCGGGGGAGCTGGAGCCGGTCACCGTCCGCGGCTGGCGCCACCCGGCCTACCGGTGTCCGGCCGCCCGCACGCCGCGGCGGATCTGCGCCCGGGCGCTGCTCTGCCCGTTCGACCCGCTGGTCTGGGACCGGGATCGCACCGAGCGGCTCTTCGGCTTCCGCTACCGCGTCGAGATCTACGTGCCGGAACCGCAGCGGGAGTACGGCTACTACGTGTTCCCGTTCCTGCTCGACGACGCCCTCGTCGCCCGGGTCGACCTCAAGGCCGACCGGGCGGCGGGGGTGCTGCGGGTGCCCGGAGCGTTCGCCGAACCGCATGCCGACGTGGCCCGGGTCGCCGCCGAGCTGGCCGCGGAACTGCGGCTCATGGCCGGCTGGCTGGAGCTCGACGGGGTGGTCGTCGGCGAGCGCGGCGACCTGGCCGCACCGCTCGCCGCCGCGCTGCGCTGAGCCCCGCGGACCGCGGAGCCGCCGAGATCGACACCGGGCTGGTCGGAGTCATGATCGGACCGTTCTGGCGTCGATCTCGGTGGTGGACGGTGAGCGGCGGCCGCAGCGGAGGGCGTCAGACCGCGATGGCCGCCCGGGTCACCAGCACGTCGCCGGTACCCGTCCGCCCGCGCACGTGCAGGGCCGGTGCCTGCTCCGGTGCAACCGAGGTGACATCGAGGTCGCTGCGGGCCCGGCCCGACCCCGACGAGAGGTCGAGCTCGGCGGCCACCCCGGGATGCACCCCGATCCGCAGGCCCCCCGACCCTGTGGTGAGGTCCAGCCTGCCCGACACGGCATCCGCCACCGTGACCTCACCGGAGCCCGTGCGCACGCCCAGGTCGGCCGCGACCTCGCCGAGGCGGACGTCGCCGCTGCCGGCCTTGATCTCGCTCGGGCCGCCGAGGGCGGCCATCGCGATCCGCCCGGAACCGGTGCGCACCCGGGCCCGGCCGGTGACCGGTCCGAGGTCCACCTCGCCGGACCCGGTGGTGACGTCGAGGTCGCCCGCGACCTCCTCCAGGCGCGCGTCGCCCGAGCCGGTGCGCACGGACGCCCACCCGGCCTGCCCGGTCACGGTGACGTCACCGGCCCCGGTACGCACGGCGATCCGGGACCGGGAAGGGGCGCTGACGGTCACGGCGAGCGGCACCATGCGCAGCGGCAGGTCGGTCGCCGATCGGACCACCAGCCGCCGGCCGGTCTCCGACCAGGTGATCTCCGCGGCCCGGACCGCCTCGGTGGCCAGGTCGGGCTGGGCCGCGCCGAACGCGTCCCCCGGCCCGGCGGCGGCGTTGCCGAGCCAGCCCAGCAGGCCGGAAATCCCTTGCGTCCAGCTGTTCCCCGCGGCCGGCTCGTGTCGGACCTCGACGTGCACCTCGTCGGTCCCGGTCAGGTTCAGCTGCACCCGCCCGACGTCGATCGACACCTCCAGCTCGGCCGGCCCGGTGGCCGGCCAGCTCTGCTGCCGGACCAGCTCGGGACCCGGCTCGCCCGTCTCGGCCTCGCGCGTGTCGCTCATCGCCATCACCCCTGCACCCAGCCGCGCACGCGGCGTCCGTCGTCTCCGCGGCCCCACTCACCGCGATGTCCGCGCTTGCCCTGCTTGCCCGACAGCGCCCCCTGCACGGCCTGCGCCACCCACGAGTTGAGAGAGACGCCCTGCGCGGCCGCGGCCTGCTCGGCCTGGCTCTTGATCTGCTCGACCAGCCGCAGCGTGATCCGGCTGATGTCCCCGGCGTCCGGGCCGCCCGTAGGAGGGGTGAAGGTCGGCTGCGGTTCGGGGGCCTCGTGCTCGGCGGACGCGTCCGGGCTGACCGCGACCCGCACGTCGCGCCCGTCCAGCCGCACCTCGACGACGCGGTCACCCAGCGCCGCCGTCACCTCGGCGGCGAGGTCGGCGAGGGCGTTCATGATCGCCAGCCGGGCGGCCGGCTCGATCGCGGCACCGAGCAACGCGGCGGTCCGACGGGTCTGCTCGTCTCCCGCGGCCGCGGCCGAGGACAGGTCCTCGCGCAGCCGCGCGACGTACTGACTGACATCCATGACGCCACTATGGCGTCATATGTGATGTCACACAAGGCCTGGATGGCGCCATCGGCGGTCTGTCGGAGCTCCCGGTTACGCTGCCCGCATGCCGGAGACCGTGCCTCTGACCGTGCAGCTGGTCGCCAAGACCGAGTTCTTCCCCCCGGCCGACGTGCCCTGGAGCACCGACGCCGACGGCGGTCAGGCGCTCGCCGAGTTCGCCGGCCGGGCCTGCTACCAGTCGTGGGGCAAGCCCAACCCGGCCACCGCCACCAACGCCGGCTATCTGCGCCACATCCTCGAGGTCGGCCACCTCTCGGTGCTCGAGCACGGCACCGTGAGCTTCTATCTCACCGGGATCTCCCGCTCGCTCACCCACGAGCTGATCCGGCACCGGCACTTCTCGTACTCGCAGCTGTCGCAGCGGTACGTGCCCGAGCGCAACGCGGCGATGGTCGAGCCCGAGGTCATCGCCGCCGACCCCGAGCTGCACGCGCTGTTCCTCGAGGCGGCCGACGCGTCGGTCAAGGCCTACGAGGAGCTGCTGGCGGGGCTGGAGAAGCGCTTCGCCGACGTGCCGAACGCGACGCTGCGCCGCAAGCAGGCCCGGCAGGCCGCGCGGGCGATCCTGCCCAACGCCACCGAGACCCGGATCGTGGTCACCGGCAACTACCGCGCCTGGCGGCACTTCATCGCGATGCGTGCCACCGAGCACGCCGACGTGGAGATCCGCGCCCTGGCGATCGAGTGTCTGCGCCAGTTGCAGCGCGAGGTGCCGAACGTGTTCAACGACTTCGAGATCGCGGCGCTGGAGGACGGCACCGAGATCGCCTCGAGCCCGTTCGTGACCGAGGGGTAGCGGAGCGCCCGAGCACCGGCACCGAGGGGTAGCGGAGCGCCCGAGCACCGGCACCGGGGGGTAGCGGAGCGCCGCTCGCCAGCGGCGAAGCACACCCGCCGGTAGTTTGACCCCATGAGCCTGGCAGTGTCCGAACGCGCGGCGATCAGTGACGAGCTCGAGCGGTCCGGCCCGGACCGGCCGACCCTCTGCGAGGGCTGGACCACCAGGGACCTGTTGGCCCATCTCCTGGTCCGCGAGCGCCAGCCGTGGGCGGCGCCGGGCATCCTGGTCCCGGCGCTGGCGCCGGTCACCGAGCGGGCCATGCACGGCTACGCCGACACCCCGTGGCAGAGCATGATCGACGAGCTGCGTGGTGGTCCGCCGGCATGGTCGCCCTACCGGGTCGGCAAGGTCGACGAGTTCGCCAACGGCGCCGAGTTCTTCGTGCACCACGAGGACGTGCGGCGCGGCGAGCCCGGCTGGAAGCCGCGCGACCCCGACCCGGAGCGCGACGCCGAGCTGTGGAGCCTGCTCGCCCGCATGGGCCGGGTGCTGTTCCGGCGCAGCCCGGTCGGCCTCGTGCTGCGCCGCCCGGACGGCACCCAGCAGGTGGTGCGCACCGGGCCCGGCCTGGTCACCGTGGTAGGGGAGCCGGCCGAACTGGTGCTGCACGCCTTCGGGCGCCGTGCCGCGCACGTCGAACTCGAGGGCGCCCCGGTTGACGTCGAGGCCTACCGATCAGCGGATCGGGGACTCTGAGTCCCGGTCCCGGCGCGCGAGGAGCCCCTGCGCGCTTTCGGCGCCGAGATCGTTCTCGCAGGCAACACAGTGTCTTCGCGCTGTGCCGTGTCTTCGCGCTGTGCCGTGGATCCCTCGACCATTCATCTCGGCGGGCCTCACGTTTGTCGATGGCCATGGAGTAGGCCACTACGCAACCTGCGCTTCACGTGCTGCGCTTCTCGCTCTTGGCTTGAGGGGGTTGTTGCCTGAGGAACCTCCGTGGTCGCGAGCCTGCGCAGTTCCGATGGGGTACTTCTTCCTGCCCGAAGGCTGGACACCGGAGACCGGAACAGCGGTTGTCATCCCCCGCGCCGACGCGCTCCGCCTCGAGTTCGGTGCAGCCGGCCGGACACGGAGCACCACGTGCTGACCCGTGGGCGGTACCGTCAACACCCATGAGCCCGACCCCTTCTCTGCCGCGGCCACCGGGCCGCCCGTTCGGCCAGGTGCTGACCGCGATGGTCACGCCCTTCGATGCCGACGGAGCCCTTGACCTGGCGAAAGCGGAGGAGCTCGCCACGCACCTGGTCGATCTCGGCAACGACGGCCTGGTCGTCAACGGCACGACCGGCGAAGGGCCGACGACCACCGACGCGGAGAAGTCCGAGTTGGTGCGTGCGGTGGTCAACGCAGTGGGGGACCGGGCGACCGTCGTGGCCGGCGCCGGCACCTACGACACAGCGCACAGTGTCCACCTCGCACGTGAGGCGGAGAAGGCGGGCGCGCACGGCCTGCTCGTGGTGACGCCGTACTATTCGCGGCCGCCGCAGTCCGGGCTGGTGCTGCATTTCACCGCGGTCGCCGACGCCACGGACCTGCCGGTGATGCTCTACGACATCCCTCCGCGCAGCGTCATCCCGATCGAGGTGGAGACGCTGCAGCGGCTCGCCGAGCACCCCCGGATCGTCGCGGTGAAGGACGCCCGCAACGACCTCCGGGTGGGCACCGAGGTGTTGGCCACGACCACGCTGGCCTACTACTCGGGCGACGACCCGGTGAACCTGCCGTGGCTGTCGGTCGGCGCGGTCGGTTTCGTCAGCGTGATCGGGCACGTGGTGGCCGACCGGCTGCGGGCGATGCTGAACGCCTACGAAGCCGGCGAGGTCGACCGGGCCCGAGCGTTGCACTTCGCCTACCTGCCGGTGATCCGGGCGATGGGCCGGGTCGGTGGCGCCGTGTTCGCCAAGACGGCGATGCGCCTGCGCGGCCTGGACGTCGGTGATCCACGGCTCCCGCTGCCCCCGGCCACCGAGGACCAGGTGACCGCGATCGCCGCCGACCTGGCCGCCGCGGGCATCGCCCTCGACCCGGCCATGCGCGAACGCTTGGAGCACGGGCACGGGCACGGGCACGGGCACGGAGCGCTGGGCGCCCGCGCGACCGTCGATCTCGGGGCGGAGGTCGCCTACCGGTGAGCAGGCCACCTGTACGGTCCGATCGATCCCGGTCCGACCGGCGATCCCGTTCGCCCCGACGCGACAACGGCCGCCAGGTCGACGTCGGCAACCCGGACGACGCCAACCGCGCCGAACTGCCCGCCGGCCCGCCACCGCCGCTTCCGGCCGGGGGGTTGCGGGTGTTCGCCCTGGGTGGCATCGGTGAGATCGGCCGCAACATGACCGTCTTCGAGTACGAGGGCCGGTTGCTGGTCGTCGACTGCGGGGTGTTGTTCCCGGCCGAGGACTCGCCCGGTGTCGACCTGATCCTGCCGGACTTCCGCGCCATCGAGGACCGGCTCGACGACATCGACGCGCTGGTGCTCACCCACGGCCACGAGGACCACATCGGCGCGGTGCCGTTCCTGCTGCGCCAGCGCCCCGACCTGCTGGTCGTCGGCTCCCGGTTCACGCTCGCGCTGGTCGCGGCCAAGTGCAAGGAGCACCGACTCACCCCGCACCTGCTCGAGGTGGCGGAGGGTGCGCGGCTGCGGCACGGGACGTGGGACTGCGAGTACTTCGCGGTCAACCATTCGATCCCCGATGCGCTGGCCGTCGCCGTCCGTACCCCGGCGGGGCTGGTGCTGCACACCGGGGACATCAAGCTCGACCAGCTCCCCTTGGACGGCCGGCTGACCGACCTGGCCGGTTTCTCCCGGCTCGGCGACGAGGGGGTCGACCTGTTCCTGGTCGACTCCACGAACGCCGATGTACCGGGCTTCGTCACCCCCGAGCGGGAGATCGGCCCGGTCATCGAGGGGCTCTTCCACGGGGCGACGGGCCGGATCATCGTGGCCTGCTTCGCCAGCCACGTGCACCGGGTGCAGCAGGTGATGGACGCCGCGGCCCACCACGGCCGCAAGGTGTGCCTGGTCGGGCGGTCGATGGTGCGCAACATGGGCATCGCCGTCGAGCTCGGCCTGCTCAAGGTGCCCGACGGCCTGCTCGTCGAGCTCGACGAGGCCATGGAACTGCCCGACGGCGAGCTCGTGCTGGTCTCGACGGGGTCGCAGGGCGAGCCGCTCTCGGCGCTGTCGAGGATGGCGCGCGGCGACCACCGGTCGGTGCGCATCCGGCCGGAGGACACGATCATCCTGGCCAGCTCGCTGATCCCCGGCAACGAGACCTCGGTCTTCGCGGTGATCAACGGGTTGACCCGGCTGGGCGCCACGGTGGTGCACCAGGGCAACGCCAAGGTCCACGTCTCGGGGCACTCCCCGGCGGGTGAGCTGCTGTTCCTGTACAACGCGGTGCGCCCGAGCAACGTCATGCCGGTGCACGGCGAGTGGCGTCACCTGCGGGCCAACGCGAAGCTGGCCGTGCAGACCGGGGTGCCCGAGGATGCGGTCGTGCTGGCCGAGGACGGCGTGGTGGTCGACCTGGTCGACGGCAAGGCGTCGATCACCGGCCGGGTCGAGGTGGGCCGGGTCTACGTCGACGGGCTCGCGGTCGGGGACATCGGTGAGACGACGCTGGGCGACCGGCTGATGCTCGGCGAAGGCGGATTCATCGCGATCAACGTCGCGGTGGACGCGACCACCGGCCGAGCGGTGTCCCGGCCGACGGTGTCCGGCCGCGGGTTCTCCGACGATCCGAAGGCACTCGACGCGGTCCTGCCGATGATCGAGGACGAGCTGTCCCGCACCGAGAACGAGGGCATCACCGACACGCACCGGATCGCGCAGTCGGTGCGGCGCGTGGTCGGCAAGTGGGTCGGCGAGACCTACCGGCGCCGGCCGATGATCGTCCCGACGGTGATCGCGGTCTGAGCCGTCCAGGGGTGGGCGGTCCGCACACCGCCCACCCCTGACGCCGCACCGCCCCTGACCGCGATGGGCCGGCGGCGCGCGCCCGAACGCGAGCGCCGGTGCTACGACGGGTGCGTGGGCTGCCGCCTGCTGCACGCGGCCACGGGACCGCGGGCTGCTGCGGCAGACGCCACTCCGGGCCGCGGGGGGTGCGTCGGAACCGAAATGGGTAGCTCGTCGGGGTTACCGTGTGCGCCATGGCAGGACGCTCGACGACCGGCGGCGGGACCGGGGGCAGGAACGCCGCTTCGCGGTCGACGCGGGCGTCCGGTTCGTCCCGATCCACGTCCGCGTCGCGATCGAGGTCCTCGGGCCGATCGGGCTCCGCGGCCCGCCGCCCGGCCACGAAGCGCAAGCCCGCCGCGCGCAAGCCGCCGCCCCAGCGTGGGCCGGACCTGATCGACCGCGGGATCGACGCCGTGGGCCGCGGCGTGGTGAAACTGGGCCGGCGCGCCGGCCGGGCGGCCGGTCGCACCCGCGAGATCGACCCCGCGCACCGGCGCGACGGCATGGGCGTCGGGTTCATCGTGCTCGCCGTGATCGTCGCCGCCGGGGCGTGGTGGGGCGCGGGCGGCCCGGTCGGCCACGGCCTGTCGGCCGTGGTCGGATCGATCGTCGGGGTCGCCGGGGTGCTGCTGCCGGTCGTGCTGCTCGGAGTCGGCGTGGTGCTGATGACCACCGAGGCGCACCCGGAGGCCCGGCCGCGGATCGCGGTGGGCACGCTGCTGCTCCTGATCGGTGTGCTGGGCCTGGTGCACCTGTTCTCCGGATCACCGAACGACCCCGCGCAGTGGTCGGAGGGCGGCGGCGCGATCGGTTACCTGGGCGGTACCCCGCTGGCCAGCGGACTGACCGAGTGGGTCGCGGTGCCGGTGCTCGTCCTGCTGTCCGGCTACGCGTTCCTGGTGCTCACCGCGACGCCGGTGCGCGCGGTGCCGGACCGGGTGCGCCGGCTGCTCGGGCAGCCCCCGCTCGACTCCGACACCGACGACTTCGACGAGGACGAGGACGAGTACGCCGACGGCGAGGACGATCTCGCCGCCGACTCCCCGCCGGTGCCGCTGCGCCGCCCGTCGCGGCGCCGGCAGTCCGCGCGCGCCACCGACGCCGAAGGCGACGGTGAGCACGCCGAGAGCCCGGAGGCCGTCGAGGAGCCCGCCGGAGCCCCCGAGCCGGCCCGTAAGCCCCGCGCGAAGAC
>NZ_JAAXKZ010000072.1 GCF_012911875.1 Pseudonocardia bannensis | reverse complement strand
CCCGTCGCGCGGGACCGCCGGCGCGACCGCGGCGGCGAGCAGCGCCGCCAGCGGCGGGCCCAGATCGCGGCGCCCGCGTTCCTTGTAGCCGAGCAGCGCGGCCCGCAGCGGGCCCCGGTACCGCCCGCCGGCGAGCCGGTGTGGGCTGCTGCCGAGCGGGTGCGGCGGGCTGACGAGCAGGTGGGGCCTGCTGGGGAGCCGGGGCCGCCGCGGGCGCAGCCTGCACGCCGGCGGCCGCGGGCTGGGCCTCGGCGGCCTGGGCCTGCGCGGGAGCCGGCTGCGCGACCTGCACCTGCACGTTGAACAGGTGCCCGACGGCCTCCTCCTTGATGCCCTCGAGCATCGCGGCGAACATGTCGTAGCCCTCGCGCTGGTACTCGATCAGCGGGTCGCGCTGGGCCATCGCGCGCAGCCCGATGCCCTCCTTGAGGTAGTCCATCTCGTAGAGGTGCTCGCGCCACTTGCGGTCCATGACCTGCAGCAGGACCTGGCGCTCGAGCTCGCGCATGCCGCCCTGGGCGCCGATGATCTGGTCCATCTCGGCCTCGCGGGCGGCGTAGGCCCGCTCGGCGTCGGCCAGGATCGCGGCGGTCAGGGCCTCCTTGGTGAGATCGCCCGGATCGTCGAGGTTTCCGTCCTCGTCGACACCGTCGGTGAGGTCCTGCCAGCGGATCGAGATCGGGTAGAGCGTGCCCAGCGCCGTCCACAGCTTGTCGAGGTCCCAGTCCTCGGCGTAGCCCTCGGCCGTGGCGCCCTCGACGTAGGCGTTGATCACGTCGGAGAGCATGTGCTGGATCTGGTCCTTGACGTCCTCGCCCGCGAGCACGCGACGGCGCTCGTCGTAGATGACGGTGCGCTGCTTGTTGAGCACCTCGTCGTACTTGAGGACGTTCTTGCGGATCTCGAAGTTCTGCTGCTCGACCTGGGTCTGCGCGCTGCGGATGGCCTTGGTGACCATGCCCGCTTCGATCGGGACGTCGTCCGGCAGGTTGAACCGGTTCATGATCGACTCGACCATCTGGCCGTTGAACCGGCGCATCAGGTCATCGCCCAGGGACAGGTAGAATCGGGACTCGCCCGGGTCGCCCTGGCGGCCGGACCGCCCGCGCAGCTGGTTGTCGATGCGCCGGGACTCGTGCCGCTCGGTGCCCAGCACGTAGAGCCCGCCGGCCGCCTTGACCTCCTCGGCCTCCGCGGCGACCTGAGCCTTCATCGCCGCGAGCACGTCGTCCCAGGCAGCCTCGTACTGCTCCCTGCTCTCCACCGGGTCGAGCCCACGGCGGCGCAGCTCGAGGTCGGCGAGGAACTCCGGGTTGCCACCGAGCACGATGTCGGTACCACGACCGGCCATGTTGGTGGCGACGGTGACGGCGCCGGCGTGGCCTGCCTGCGCGACGATCGCGGCCTCACGCTCGTGGTGCTTCGCGTTCAGCACCTCGTGCGGGACCTGGCGCTGCACCAGCAGCCTCGACAGGTACTCCGACTTCTCGACGCTCGTCGTGCCGACCAGAACCGGCTGCCCGGCCTCGTACTTCTCGGCGATGTCGTCGGCGACCGCCTCGAACTTGGCCGTCTCGGTCTTGTAGATGAGGTCGGCCTGGTCCTTGCGCTGCATGTCCCGGTTGGTCGGGATCGGCACCACGCCCAGCTTGTAGATCTGGTGCAGCTCGGCCGCCTCGGTCTGCGCGGTACCGGTCATTCCGGAGAGCTTGTCGTAGAGCCGGAAGAAGTTCTGCAGGGTGATGGTGGCCAGCGTCTGGTTCTCCGCCTGGACCTCCACCCCCTCCTTGGCCTCGATGGCCTGGTGCATGCCCTCGTTGTAACGCCGGCCCGCGAGCACCCGGCCGGTGAACTCGTCGACGATCAGCACCTGGCCGTCGCGGACGATGTAGTCCTTGTCCTTCTTGAACAGTTCCTTGGCCTTGATGGCGTTGTTCAGGTAGCCGACCAGGGGGGTGTTCGCGGCCTCGTAGAGGTTGTCGATGCCCAGCTGGTCCTCGACCAGGGTCACGCCGTCCTCGGTGACGCCGATGGTGCGCTTGCGCTCGTCGACCTCGTAGTGGACGTCGCGCTTGAGCATCGGCGCCATCCGCGCGAACTCCTGGTACCACCGGGCGCTCTGCTCGGCCGGACCGGAGATGATCAGCGGCGTGCGGGCCTCGTCGATGAGGATCGAGTCGGCCTCGTCGACGATCGCGAAGTTGTGCCCACGCTGCACCAGGTCGGCCTTGTTCCAGGCCATGTTGTCGCGCAGGTAGTCGAAGCCGAACTCGTTGTTCGTGCCGTAGGTGATGTCGGCGGCGTACTGCTCGCGGCGCTGCGCGGGCGTCATCTCCGAGAGGATCACGCCGACCGACAGGCCCAGGAAGCGGTGGATGCGGCCCATGTTCTCCGCGTCGCGCCTCGCCAGGTAGTCGTTCACGGTGACGACGTGCACGCCGTCGCCGGAGATCGCGTTGAGGTAGGCGGGCAGCACCGAGGTGAGGGTCTTGCCCTCACCGGTCTTCATCTCCGCGACGTTGCCCAGGTGCAGGGCCGCGCCACCCATGAGCTGTACGGGGAAGTGCCGCTGGCCGATGGTCCGCACCGCCGCCTCGCGGACCACGGCGAAGGCCTCGGGCAGGAGCTCGTCGAGGTCCTCCCCCTCGGCGTAGCGCGCCCGGAACTCATCGGTCTTGGCTCGCAACTCGGCGTCGGACAGCGCCTGCACGTCCGGCTCGAGCGTGTCGATGTGAGCGGCGATCTTGCCGAGCCGCTTCACCAGCTTCGTCTCACCGGCACGCAGCAGACGGTTCAGGAACGGCACTGGTCGACCTCACTCACCGATCGCGGTCATGGCGCAGCGCGCCGTGCCACGGCACCCTGCCCCGCCCATGGTAGAGGCACCACCGATGTGGAGGTCTGTGAACGCCGCCGGGGCGGTACCCGACCGTGTCACGCGTCCGGTACCGCCCCGTGATTCCTCGGTGTGGGTGGGTCAGCGAGTCAGAGTGATGACTCCGTAGTCGTAGCCCTTGCGACGGTAGACGACGGAGGGTTCACCGCTCTCGGCGTCGGAGAACAGATAGAAGTCGTGCCCGACGAGTTCCATGCGGGACAACGCCTCGTCGATGCTCATGGGTTCGGCGGTGTGCACCTTGCGGCGCACGACGCGGCCCGGCCTGCTGCCGACGTCGCCGGTCTCGGGCAGGTCCTCACCGCTGGCTCGCGGGGCTGGGATGTCCACATCCACGTCCACGTCCGCGTTCACGTCCACATCGACGTCCACCTCGAGGTCGATGTCGATGTCGATGTCCTCCAGCACCCCGATCGCGGCCGGACCACCGCGCCCGACCATGACCCGGGCCCGGCGGGGGTTCACCCGGCGCCGGTCGTGCTGCCGGCGCAGCCTTTCCTCCAACTTCCCGACGGCCGCATCCAGCGCCGCGTAGAAGTCCTGCGCGCACGCCTCCGCGCGCGCCACCGGGAGGCATCCACGCCCCGTGATCTCTATTCGCTGACAGCTCTTCGACTGCCGGCGATTACGTTCGTGGAAGAGTTCGACTTCCATTCTGAGGATCTTGTGGTCGTACCGTTCCAGACGGGCGACCTTCTCTTCGACGCGAACCCGGAAATGGTCCGGGACCTCGACGTTCCGGCCGGTGACAACGATCTCCACTCGGACTTCCCTCGCTCTCAGCGTCGGGCTCTGAGTTGCAGGTGCGACCGGGGTACCCCGCCCCGGACGCGCGATCGGTGCTTCCTCCTGTTGGGGCGTTCACAACGGGTTGCTAGCACGGTAGTCGCCACCACGTTCCGGCAACAGAGCCGAGCTACCAGTCACACCGGACCAGGTGGAAGCGCCGAACGACATGTCGGCCGCGGCCCACAACCGGTATTTTCCAAGGGCTGTCGGGACGCCGATTCCGCCGTGATCTCCCCGCCCGGCCGGCCGGCGATCATCGCCCGGCGCGGCCCGTGGCATCACACAGCACCAGCGCCGCACCCACCCCCACGCCGGCCCCGGCCAGTGCGTCCCGGCACGCCCGGAGCGTCGCCCCGGTGGTCACCACGTCGTCCACGAGCAGCACCCGGGACGCACCGGCACCCGGTGGCGGCAACCCGGCCGCGCGCACCCGGAGCCGGCCGGCCAGGTTGGCGCTGCGCTGGTCCGCGTCGAGGCCCACCGAGTCGCGCGCCCGCCGGGCCAGCCGCAGCGCCCGTGCCGGTTCGACCTGGTATCCCGCGACGGCCAGCGCGGCGGCGAGCCCGCGACACAGCCGCAGCACGTGGTCACCGCCGCGGGCACGGGCCGCCGCCGGCCGCGACGGCGCCGGCACGAGCCAGAGCGGCCCGTCGCGCGGGACCGCCGGCGCGACCGCGGCGGCGAGCAGCGCCGCCAGCGGCGGGCCCAGATCGCGGCGCCCGCGTTCCTTGTAGCCGAGCAGCGCGGCCCGCAGCGGGCCCCGGTACCGCCCGACGGCGAGCACCGCGGGCCCGCCCTGCAGCGCCACGTGCAACGGCGCGCCGAGGCGCGCGGCGCAGTCTCCGCACCATGACACCCCCGGCTCGCCGCAACCACCGCAGCCGCTCGGCAGCAGTAGGTCGACCAGCCCGCCGGCCGAGCCGGCTACGAGCTTTCGGGAACTCATGATCCGAGCATGACGCGCCGGACCGACGACCCGGCGCGAAGCGGCGGCGGTTGTCCACAGCCCGCGGGCCCGGAGCCGGTGACCGGCCGTCACCCGCGACCCACTCAGCCCGGGTAGAGGGGCACCGCGTCGGGCATCCCGCCCACGACCCGACGCCAGGTGTCCAGCTCTCCGCCGGAGAAGCTCCACACCCCACCCTGGTCGGCCACCAGCAGCGGGCGGCTCGGCGCGGCGGCCACCGCCTGCAGCGGCGGCGTCAGGTTGCTGCTCGGCACGAGCTGCCAGCTCAGGCCGTCGACCGAGACGAGCGACACCGGGCGATCGGTCCGCTTGCTCACCACCAGCACGGACTCGGCAGCGCGCCAGTCCACCGCGACGACCTCGCCCAGATCGGCGACCCGCAGCCGGCGGACATTGCGGATCGCGACCTCGCCGTCGCCGGTGCGCGCGACGGCCGCCGTCACCAGCCGACCGCCGACGACCGCCGCGACGCGCAACCCGTCGCGGGACAGCCGCAGGTCCTGGATGGGACCGAGCGCCGCGAGCTCGGCGCTGTTGACCTGTCCCGTCCGGGTGGCGCCGCCGGTGTCGACCAGCACCCGGGCGACGACCGCGCCGTCGAGCACGGTCCACACCTCCGCGCCCGTCGGCGTCCAGGAGGGCCGGGTCATGCTACCGGCGCCGAGCTCGACCCCCTGCAGGGCGCCCTCCGGGGTGCCGATCAGCAACCGCTGCCGACCGGGTTCCCGGGAGATCACGGCGAGCCGCTGCCCGTCGGCGGTCGTGGCGGCCGACATCACGTCGAAGGCCCCGTTGCCGGCCGGCCCCGGGACCGGTGCTCCCGGGTCGGCGCCGGTCAGCTGCCGGACCCGGCCCCCGGCGACCAGCAGCCCCGGCACGTCGGCGCGCGGCTGGACCTCGGCGGCGAGCCCGGCGACGTCGTCGCGGGTCAGGTCGGTGCGCTCGGGCAGCAGCGGGGCGCCGTCGATCAGCACCCGGACGGCGCCGACGTTCACCTCGGACAGTGACAGCACGATCTGGGCGGCCAGCAGCCGGCGGGCCTGCTCGTCGAGGTCGCCGACCTGGGTCAGGTCGACGATGACCGCTCCGTCCGGGCTCTGCGCGACGTTGGAGCGCAGCCGCGCCGCAGGCGGCAGCTGGCTGACCGCGGCGCCGGCCAGTGCGCTCGACGGTCCCGCAAGCAGCAGTTCGACGGTCCGCGAGGCCTGGGCGCGCGCGGGCACGGTCGGCAGGTAGCGTAGGTCGGTCACGGTGGTCCGGCGGATCGGGTCCACGAAGTAGGTCTTCACCGTCCGGTAGTTCGACCGGAAGTCCGAGAGCCGCACGAGCACGCCGTCGGGCAACCTGCTGATCCGCCACTGGCCGTCCCGGCGCACCACCGTCACGTCGACCTCGACCGGGGCCTCGTCGGGCTGGAACGCACCGGCGGGGGTGAGGGTGCCGACCCGGTTGCCGCGGATCCGCACCGTGGTCGTGTCGGCCGCCGGTTCGGTCGGGGCCGGCGGATAGACCGTGTCGAACTGCTCGTCGAGCACGGTCAGCCCGGACGCGTCGTCCCAGCCGGTGGCCTCCGCGCTGAGGAAGCGCCGGGCAGCGCCGTGCCGGTCGGCGCTGCTGCCGGACGCATAGACGAACCCGCGCACCAGGTCGAGCGGGTTGCTGCCGTCGACGGGGCCCGGCGGGAGCACCGGCGCCTCGCCGTCGGTCACCTTGCGCAGCACCTGGACCGAGGAGCTCTGCGGGACGCTCGCACACCCGGCCAGCCCCGCGACCACCAGCAGGGTGGCCACGGCGGCCATCACGCGGGAGCGCACGCCCGCCCGGACGCCCGTCATCGCTCCCCGCCCTGGCTGACCGGGCGCGCCTCCATGATCGCCGGCTCGGCGCGGCGCACGGCGGGCTCGTCGCCGGCGGCCGGCGACCCGCCGGGGGTGGACCCGGCCTCGGCGTCGGCGAGTCGCGGGATGCCGAGCGGTGGTGTCAGGACCGACGACGGCTCGCCCGGATCCGGGACCTCGTGCGTCCCCGTCTCGGGACCCAGCGGCAGCGGGCTCGACGTGACGACGTCGCCGACGGTCCGCGGCAGGGTCAGCCGGAACGCCGATCCCACTCCCGGCTCCCCCCACGCCTGTAGCCACCCGCCGTGCAGCCGGGCGTCCTCCAGGCTGATCGAGAGCCCGAGTCCGCTGCCCCCGCTGCGCCTCGCCCGGGACTCCTCGGCCCGCCAGAACCGGTTGAACACCAGGCCCGCCTCGCCCGGACGCAGGCCGACGCCCTCGTCGCGCACGAGGACCGCGACGGTGTGCTCGTCGGAGCCGAGGGTGACCCGGACCGGCCGGCCCTCCCCGTGGTCGATCGCGTTGGCCACCAGGTTCCGCACGATCCGCTCGACCCGGCGCGGGTCCACCTCGGCGAACACCTCGACCGGCAGGTCGAGCTCCAGCGGGGTGCCGCTCTCCTCGGCCAGGCCGCGCACCGCCTCCACCGCCCGCGAGACCACCCCGTGCATGTCCAGCCGCTCGGCCCCCAGCTCGGCCACCCCGGCGTCGAGGCGGCTGATCTCCAGCAGGTCGCCGAGCAGCGCCTCGAAGCGGTCCAGCTCGTTGACCAGCAGCTCCGAGCTGCGGCGCAGCGCGGGGAGCAGCTCGTCGCGGGAGGCGTAGAGCACGTCGGCGGCCATCCGGACGGTGGTCAGCGGGGTGCGCAGCTCGTGGCTGACGTCGGAGGTGAAACGCCGCTGCAACGCCCCGAACTCCTCGAGCTGACGAATCTGGCTCTGGATGCTGCCCGCCATCTCGTTGTAGGACTCCGCGAGCCGGGCCACCTCGTCGTCCCCGTGCACCGGCATGCGCTCGTCGAGGTGGCCGTCGGCGAAGCGCTCGGCCACCTCGGCGGCCTGCCGGACCGGGCGCACCACCTGCCGGGTCACCAGGCTGGTGATACCGGCCAGCAGCAGGATCAGGACCAGCCCGCCGACGATCAGCGTGCTCTGCACCAGGCCGAGCGTGCGCTGCTCGGCATCGAGCGGGAACAGCAGATAGAACTGCAGGTCACGGCCCGCGGTACGGATCGGCTGCCCGATCATCAGGGTCGGCATGTCCGCGACCGCGGAGTACTTCGTGGCCAGCCCGCCCTGGGCGACCGCGTGCATCAGGTCGGCCGGGACGTCCTCGACCGTGCCCGCCGAGATCTCCGTGCCACTGCCCGATCCGGTCGTGAGCACGGCGCGGAACTCCCCCGCCGTCGGCGAACCCGGCTGCGCGGCCAGGCTCGTGTTCGTCAGCCGGTCCAGCGCGTTGTTGAGGGTGCCCTGGGCGCCCTCGCGATCCGGGTCGACGCCGGAGAGATCACGCTCCAGGACCGCGCGGCCGGAGTCGGCCTGCACGAGTGCGGCGTCGAACTTGCCCTGCACGAGTCGTTCGGCGATCTGGGTCTGGAGCACCAGGCCCAGGACGACGACCACCGCGGTGGACAGCGCGAGCGTGCTGACCACGACCCGCAGCTGCAGGGAGCGCCGCCACGCCGCGGCGAAGGCCGAGCGGACCTCGTGGACCAGCTGCCCGGTGTGCGCCACGCCGCGACGCAGGCGGACGCCCGGCGCCGACCGGGCCATCCGGCGGACGGCCCGCGCCGCGACCCCCCGGGACGGGATCGGACCGGTCATCCGGCTCCGTTCGTCACGGAGGTCCGGCCTTGTAGCCGACCCCGCGGACGGTCAGAACCACCTCGGGGTGCTCCGGGTCGCGTTCGACCTTGGACCGCAGTCGCTGGACGTGCACGTTCACCAGCCGGGTGTCGGCGGCGTGCCGGTAGCCCCACACCTGCTCGAGCAGCACCTCGCGAGTGAACACCTGGCGGGGCTTGCGGGCCAGCGCCACGAGCAGGTCGAACTCCAGCGGGGTCAGCGCGATGTTCTCGCCGTTGCGGTTCACCTGGTGCGCGGGGACGTCGATGGTCACGTCCCCGATCGACAGGTGCTCGGCCGGCTCGTTCTCGGTGCGCCGCACCCGCGCCCGGATCCGGGCGACCAGCTCCTTGGGCTTGAACGGCTTGACCACGTAGTCGTCGGCACCGGACTCCAGGCCGAGCACGATGTCGACCGTGTCGCTCTTCGCCGTGAGCATCACGATGGGGACGCCGGACTCCGACCGGATGGCACGGCAGACGTCGATGCCGTTCATGCCGGGGAGCATGAGATCGAGCAGCACCACGTCGGGCCGCAGCTCGCGGACGGCGGGTAATGCCCGGGTGCCGTCACCGACGACAGCGGTGTCGAAGCCCTCCCCCCGGAGCACGATGGTCAGCATCTCCGCCAACGCCGGGTCGTCGTCGACCACCAGCACGCGCGACTTCATGCGGATCAGCATCCCATTTCCCGAGGGCCTCTCGCCCCGGACCCGCCGGGCCGCTACCCGAGCAGCCGATCGGCCAGGGCTGCGGTGTCCGGGGAGCAGGCCCCGTCGAGCACCGTCCAGGGGCTGAGCCAGGACGCCGCCGCGAGCCCGCGGTAGACGGCGTCGGTGCGCCGCTGCAGCGCAGCGTCGGCCTCGTAGGCGTCACGCTCCCGGCCGGGTTCGGTGCGCGCCCGGTGCCGGGCCCGCTCGGCGGCCACCTCCCCCGGGACCGCCAGCAGCAGCTGCCGGTCCGGGACCGGGATGCCGAAGCGCTCGATCTCCAGCGCCCGCACCCAGCCGACGATCTCGCCGCCGGCGTCCTGCTCGAGCCGCGCGGCGCAGTAGGCCGCGTTGGAGGCGACGTAGCGATCGACGAGCACCACGTCGTGGGTGTCCAGCGCGGTGCGCAGGCCGGGGGCGGCGGCGCGGCGGTCGAGGGCGAACAGCAGCGCCATCGCGTGCACCGACCCGGCGACGGCGTCCCCGTCGCCGAGCCGGCCGTAGAGCGCGTCGCGGGCGAGCTCGGCGTGCACGTCGTCGTCGTAGCGGGGGAAGGCCATCCGCGCCGTGCGGGCGCCTCGGTCGGCCAGCGCGGCGCACAGCGCGTCGGAGAGCGTGCGCTTGCCGGCGCCGTCCAGGCCTTCGATGACGATCAGCCGTCCCACCCGGCGAAACTACCGTGAGCGGACAACGCCGTTCGGGCCGCCGTCACCGCCCACGGTGGGTCAGCCCCGGTCGCGCAGGTGGGGCCAGCTCGCGGCGAACCCCGGGTGCAGCTCCAGTTCGTGGAGGCGGTCGGCGCGCACCCACCGCAGCTCGACGCTCTCCCCACCGCGGGCCGCGACCGGGACCGCCAGGTGGGCCCGCACGACGACGGTGGTGTAGGACCAGCCGCCGTGGTCGTCGACGAACTCGCCGGTGACCGGCAACGACGTGGTGTCCAGATCGGACTCCTCGGCGGCCTCCCGGCGGGCCGCCTGCTCGGCCGTCTCGGCCGGGCGCCGGGCGCCACCCGGGACACCCCAGGTGCCGCCGTAGTGGCTCCAGGCCGCGCGATGCTGCAGCAGGATCCGCTCGACGGCGTTCTCGTCACGGTGACGCACCAGCAGGCCGGACGCGCCGAAGACGCCCCAGTGCCGGTGACCCTGGGCGCAGAACGCCCACCCGTCGCCGTCGCAGCTCTCCTGCTGCAGCGCAGACATGAGATCAGCCTATGTCGGCGGCCCCTCCTGCGTCGCTGATCACAGGCGCTCCAGACTCAAGTCAGCAATCGCTGACCCTGCACCGCCGTCACCCTCGGCTCGGGCATGTCGGGGCGCGCGTCCGCGGCGCCGGGTCGGCCGGTACCTCACAGCCGCTGGTGCGGGCCGACGGCGCCGGTGTCCTGACCGGGCGGCCCGTGCGCTCGCCGACGTCACCGCAGGGCTGCCGGGGGGCCGCGCGAGCCGGCCACGCCGGCCGCGGAGGCCCCGTCCGGGCCGCTCGACCTGGGCAACATCCTGGCGCGGGACGTCGGAACCGCGTTCCGGGACGCCGAGAGGGCCGGGACGCCCGGCCCCGGCCCCCTCGGCAGGTGGATCAGTAGCGGTAGTGCTCGGGCTTGAACGGACCCTCGACGTCGACGCCGATGTACTCGGCCTGGTCCTTGGTGAGCTTGGTCAGCTCGCCGCCCAGCGCCTGCACGTGGATCCGCGCGACCTTCTCGTCGAGGATCTTCGGCAGCCGGTAGACGTCCTTGCTGTACTCCTCGTGCTTGGTGAACAGCTCGATCTGCGCGATCACCTGGTTGGAGAAGCTGTTCGACATGACGAACGACGGGTGACCGGTGGCGTTGCCCAGGTTCATCAGCCGGCCCTCGGACAGCACGATGATCGAGTGCCCGTCCGGGAACACCCACTCGTCGACCTGCGGCTTGATGTTGATCCGGCGGATGCCCGGGTAGCGGGCCAGGCCGGCCATGTCGATCTCGTTGTCGAAGTGGCCGACGTTGCCCAGGATCGCCTGGTGCTTCATCTTCGCCATGTGCTCGACGGTGACGATGTCCTTGTTGCCCGTCGTGGTGATGACGAGGTCGGCCTGGCCGATCACGTCGTCGAGCCGCGCGACCTGGAAGCCCTCGAGCAGCGCCTGCAGCGCGCAGATCGGGTCGACCTCGGCCACGATGACCCGCGCACCCTGCCCCGAGAGCGCCTCCGCGGAGCCCTTGCCCACGTCGCCGTAGCCAGCCACGACCGCGACCTTGCCGCCGATCAGCACGTCGGTGGCCCGGTTGATGCCGTCGATCAGCGAGTGCCGGATGCCGTACTTGTTGTCGAACTTGCTCTTGGTGACCGAGTCGTTGACGTTGATCGCCGGGAACAGCAGCTGGCCCTGCTCGGCCAGGTGGTAGAGCCGGTGCACGCCGGTGGTGGTCTCCTCGGTGACCCCGCGGATGTCCGCCGACACCCGGGTCCAGCGCTGCGGGTCGGCCGCCAGCGAGCGGCGCAGCGTGTCGAGGATGATCCGGTACTCCTCGGCGACGGTGAGGTCGTCGTCGTCGACGGTGGGGACCACGCCGGTGGTCTCGAACTCGACGCCCTTGTGCACCAGCAGCGTGGCGTCGCCGCCGTCGTCGAGGATCATGTTCGGGCCGACGATCTCGCCGTCCGCGTCACGGAAGTTGAACAGCTGCTCCGTCGCCCACCAGTACTCCGGCAGCGTCTCGCCCTTCCAGGCGAACACCGGCACGCCCTTGGGCTCCTCCGGCGCGCCGTGCGGGCCCACGACGATCGCCGCGGCCGCGTGGTCCTGGGTGGAGAAGATGTTGCACGACACCCAGCGCACATCGGCGCCGAGCGACACCAGGGTCTCGATCAGCACCGCGGTCTGCACCGTCATGTGCAGTGAGCCGGCGATCCGGGCCCCGTGCAGCGGCCGCGCCTCCGCGTACTCCCGACGCAGCGCCATCAGCCCGGGCATCTCGTGCTCGGCGAGCCGGATCTCCTTGCGGCCGAACTCCGCCAGCCCCAGATCGGCGACGGCGAAGTCGATCCCGTTGCGCGTCTGCAGCCGACCGGTCGGATCGGTGGTCTCGGTCGTTGCGGTCATGTGGGGTTAGGCCTCCTTGTGGCACAGTCCGACCGGTCACGCTACCCGGGTGGGCGGAGCTTCGGCGCGTCCAACGCGGGTGAGGAAGACCGCCCGGAGCGGGCACGGACCGTGGGCGCAGTCCCAGGATCTCAGCTCAGCAGGTGGTTGCGCAGCAGCGCCTCGGCGGCTGCGGTCCGGTCGTGCGCGGCCAGCAGGCCGGCCGGCGCCACCGCGAAGTCGGCATCCACCACCACCGGCACCCCGGCCAGTAGGGGCGCGAGTACCGGGTCGGCCCGGACGGTCGCGATCACCGCGCCGAGCCCGTCCGGGTCACGCTGCCGGAAGACCCCGCCCGAGAGCACGAGCAGGCCGACGTCACGGCCCGCGTCGTCATGCCCCCGCAGGTGCCGGCGGACGGCGATGATCGCGGCGAGCGCCGCGATCCGGCGGTCCTCGGCCGCGCTGCCGGGGTCGCGCGGCACGTAGCCGACCTCGGTCGCCATCCGCTCGACGGTGAGCGCCAGCAGGTCGGCCTCCACCGGGTCGACGATGCCCTCGGCCTGGCCCTCCAGCAGCACGCCGCCGGCGGCGGAACGGACACCGAGGTCGCCCTCGACGGTCCGGTGCACCGGCCCGGTGCCGACACCGCCGACCGGCGCGGAGTGCACGTCCGTGGTGGTACAGCCGACGTCGACCACCAGCACCCCCGACTCGGTGATCCGGGCGAGTTCGGCCGCGCCACGACCGACGGCCTCCGGGGTCACCACCCGGACGAGCCGGCGGAACCGGGGGGCCGCGGCCGGTCCGCGGCCACCGAGGACGTGCCGGGCGAAGACACCCGCGACCGCGGCCCGGGCCGGACCGGGGACCACCCGGCCGGGCTCGGGCAGCACGTTGTCGCAGGCCACCACGGTCCGGCCGGTCGCCCGCAGCAGGGCGAGCGCGTCCTGCTGAGCCTCGACGTTGCCGGCCAGCACGATCGGGTAGCGCACCCGGGCCCGGGCCAGCCGTCCGGCGTTGTGCAGCATCACCGTCGGGTCGCTGCCGTCGGCGCCGCCGAGCAGCAGCACCACCCCCGGACGGTGGCTGCGCAGGGTGCGGACGTCGGAGGCCTCCAGGGGCCCGCTGTGCACGTGCACGACGTGCGAACCCGCGGACCGTGCCACCCGGTGCCCGGCCTCGGTCGACGCGATCGTGTCGTTGCCGACGACCGCGAGCCGCAGCCCACCGCCGGCCGAGGAGCACGCGAACAGTTCGGGCTGGGCGGTGCAGCCCGGCGGACCGCACGCGGTGACCGCACGGACCGCCGCATCCATCCCCGCGAGCACGTCGGACGGGGTCGTGGGGTGCTCCGCGAAGCCGGCGAGGCCGCCGTCGGGATGGATGAGCACGGCCTTGGTCCAGGTAGAACCCACGTCCAAGCAGACCGACGCGGCCTGCGATCCGGTGGGTGTCATGAGCGTTGAGCCTACTGGCCCGGCGGCGCGGCGTGCGCCGCGAACGAGCGATCGCACGGCCATGGCGATTCGCGAACTTCGGGGATCTTCACCCGAACCGGTACGGTTCCGCGGTGACGGAGCACACAGGCACTCTCGGCGTTTGATTCAGGAGATCCGATGCACGGACTCATGCAGCAGCGGCCACTCTCGCTGCCCCACGTCTTCCACCGGGCGGAGCAGCTGTTCGGACACAAGTCGATCGTCACCGCGACCGCCGGCGGCGAGGTGTCCACGACGATCGCGGAGTGGGCGCATCGGGTCCGCCGGCTCGCCACCGCGCTGGACTCATTGGGTGTCAGTGACGACGGGCGGGTGGCGACCTTCTGCTGGAACACCGGCCGCCATCTGGAGCTCTACATGGCCGCGCCCTGCACCGGGCGGGTGCTGCACACGCTCAACATCCGGCTGTTCCCCGAGCAACTGGTCTACATCGCCAACCACGCCGAGGACGAGGTCGTCTTCGTCGACCGTTCGCTGCTCCCGCTGCTGTGGCCGCTGGTGGACAAGCTCTCCACCGTGCGGCACTACGTCGTGATCGACGACGGCGCGGACGTCGAGATCCCGGACGACCCGCGGATCCTGGACTACGAGGAACTGCTCGCCGCCGCCGAGCCGTACCAGGGCCGGTTCGAGGTCGAGGACGAGAACACCGCGGCGGCGATGTGCTACACGTCCGGCACCACCGGCAACCCGAAGGGCGTGGTCTACAGCCACCGCTCGACGGTGCTGCATTCGCTGATCTCGCTGATCGCGGACGGGGCCGCGCTGTCCGAGCGCGACGTCGTGCTCCCGGTGGTGCCGATGTTCCACGCCAACGCCTGGGGCCTGCCCTACGGCTGCCTGCTGGCCGGCACGGACATCGTGTTCCCCGGGCCGAACATGACCCCGCAGGCGATTCTCGGGCTGCTCGCCGAGCACAAGGTCACGGTGACCGGCGGCGTCCCGACGATCTGGATGGGCGCGCTACCGATGCTCGATGACTACGACCTGTCGTCGCTGCGCACGATTCTCTGCGGTGGGTCGGCGGTGCCGCGCGCGCTGTCGGAGGCCTACCGGGAGAAGATCGGGCTGCCGATGCTGCACGCCTGGGGCATGACGGAGACCTCCCCGATCGCGACGATGTCCACGGCACGCTCGCACCACGACGCGTGGGACGAGTCCGCCCGGGCCGACGCGCGGGCCCGTCAGGGCCAGCCGGTGCCGCTGGTCGACATCCGGCTCGTCGACCCGGCTTCCGGCGAGGAACAGCCCTGGGACGACGTCGCCACGGGGGAGATCCAGGCCGCCGGCCCGTGGATCGCGTCCGAGTACTACCGCGGCGAGGGCGGTGGGGCGCAGTTCACCTCCGACGGCTGGCTGCGTACCGGTGACGTCGCGTCGGTGGACCGCTACGGCTTCGTCCGGCTGGTCGACCGGACCAAGGACCTGGTCAAGTCCGGCGGCGAGTGGATCAGCTCGGTCGAGCTGGAGAACGAGATCATGGCCCACCCGAAGGTCGCGGAGGCCGCCGTGATCGCGATCCCGCACGAGAAGTGGGTGGAGCGGCCGCTGGCGTGCGTGGTGGTCAAGCCCGGCGAGACCGTGACGCCGGAGGAGATCATCGAGTTCCTGACGCCGCGGGTGGCCAAGTGGTGGCTGCCCGACGCGGTCGAGTTCATCGACGAGGTGCCCAAGACCAGCGTCGGCAAGTTCAGCAAGAAGACGCTGCGCGACAAGTTCGCCGGCTACCAGATGGCCGGTCCGCAGCAGTAGCCGCGCCTCCCCGCGCGACGCCGGAAAGAGCCGATCCGGCTCTTTCCGGCGTCACCGGTTCTGTCGCCCGTGCACCGGGAGCACCGCGACGGGAGCGCTCCCGCCGATCACCGGCCGGGCCTCCCGGCGGGGAGCGTCCGCACCGCCTCAGCCCGGCGGCAGGGCGGCGAGCACCGCCGCCAGGCTCTCGATCCGCGTCCGCCAGGCCTCGAGGGCGGCGTCGCGCTCCCCCTCCGGCGCCGCCGGCCCGGTCTGGGTCAGCAGCAGCCGGGCACCGTGCCCGGTGCCCGGCTCGAGTTCCCAGCGCACCCGACCGGCCGGGCGGCCCGCCGACCGCCACTCGTACTCGAGCGCGGCCGGCGCCTCCACGGCGGACACCGGACCCGCCGGCACCGCGTCGACCGTCGCCGCGGCGGGCGCGGGGGCGCCGACGGCGGCCTCCGGGCCGCCGATGGCCGCCCAGGTGGCGTCGACGGGGCGGGTGAGCTGGCGCTCGAACCGCACCGTCCAGCCGTCGGCCCCGGCTTCGACCGAGCCCCGGTCGAGGCCGAACCGCCCGACGAACGCCTCGTGGGTGGCGATCATGTCGCCTGCCCGGGAGACCGGCGCGCCGGCCAGCACCTCGACCAGGGCGCCGATGCAGGACATCCAGCCCGCGGCGAAGCTCGCGGCCCCGGCGTGGTCGTCGAAGGTGTGGGTGAGGACCAGGACGCTGCCGGTGCCGTCCGCCACGACCTCCCAGCGCAGGTGGTCCTCGCCCCAGGTGTAGGCGAAGACCTTCGGTGGGTCGAAGTCGGTGATCACGCCCTCGGTTTCGGGGCCGCCACCCACGTCGTGCCCCACGAACCTGATCGCGCCGCCCGCACGCGGATCCACCTTCACGGCGAACGGGAACCACCGGTCGACGTGGGCGGGCTCGGTGATCGCCCGCCACACCTTCTCCGGCGGGTGGGCCAGCGGCCGTTCCATCCGCAGCACGGATCGGCCGTCAACCTTGCGCAGGGTCTCGCTCATGCTTCCTCCGCGGGATCGTCCGGCATGTCGTCCAGGTGCCGCTCGAGCGCATCGAGCCGGTCGGCCCACATCCACCGGTAGGGCTCCAGCCAGGCGTCGATCTCGGCGAGCGGCTCGGGCGCCAGCTCGTACCAGCGGCGCTGGGCCTCCGGCCGCACCCGGACCAGGCCGGCGTCGCGGAGCACCCGCAGGTGCTTGGACGTGCCGGGCTGGCTGAGCCCGAGCTGCTCGCTGAGTTCGCCGACGAGCCGCGGGCGCTCCCGGAGCAGATCCAGGATCCGGCGCCGGGTCGGCTCCGCGAGCGCGACGAAAGCGGTCACGCAGTGAAGATACCGAGCCAGCTATATAACCGCAACGGCATCTACGGACCCGGAAGCTCCGATCACCCCGAGGCGTCGGCGGGGGCCTGCCCCCGCTCCACGGCGATCCGCCGGCCGAGGCGGGAGTGCCGACGGCTGTAGAGGAAGTACACAGCGACACCGACGAGCATCCACACCACGAATCGAAGCCAGGTCTCGACCGACAGGCTCAGCATCAGCCACAGGCAGGCGAGCACGGACAGGATCGGTACCAGCGGGACGAGTGGGGTCCGGAAGCTGCGGGGCAGGTCCGGCCGGGTCCGGCGCAGGATGACCACGCCGACGGACACCAGTACGAACGCGAACAAGGTGCCGATGTTGACCATCTGCTCCAGCTCGCCCGCCGGGAAGAAGGTCGCGGCGATCGCGACGACGACGCCGACCAGCCACGTCGCCCTGACCGGGGTGCCGTGGGCGCCGGTGCGGGACAGGGGGCGCGGCAGCAGCCCGTCACGCGACATGGCGAACAGCACCCGGATCTGGCCGAGCATCAGCACCATGACCACGGTGGTGAGACCCGCGAGGGCACCGATCGCGATCACGGTGGCCGCCCAGTCCACCCCGAGCTGGGCGAACGCGGTGGCCAGGGTGGCCCGGGTGCCGTCGGGCTGCGTGGCGAGCTGGGTGTAGCTCACCATCCCGGTGAGCACGAGGGCGACCGCCACGTAGAGCACCGTGACGATCGCGAGCGAGCCCAGGATGCCGCGCGGCAGCGACTTCTGCGGGTTCTTCGTCTCCTCGGCCGTGGTCGCCACCACGTCGAAGCCGATGAAGGCGAAGAACACGATCGACGCCGCGGCGAGCAGTCCGTAGATGCCGAAGGTGCTGCTGCCCTCTCCGCCGAGCAGCGACAGCAGCGACTGCTTGATGCCCCCTTCCGCCTCGGCGCCCTGCGCCGCCGGCGGGATGTAGGGGCTGTAGTTGTCGGTGTTCACGTAGCCGATGCCCACCACGATGACCAGCAGCACGATGGCGACCTTGATCGAGGTGAAGATCAGGCTGACCCGGCTGGACAGCTTGGTGCCCAGCGCGAGCAGGGTGGCGAGCACGATCACGAGAAGCAACGCCCCCCAGTCCAGGCTCAGGGCACCCAGCTCGAACACGGTCTGCGTGTTCAGCCCGAACTGGGTGAACACCGTCTGCAGGTACTCCGACCAGCCCTTGGCCACCACCGCCGAGCCCACCGCGAACTCGAGCACCAGATCCCAGCCGATGATCCACGCGATGAACTCACCGAACGTCGCGTAGGAGAACGTGTACGCGCTGCCGGCCACCGGGACCGTCGAGGCGAACTCGGCGTAGCACAACGCCGCGAGCCCGCACGCGATCGCGGCGAGCACGAAGGCCAGCGAGACCGACGGCCCGGCCCGCTCCCCGGCGGTGCTCGCCGCGAGCGTGAAGATGCCCGCGCCCACGACGACCGCAACCCCGAACACGATGAGGTCCCAGGTCGTCAAATCCTTGCGCAGCTTGGTGTCCGGCTCATCGGTGTCCTGAATGGACTGCTCCACCGACTTGGTCCGCATGATGCCGACCTGTCTGCCCCCGACCGTCATGCCGGGACGGTACGACGGTCGTCCCCACGGAGCCAGTGCTGGGGGCACCCGCGCCGCGACGACCCGGTGCCCGGCCGCCGCTCAGCTCGCGACGGGCGTGCGCTCGAGATCGGGCTCGAGATAGATGATCCGAGCGTCCGGGACGGCCTTGCGCACCCTGCGCTCGGCGTCGTCGATGGCCCGCGCCACCTCCTCGAGCGGCAGCCCCGGGGTGAGCGCGATCTTGGCCGCGACGAGCAGCTCCTCGGGGCCGAGGTACTGCGTCCTGATGTGGATCACGCGCTGCACCCGCGGGTCTGCCTCGAGCTCCCCGACGATCTTCGCGAGCACCGGCGCTACCGCGCCCTCACCGATCAGCAGGCTCTTCATCTCGATGATCAGGATGATCGCGATGACCCCGAGCAGGGCTCCGATGCACAGCGTGCCCACCGCGTCCCAGGCGGGGTTGCCGGTGAGCACGGTCAGCCCGACGCCCCCGAGAGCCAGGATCAGGCCGACCAGGGCCCCGAAGTCCTCCAGCAGCACCACCGGCAGCTCCGGAACCTTGGACTGCCGGATGAACTGCCACCAGGTGCCGTTGCCCTTGAGCGGGCGGGACTCCTGGATGGCCGTGCGGAAGGAGAAGGTCTCCAGACCGATCGCGACGAGCAGGATGATCACCGCGACGATCGGGGTGGTCAGCGGCTCGGGATGCTGCAGCTTGTGGACGCCCTCGTAGATCGCGAACACCGAGCCGAGGCTGAACAGCAGCAGGGCGACGACGAAGGAGTAGAAGTACCGGTCCCGGCCGTACCCGAAGGGGTGCTCGGACGTCGCCGCGCGCTTCGCCCGCTTGCCACCGAGCAGCAGCAGGCCCTGGTTCGAGGTGTCGGCGACGGAGTGCACCGCCTCGGCCAGCATCGACGACGAGCCGGTGATGAGGTATCCGATGAACTTGGCCACTGCGATACCCGCGTTGGCCAGCAGGGCCGCGATGATCGCTCTGGTTCCACCGCTCGCTGACACTGGGTACTCCTCGCCGTTTCGGGTGCTGCTGAGCGAGACCCTAGCCGCAGTGACTCACCCCGAGCCCCGCGCTCCCGCGGGCGCATTCCGGGGATCGGCCTCAGGCCCCCAGGCCGTCGCTGGCCAGGAAGAGCTGGGTACCCGGGACGGCCGACTCGATGACTATCCCGCGGTCCGCCGCCGCCAGGAACAACGACTGCCCCCGGCGCAGCCCCACGGCCCGTCCGCCCGCCCGCAGGCACACCGCGCCCCCGGTGCAGACCATGATCCGTGGCCCGCCGTCGGGCACCCGGATGCCCGGCAGCCGCGTGGCCACCTCGCAGCGTCGCAGCAGGAACTCGTCGGCGGGGGTGTCGTACCGGACCCAACCGCACTCGGTCCGGCCGGTGCACACCGGCGGCGGGCCGGCCGCGAAGTCGAGCACCCGCAGCAGTTCGGGGACGTCGACGTGCTTCGGGGTCAGGCCGCCGCGCAGCACGTTATCGGAGTTGGCCATCAGCTCGATCCCGGCACCCGACAGGTACGCGTGCAGGTTCCCCGCCGGCAGGTACAGCGCCTCGCCCGGCTGCAGGACGATGCGGTTGAGCAGCAGCGCGGCCAGTACCCCGGCGTCGCCGGGGTAGCGCTCGGACAGCTCGAGAACGGTACGGGCCTCGGCCTGGAACTCGCCGTCCGCGCCCGCCAGCCGTATCGACCCCCGCTGCAGCGCCGGCACGAGCTCGTCGAGTACCGACTGCGGCAAGGTGATCCACGTCGTGAACAGCGCTCGCAGGCCGTCCGGCCCCGGCTGGGCGGCGAGCAGGTCGGTGTACGCCGCCAGCTCGGGCACGTCCAGCGCGCTCAGCAGGCGCACACTCGTCACCGCGTCACGGAAGCCGACGAGGGCGTGGAACTCCGTGAGCGCGCAGATGATCTCCGGCTTGTGGCTGGCGTCCCGGTAGTTGCGGTCGGCGGCATCCAGCGGTATCCCGGCGGCGTTCTCGCGCTCGAACCCGCTCGCCGCCTGCTCGGCGCTCGGGTGGGCCTGCAGGCTCAGCGGCTCGTCCGCGGCGAGCACCTTGAGCAGGAACGGGAGCCGCCCGTCCCAGCGCCCGGCCCGGTCGCTGCCCAGCAGCCGCTGCGGCTCGGCCGCGACGGCGTCGAGCAGGGAGATCGTGTGTCCGTCGGGCTGTACCAGACGCGACGAGTCGGCCGGGTGGGCCCCGAGCCACAGCTCGGCCTGCGGGTGCGGCGAGGGCACCGGCTCGCCGAGGAGCTCCGCGATCACCGTCCGGGATCCCCAGGCGTAGGGACGTACTGGATTGTCCAGCAGCTCCACCGTGCTCGGTACTCCTCGTCGGGGCCGGCTCAGGCCGGCTCGATGGTACGGGTGGCCAGTCCCAGATATGCCGCCGTGACGTCGAACCGGGAGGCCAGCACGGCCGCCCTCAGCAACGCCGCGTGCCGGGTCCCGCGGGCGATCTCGTCGACCGGATGCAGCAGGTCCGCGGCGGGCCAGTTCCGACCGGTGCGGCGCAGGGTGATCTGTGCCGGGTCGTCCTCCCCGGTCGCGAGCAGCACGAGCCGCGGGGGCGGCGCCTCCGCGGCGGCGGTCGGATCGTCGAACGGGTCGCGGAAGATGTCGTTCCCGGCCGCGGCCGCCGTCAGGGCGCGCAGCAGCCCGGTCGCGGTCACGGCCCGGGCCACGTCCGAGGCGTGCGCCACGATCCCGGCGTGCGTCGCGAGCGCGCACGCGGCGTGCTCGGCGACCGCGGCCGCGAGGGGGTCGGTACCCCACAGCAACGGTGTGTGCTCGGCCAGTCGCAGGGTCAGCGACTTCGCCGGGTTCATGAACGGCTCGTGACCGGGCTGGTTGCGCTCGGCCTCCGCGTCGAGCTCGTCGGCCAGCGCGTCGAGGCCCGGGTCCAGAACAGGGTCGAGCAGGTCCAGGGCCGACACGGTGACGAGTCCGACGGCCAGCGCGCGGGGCAGATCCAGCCCCGTCGGCACCGGGATGCGCGGCTCGACCAGGCGCACCCGCCCGGCACCGGCCGATGCCACCGGACCGTCGCCGGGAGCCGACACGACGACCTCCGCGCCGCGCCGCACGGAGCGGGCCACGCTGTCGGCCAGCTCGGCGTCGGTGGCGTCGGCGGTGTGGGCCAGCACGACGTCGAGTGGGCCGATCCAGCCCGGCGCGCTGTCGGCGAGCACCACCGGGACCGGGCAGCCCGGCCCGAGCAGCGCGGCGAGGATGCCGGCGGCCGAGACCGACGCGCCCGGACGGCGCAGCAGCACCAGGGCCCGCGGGCGGTGACCGCCCAGCCCCGCGACTCCGGCCTCCTGCGCGGCCTGGGCGGCGGAGCGGACCTGGGCCCCGGCGGTGGCCGCCGCACGCAGCACGCCACCGGTGTCGATGGCGGCCAGCGCGCCCGGGTCGGCCAGCAGGGTGTCGTCGAGCACCGATTCACCCACCACCGTTGGGATCCAGTGCCTCATCCAGCAACAGCACCGGGATGCCGTCGACGACGGGGAACCGGCGGGCGCACGACGTGCAGGTCAGCACGTCGGCCTGCGGGTCGTCGGGCGCGCCGACGAGGAGCGGGGCGTGCTCGTCGCACGGACACGCCAGGATCTCCAGCAGCTGCGGGTCGAGCTGAACGGCCACGGTCCTCCTCTTTCCATTGACGAGTTGATCGGCGGCGGCGGTGTACCGCGATGCTGCCAGGCGCAGCGGGTCGCCGCCGGGTCCGTCCGGGTACCCCGCGGGGCGTGCGTCGGGCCCGCGGACGGGTGCATCAGGCCCGGACGACACCCAGGACGTCGTCGCGCAGCGCGGCGACCGCGTCAACGTCCGCGGCCTCGACGTTGAGCCGCAGCAGCGGCTCGGTGTTGGAGGCCCGCAGGTTGAACCACGATCCGTCCGGCAGCCGGACGGTGAGCCCGTCCAGCTCGTCGAACTCGACACCGTCACGGCCGGCGTAGCGCTCCCGGACCGCCGCCACCCGGCCGCCCTGGTCCTGCACCGTCGAGTTGATCTCGCCGGAGGCGGCGTAACGGCTGTAGTCGGCCATCAGCGCCGAGAGCGGACCGTCCTGCTCACCGAGCGCGGCGAGGACGTGCAGAGCGGCCAGCATCCCGGAGTCGGCGCGCCAGAAGTCGCGGAAGTAGTAGTGCGCCGAGTGCTCCCCGCCGAAGACGGCGCCGGTCTCGGCCATCGTCTGTTTGATGAACGAGTGCCCCACGCGGGTGCGCACCGGACGGCCGCCGTTCTCGGTGACGATCTCCGGCACGGCCCGCGAGGTGATCAGGTTGTGGATCACTGCGGCGTCGGTCTCGCCGTTCGCCCGGGCCCGGGCCAGTTCGCGGACGGCGACCAGCGCGGTGATCGCGCTCGGGCTGACCGGCTCGCCCCGCTCGTCGACGACGAAACAGCGGTCGGCGTCGCCGTCGAAGGCCAGCCCGAGGTCCGCGCCCACCGCGACGACGTTCTTCTGCAGGTCGACCAGGTTCGCCGGGTCCAGCGGGTTCGCCTCGTGGTTCGGGAACGTGCCGTCGAGCTCGAAGTACAGCGGCACGACCTGCAGCGGCAGCGGGCCGAAGACCTCGGGGACGGTGTAGCCGCCCATGCCGTTGCCACTGTCGACCACGACCGTCAGCGGGCGCAGGCCGGACAGGTCGACCAGGCTGCGCAGGTGGGCCGCGTAGTCGGTGAGCATGTCCTGCTCGGTGACGGTGCCGGGGGCGGCCGTTCCCGGCGGGACGCCGTCCTCCACGGCGGCGCGGATCTGCGCCAGGCCCGTGTCCTGCCCGATCGGGGCGGCGCCGGCCCGGCACAGCTTGATGCCGTTGTACCGGGCGGGGTTGTGGCTGGCGGTGAACATCGCGCCCGGCACGTCGAGCCGGCCCGAGGCGAAGTAGAGCATGTCGGTGCTCGCCAGACCGATGTTCACGACGTCGAGGCCCTGGCCGGTGACCCCCTCGGCGAACGCGGCGGCGAGACCGGGCGAGGAGTCGCGCATGTCGTGGCCGACGACCACGGTGGTCGCGCCCTCGCCGGACAGGAGCCGGGCCAGCGCCGCCCCGATGTCGCGCACCGTCGCGGCGTCGAGCTGCTCGCCGACGACACCGCGGATGTCGTAGGCCTTCACGATCGCGGACAGGTCTGGCACGGCGCCGACCTTATCGGTCAGGGCCACCCGGCGGGGGCCGAGCTACCCCTCGGTGGGGCCCGGCAGCACCCGCAGGTGCCCGCGCCGGCCGGTGCCGCTGGTCGGCGCGGCCTCGATCGGCCGGTCGGCCCGGCCCGCCTCCCGCACCGCCTCGGCCAGCGCGGTCAGGTCGTCGTTCGTGTGCTGCGGGGGTGCGAACTCGCCCTCGAAACGCACCACCTCCCACCCGCGCGGTGCGGTCAACCGGTGGGCGTGCGCTGTGCACAGGTCGTAGGAGTGGGGCTCCGCCTGGGTGGCCAGCGGCCCCACCACCGCCGTCGAGTCCGCGTAGACGTAGGTGAGCGTGGCCACCGCGAGCTCGGTGCACCCAGTCCGCGAACACCTCCGCACGCTCAGCACGGATCCGACGATAGCGCCTGAAGGGCGCCACCCAGGGCTACGACGCGCGACCGCTTCGGGGAGCCTTCGGTCGTACGATTCACCGGTGACCACCGCACGCCGCACCCGGCGTCGCTCTCCCCGCCGGCGGGACCGGCGGGGCCGCGGGCTGCGCGGGTTGCTGTACCCGCCCTCGATCCCGGCCACGAAGACCCGCGCCGAGAAGTTCGACGCGATGGTGCTGGAGGCCCTGGAGCCGATCGAGCAACGCTGGGCGGCCGAGCTGGCCGACCTCGACCTCGCCGTGGACGACGTGCCCGAGGTGGACGAGACCTCACCGGACGACGTCGTGTGGGGCACGGGTGTGCTGGCCGACGTCGGGGTACCGCTGGCCCAACTCGTCCCGGCCGGGGTCGGCCCGGACGGGCTCCCCTCGCGGGCTCGGATCGTGCTCTACCGCAGGCCTCTCGAGGCCCGGGCGCGCGGCGGCGCCGATCTGGCGGACCTGCTGCACGAGGTGCTGGTGGAGCAGGTGGCGGAGTACCTCAACATCGAGCCCGACGCCGTGGACGGCGGGGGCGAGTAACGCCACGCGCCTGCCGGGCGAACGGGAGTAGGTGCCGCGCGCGCCCGCCGGGCGAACGGGTACGACGGCCGGCCGCGGCCGCCGCAGCGACCTCACCGACGAGCCCCGCCGTCAGCACCGCACGCGCGTTGCGGCTGCTCGCACGGTCCCTGGCTGACGCTCTGCACCGCGGGTGCGCCATCACGCGCGTCGTCGGATCCACGCGCAGGCCCGAGCGCGCGCGGCCGTATCGGCCGGTCCGGCTTGCGCTCGTCGGGTACGCGGCAGCGCACGCCGGGTGGCGTTCCGGCCCGGAACGGGCAGGACGCTCCCCCGTTCGGGGGGCATCCGGGCCCGTCCCGTAGCGCCGATGAGCGGCCTGCCGGGCCCCGCGTCCCGGCCGGATGCTCAGCCCGCGGCGCGCCGCAGTCGGCGGCGCTCCCGCTCGGAGAGCCCGCCCCAGATGCCGAACCGCTCGTCCTGCGCGAGCGCGTACTCCAAGCACTCCGCGCGAACCTCACAGCCCGAGCAGATGCGCTTGGCCTCGCGCGTCGAGCCGCCCTTCTCCGGGAAGAACGCCTCGGGATCGGTCTGGGCGCACAGAGCCCGTTCCTGCCAGTCCTGCTCGGTCGCCGCCCCCGGATCGTCCAACATATCGATCAAGTTGGGTGCGTCGACACCGCCCGTCGCCCCGACAAGCGTTAGTGTCTGAGTGATCACGTTCACCCGCCCACCTTCCCCGCGCCCCGGCGAATGACACCGGCGTAAGTACAACGCTGTGGTTCAAGGTTGGCAAGCGGGAGCTGCCGACCGGGTGACGGACTCCACCCGGTCGGTCGCCCATTCGGCAGAATGGTCAAGTGCGTGGTGTGTCAGCCCGAATAAGCCCGTGGTTCCTGCTGCTCCTGGGGGTGGCGGTCGCCGGCGGAGTGCTGACCGTCGTCGGGACCGAAGCCTTCCTCCTCGCTGGCCTGATTCCGCGTTCGTCGGTCGCCCTGACCGCGGGCGTCGTGCTGCTGGTGCTCGGCGGCTGGGCCGTGTCGCTGTGCCTGCACGAGTTCGGCCACGCCGCCGTCGCCTACCGCGGCGGTGACACCTCCGTGCGGGACAAGGGCTACCTGACCCTCGACATCCGCCGTTACGCCGACCTCGGGCTGTCCTTCGTGCTGCCGGTGATCTTCCTGCTGCTCGGCGGCATCCCGCTGCCCGGTGGCGCGGTCTGGATCAACCACTGGGCGATCCGCTCCCGGTTCGCGCGCAGCATGGTCTCGTTCGCCGGACCCGCGACCAACCTGGTGCTGGGCGCGCTGCTCACCCTCTCGGTGGCGACGATCTCGATGCCGATCGGGCTCGCCGTGGGGCTGTCGTGCCTCGCGCTCATCCAGGTGCTGGCGTTCGTGCTGAACATCCTGCCCGTCCCCGGACTCGACGGGTTCGGCGTGCTCGAGCCCTACCTGTCCGAGGGCGCCCGGCAGCTCGCCGCGAAGGTCCGGCCGTGGGCCCCGATCGTGCTGTTCCTGCTGATCATCGGCCTGCCCGGCATCGCCCGGCTCCTGTTCGACCTGGGCGGCTTCGTGTTCGCCCTCATCGGCGGCAACCCCGTACTCGCCACCGCCGGCTACAGCGAACTGCTGTTCTGGCGCTGACCCACCCGCACCCGACGGCCCGGGTGCCGCTCCGGGGCCTGCTGATCGGGTCGGTCAGGCCCGCGCGAGCCGGGACCGGGCCGCGGCGATCATCGTCGGCACGGTGTCGCTGTCCGGGGGTAGCGCGTCCACCGGCCACCAGCGCAGGTCCACCGACTCGTCGGAGATCCGCGGTACCGCCCCCTCCGGCGCGCGCACCAGGTATCGGACGTCCAGGTGCCGGGTCGGTTTGCCCAGGGAACACGTCACGGGGTGGACGTCGACGTGCAGCGGCTGCTCGTCGATGACCAGGCCGTCGATGCCGGACTCCTCGGTCGCCTCCCGCAACGCCGCGTCCCGCAGGGTGGCGTCGCCCGGCTCGCAGTGCCCGCCGAGCTGGATCCAGCGGCCCACCCTCGGATGCAGCGTCAGCAGGGTGTGCTCCCCCGGCGCGTCGAGGACCAGCGCCGAGGCGGTCAGGTGCCCGGGTTCGCAGGACCGCGAACAGGCGTCGTCCGGGCGCGCGTCGAGAAACGCGAGCAGCGCGTGCTGCAGGGCCCGCTGGGCATCGTCGGGCGCCGCCCATCCGCGCAGTGCGGCCGCAGCCGCGGCCGGGGCTACCACGCCGTCACCACTCCAGCAGTCCTGCGGCCGGGTCCTTCGGCGGGCGCGGGGTGAGCGGCTCGGCCGGGACACCGACGGCGATCGCCCCGAGCGGCTGCCAGTCATCGGGCAGCCCGAGCTCGGCGCGCACCACGTCCGGCGCGAAGATCGTGGACCCGACCCAGCACGAGCCCAGCCCCTCCGCAGCGAGCGCGACGAGCAGTGACTGCACCGCCGCCCCACCGGCCACGGTGAACATGTCCCGCTCCGCCGCGGTGCGCTTCGCGTCGGGATAGTCGTGGGCGCCGTCGCCGGTGCGGAAGGCCAGCACCAACTCGGGGGCCCGGCGCAGCAGGTCGCCGCGGGCCAGCCGGCGGGCGACCTCGTCGGCCGGGCGGCCGTCGGCCTCCAGGTCGGCGCGCCAGCGGGTGGTCATCGCGTCCAGCAGCGCGGTGCGCCGGGCCGGGTCTCGCACCCAGCCGAAGCGGAACGGCGTGCTGTGGTGCGGCGCCGGGGCGGTGAGCGCGACCCCCACCGCGCGGCGCAGCGCGTCGGCGTCGACGGGCTCGTCGGCGAACACCCGGGAGCTGCGCCGCATGAGGACGGCCTGACGGCGGCCCCGGGCGATCGCCTCGTCGGTGCCGAGCCAGAACATGTCCTCGTCCAGCGGACGGACCAGGTCGCGGGCGCCCGAACCGTCGTCGGCGATCAGCAACCCACGCACCACCGCGACCGGGAGCCCGCCGAGCTTGCCCTTGGCCAGGTCGGCCGCGGCCGCCACCTCGTCGGCCAGCGCGACCTCGGTGACGACCAGCTCGTTGCCCTCGGCGTCGACCGCACCGCCGTAGCGGTGCAGCACGGTCATGCCGGCCGCCCCGATGGCGACGTCGGTCTGGCCCACCCGCCAGGTGCGGCCCATCGTGTCGGTGATGACCACCGCGACGTCGACACCGAGCAGCATCTTGAGCGCACCGCGCAGGCGCTCGGCGCTCGCGTCGGGGTCGGCGGGCAGCAGCGCCAGCTCGTCGCGGCGGACGTTGGACGCGTCGATACCCGCGGCCGCCTGCACCAGGCCGAGCTTGCTCGCGACGATCAGCGTCCTCCCGCGGCGGGCGAGCACCCGCTCGGTCTCGGACTCGACCAGCCGGCGGCGCAGCGCGTCGCGCTCCTCCGGATCGGCGGGCGCCGGGACCAGCCGGCCCTCCGCCTTGGACACGATCTTGCTGGTGACCACGACGACGTCGCCGTCGGCCAGCCACGGCATCGCCCGGGCCAGGGCGGCGGCCAGGTCGTCGCCGGGACGGAACTCGGGCAGCCCCCGGACGGGGAGCACCTGCAGGCCGTCCGGTGCGGCGTGGTCCCCCACCGGTGCCACCGGCGCCTCAGCCAACCCCGGCCCCGGCGAGCTCCAGCGCCTGGCGGGCCATCTCCGCGGTGGCGTCGACGTCGGTCATCAGCAACGGCACCGAGCGCACCTCGGCCCCGGGCAGCTCGGCGGTGTCGCCGGTGTGCACGAGCCAGCCATCGAGCAGCCCGCCCTCACCACGGCCGCCGTAGTGCCGGCCGACCGCCTCCGCGGTGGTCTCCACACCGATCGCCGACAGGCACACGTCGGCCATGCCGCGCAACGGCTGCCCGCCCACGATCGGCGACAGCCCGACGATCTTCGACTTGGTCCCGACCAGGGCCTGCGCCATACCCGGAACGGTGATCATGGTCCCGATGCTCACCACCGGGTTCGACGGCGCGACGAGGATCGCGTCGGCGCCCTCGATGGCGTCGCGCACCTCGGGCAGCACCCCGGCCTCGTCGGCACCGACCGACGCGAACCGGTGCGGCGTCGGCTTGGCCTGGTGGCGCACCCACCACTCCTGGAAGTGGATCGCCTTGCGCGCGGACGAGCCCGGCTCCGCATCCGGATCGTCGATCACGACGTGGGTCTCCACCCGGTCGTCGGTGACGGGCAGCAGCCGCACCCCGGGCTGCCAGCGGTGGCACAGCGCCTCGGTGACCTGCGACAGCGGGTAGCCGGCCCGCAGCATCCGGGTGCGCACCAGGTGAGTGGCGAGGTCACGGTCACCCAGCCCGAACCAGGTCGGGTCGGCGCCGTAGGCCTCCAGCTCGTCGCGCACCGCCCAGGTCTCCCCGGCCCGGCCCCAGCCGCGATCGGGGTCGATCCCGCCGCCGAGGGTGTACATGCACGTGTCGAGGTCGGGACAGACGCGTAGCCCGTGCAGCCAGATGTCGTCCCCGACGTTGACGACCGCGGTGATCTCGTGATCACCAGTTCCGGGCCCGACCGCGGGCAACCCCAGCGCGGCCTTGACCCCGAGCAGGAACCGGGCACCGCCGACCCCGCCGACCAGCACGACGACCTTCACGGAATTGAGCCTACGACGCTGCGCCGACACTCAGCCGGGCAGCACCGCCGCGATGGCGTCGACGATCTCGTCGGCGTCCGGCTCCGTGCGCGGACGGAACCGTCCGACGACGCGGCCATCGGGGCTGACCAGGAACTTCTCGAAGTTCCATTGCACGTCACCGGCCTGGCCCGCCGCGTCGGGGTACGCGGTGAGCCGCTGGTAGAGCGGGTGCCGACCGTCGCCGTTGACGTCGGTCTTCGCGGTCAGCGGGAACGTGACGCCGTAGGTCGACGAGCAGAACGTGCCGATCTCCGCCGCCGTCCCCGGCTCCTGTCCGGCGAACTGGTTGCACGGCACGCCGAGCACCGTGAAGCCCTGCCCGCCGAACCGCTGCTGCAGGTTCTCCAGACCGGTGTACTGCGGGGTCAGCCCGCAGCGTGACGCCACGTTGACGACGAGGACGGCCTTGCCCTCGAGGACGGCGGGGTCGAGCGGCTCGCCGTCGAGAGCGGTCAGGTCGGTGCCGAGCAGAGACATGATCGCCAACCTACGCCCCGGGCAGGACGGCCTCGATCGCCTCCACGATCTCCCAGCTCTCCGGCTCGACGCCCGGCCGGAACCGGCCGACGACGGTGCCGTCGGGTGCCAGGAGGAACTTCTCGAAGTTCCATGCGACGTCGCCGGCCTCGCCGTCGTCATCGCGCGCCCGCACCAGCCTGGCGTACAGCGGGTGCCGGCGCTTGCCGTTCACCTCGACCTTCTCGGTGAGGGGGAACGTCACCCCGTAGGTCGTCGCGCAGAACTCGGCGATCTCGGCCGGGGTGCCCGGCTCCTCCCCGGCGAACTGGTTGCACGGCACGCCGAGCACGGTGAACCCGCGGTCGGCGAAGCGCTCGTGCAACCGCTGCAGACCGGCGTACTGCGGGGTGTGCCCGCACCGCGACGCCACGTTGACGACGAGCACGGCCCGTCCCGCGAGCACCCCCGGGTCGAGCGCCGCACCGTCCAACGCCACCAGGGCCGGAACCGTCACCCCGCAACCGTATCCCCACCC
>NZ_JAAXKZ010000071.1 GCF_012911875.1 Pseudonocardia bannensis | reverse complement strand
ACGTGAAGCTCCTGGTGAGGCGAGTTGATCTAGGCAATCGCCCGTCTACCAGGAGCTTCATTTTTTCGTGGTCAGGCCACGCCGTACGTACGCCGACCTGCCCGTCTGCCAGGTTGGCAAAGGCTCAGTGTCCGGCGCTGGGGGCCAAGCTCACTGGTGTTCGAGGGAGCCGCTGTGCATTGCCATTCGTTCGCTCTTGCCGCCTCGTCGGAGTCGATCGGTTCGCCGTCGTTGTGGACCGCCAGCATCGCCGTGCTGCTCGCCTTGTTGGTCACGGATTTTCTGGTGACCCGCGGCCCGCACGAGGTCTCGTTGCGGGAGGCCGCGGGGTGGTCGGTGTTCTACCTCGCGTTGCCGCTCGGGTTCGGCGTGTTCCTGTGGGCGGCCTTCGGCAGTGCTCAGGCGCTGGAGTTCATCACGGGATTCGTGGTGGAGAAGTCCCTATCGGTGGACAACCTGTTCGTGTTCATGCTCTTGCTGGCCGGCTTCGCCGTACCGGCCGCGCTCCAGCAGCGCGTGCTGCTGTACGGCATCGTCGGAGCTCTGGTGTTGCGCGGCATCCTCATCGCGGCCGGCGCCGCGCTGCTGCAGGCCGGCACCTGGGCATTCCTGGTGTTCGGCGCGATCCTGTTCGCCACCGCCATCAAGATCTTGCACGAGGCGGTCACCGGGGCCGCCGTCGACCGCGACGTGGCGCAGCTGCGATCAGTGCGCCTGCTGCGCTGGCTGATGCCCGTCACCGACGACTACCGCGGCACCCAGCTCATCGTCCGCGAGGGCGGGCGGCGTGCCCTGACCCCGCTGACCGTCGCGGTCGTGGCGATCTTCGCCACCGACGTGGTGTTCGCCATCGATTCCGTGCCCGCGGTCTACGGGATCACCGCCGATCCGTACCTGGTGTTCACCACCAACGCCTTCGCCCTGCTGGGCCTGCGCGCCCTGTACTTCGTGCTGCATTCCGCGCTGGCCAAGCTCACCCACCTCAACCACGGGCTCGCGCTCATTCTCGCGTTCATCGGCGTGAAGCTGGTGCTGCACTGGGCCCACGGAATCTGGCCTGCCGTGCCGGAGGTCCCCACACCGATCTCCCTCGCGGTCATCGTGCTGATCCTGGCGGTTGTCACGCTGACCAGCCAGCGCTCCCGCCGCCGCTCGGAAGCAACCACACCCGGAAGCTGACCATGCTCATCGACATCCTCATCGACGTCGGCGTGACCGTACTGGTCTTGGCCGCATTGCTGTTCACCAGCGTCGTGCTGCTGTCTGCCCGCCCACCCAGGGAGCCCCGGCGCTAGTGGCTCGACACGCTGGATCGACCAGGTAATTGATCTCGCCTGTCGCCCCCACGAGGCTGCTTGCACATCGAGTGCGGGAGGTGGTTGTGGCTCGCCGACCGAGCGTCTTCGTGCGGCCGTTGTCGATGGACGAGGGCCGGCAGTTGCAGCGGATCACCCGGACCGCGCGCAACCCGCTCCGGCTGCGCCGCGCGATCGTGGTTCTGATGTCCGCCCAGGGCCAGGCCGTCCGCGATATCACGTCGTTGCTGCAGGTCAGCGACGACTACGTGCGGGACGTGATCCACGCGTTCACCGAGCAGGGGTTCGACGCACTGGACCCAAAACCGAGCGGGGGACGCCCGCGCAAGATCGGTGAGCAGCTCCGCACCTGGATTGGTGCGATCGCCCGGAGTCCCCCGCCGACTGGGGCATCACCGCGTTCTCCACCTGGTCGCTGGCCAAGCTGCGCGAGCACCTACTCGCCGAGGGCATCGTCGCCGGGCTCAGCCGCGAGCCGCTGCGCCGGATCCTGCACGCCGGCGGTGTCTCGTGGCAGACCACGACCACGTGGAAGGCCTCCACCGACCCGGACCTCATCGCCAAGATGCGCCGGGTCCTGGACCTGTACGACCACCCGCCGGCCGACGGCCGGGTGTTCTGCGTCGACGAGTTCGGGCCGCTGAACCTGCAACCACGCACGGGCAAAGCCTGGCGGCCACAGCGCCGGCCGCGGCGGCAGCGGGCGACCTACACCCGCACGTCCGGGGTGATGCACATGCTCGCCGCACTCGACCTGACCACCGGCAAGCTGTTCTACCGGATCCGCGAGCGCAAACGCTGGATCGAGTTCCTCGACCTGCTCAAGGTCCTGCGAGCTCGCTGGCCCGGCGAGAAGCTCTACGTTGCGACAACTTCTCCCCGCACCGCCACGCCCGCGTCCGGGAGTGGTGCGCCGTGAACGCGGTCGAGTTGGTGTTCTTGCCGACCTACGGGTCGTGGTTGAACTGGATCGAGGCCGATTTCGCCGCGCTGCGCTACTTCGCCCTGAACGGCACCGACCACCGCAGCCACGACGAGCAGAACGTGGCGATCCCCGCCTACGTCCGCCGGCGCAACGCCCGAGCCCAGCCGAAGGTCAACTTCGCGGTCGGCTCTCCGATCCGCACCTGGACCGATTACCCGTTCAAGGCTGCGTGACAAGCCACTAGTAGTACTTTGTTAGGTGTGTCGTTCCCGTTGATCCGGCGTCCCGTGTGATCTTGTTCGGGTCGTGACTCCGGAGGAGATGGCGCAGGTCCGGCCGCGGCTGGTGGCGTTCGCGGCCGGGATGCTCGGTGGGTTGGTCCGGTCGGATCAGCGGGCCAAGGGCGAGCTGTATCTGCGCGGGCTGTTGCTGGATGGCAGGCGCAAGTCGATGCAGCCGATGGCCGCCCGTCTCGGTGTGGACCATCAGCAGTTGCAGCAGTTCGTGACGTCGTCGACCTGGGACTACGGCGAGGTCCGCGGTCGGCTGGCGCGGTGGGCGCAGGAGTTCATCGACCCGCGGGCCTACGTCATCGACGACACCGGCTTCCCGAAGGACGGCGTCGACTCGCCCGGCGTGGCGCGGATGTACTCCGGGTCGCTGGGCAAGGTCGGGAACTGTCAGATCGGGGTCAGCGTGCACGCGGTCACCGACTGGGCCTCCGCGGCGATCGACTGGCGGCTGTTCCTCCCGAAGTCCTGGGACGACGCCACCGTCGATGGTGATGACGACCCCGAAGCCGCGGCCGAGATCCGACGACGGCGGGCCCGCAGCAAGATCCCCGACCAGGTGCGACACCGGGAGAAGTGGCGCCAGGCCCTGGACATGCTCGACGAGATCACCGGCGACGAGCAGGCAGGCGGCTGGGGCCTGCACCCGCGGCCGGTGGTCGCCGACGCCGGCTACGGCGACTGCACCGAGTTCCGGCTGGAGCTCGAAGCTCGCGGTCTGCCCTACGTCCTGGCAGTCCAGGCCACGACCAGCGCCTATCTCGCCGATGCCCAGCCGATGACCCCGCCCTACCGTGGCCGCGGCCGCCCCCCGGTGCCGCGCTACCCCGACGCCCGGTCCACTCTCGCCGCGCTCGCCCTCACCGCGGGACGACGCGCGTTGCGCAGGGTCACCTGGCGCCACGGCACCCGCAAACACCCCGGCAACCCAACCGCGGCGATGACCTCCCGCTTCCTCGCCCTGCGGGTGCGCCCGGCCAACCGCGACATCCCCCGAGCGCCGGACGGCACGTTGCCCGAGTGCTGGTTGATCGCCGAATGGCCGCCCGGGAAACCCGAGCCCACCGACTACTGGCTCTCCACCATGGCGCCCGACACCCCGCTACGCGAACTCGTCCGGCTCGCGAAAATCCGCTGGCGCATCGAGCACGACTACCGCGAACTCAAAGACGGCCTCGGCCTGGACCACTTCGAAGGCCGCAGCTACCTCGGCTGGCACCGCCACGTCACCCTCACCGCACTGGCCCAGGCGTTCTGCACCTCGCTGCGCTACGACCCAAAAGCCCCTGCGCCGGCCTGACCCTCTACGCCGTCCTCCGCGAACTCCAGACCCTCCTCGGCGTCTGGACCGGCGCCTGCCGCACCTGCCGACGCCCCTACCCAGGCCCGACCTAACAAAGCCCTACTAGTCGGCGTCCACCCAGACCCGCCACGCGGCGCGGGCGTTCCGCTCGCAGCCCTCGGCGTGCCCGGCCTCGTTGCCGCTCGGGTTGCGCTCGAACGGGCCGTAGTCGCGGATCAGCTCGCCACGCGAGCCACAACGCCCGGCGTGGACGCCGTCCAGGCTCCAGCCATCGCGGCGGCCGCTGTCGAGCGGCGTATGAGTCGAGCGGACTCAGTCCCCAGATTCTGGGACCACTGTTCTAAGGGGCGGAGACGCCTGCCACTGCTCGACCATGGGCCGGAGCCAGCCGGCCAGCCCGGGTAGCTGCGGGGCCATCGGGAGGCAGGCGAGGAGCTGCAGGGTGCGGGCGGCCTCCATGACACGCAGCAACCGTTCGTCCAGCGGGCGCAGGCCGAGCCGGGCCGCGGCCGCGTCATAGGTGGCACGTGCAGCCGGGCCCGCCGAGACGAGATCCCATTCCACCGGGCCGCGCATGACGTGCTCGAAGTCGGAGCACAGCGGGCCCTCCGGGGTGACGATCACGTTGTAGGTCGGCGCGTCCCCGTGGACCGGGTGCACGTCGAGGCCGGGGAACCGCGCCGCGAACCCCTCGGGCGAGGTGAGCGGTTCGATCAGCGCCCACTCCGATCGGGCGCGGCGCAGCCCGTCGGTGTCGAGGAGGTCGGGACGCTGCTCCAGCTGCGCGAGCCCGTCCGGGATCGAGGCGTCGAGCGGCATGAGGAAGCGCAGCTCCCCGGGGTAGTCGCGCAGCGCGGCGTGCAGTCCCGCGGCACCCTCGATCCGCTCGGGGTCGTCCAGGCCCGTGCTCGGCTCGGTCGGCACCTGTTCCACGTACTGCCAGAACGTCATGGAGAACCCGTCGCGGCGGACGGGTTTGCGGGGCACCAGCGGGCTCGGCGCGACGACCGGGTGCCCACGCTCGGCGAGCCACGCCGTCACGTCCAACTCCCGGAGCTGCTGGGCGCTCTGGCCGGCGGGGTCCGCGACGACCGTGCGGGGCAGCACTGTGGGCACCCGTGCCACGACCGGAGCCGGGTGGAGGTGCACGACCACGGAGAACGCGTCGTAGAGCACCCGGGGCTCGGTCACCGTGAGCCCGAGCTCGCGGGCCGCGGAGCGGGCGGCCGCCACCGCGCGGTCCTGACGGTCGCGCACCTGGTCAGCGGCCAGATCATCCGGTAGCGGCATGCTGCGGATGGTGGCACAGCGGTACACGCTGAAACCGTGCGCCGGTCCGCAGCGCGCCCACGGCCGTCTCGGGTGCGATCACGTACTCGGCCGGGCCGATGATCGCCGCCTGCTTGGTTGGGTAAGCGCTGCAGCGTTCAGTGGAACACGGGTATTCCGAGAAACCCTGTGGTTTCCGGGGTTGCAGGGGAAACCAGGGTTCAGGGGAGGGCCGGGCCTTCCGTCGCCCGGTACCGCTCCGCCGGCGCCGTGACCGTGCCATAGGTGCCGACCAACTCCTCCGCCCGCATCAGGGCAGAGTTGACCCGAGTAGTGGCAGGCCGGCGGTTGAGTGCTCCGCTGTTGGTGATCGTGCGGACCACGAGGCCGAGCATCTTCAGGTCGGCCGGGAACATGGGATCGGTAACGGCGGGTGACGGGCGATCGTCGGCGGGCTCCGCGAGGATGTCGAGCAGCTCCTGGACGTCGTCCGTGAACTCCTCGCGGTGCTCTAAGAGGACAGCCACGACCGTGCGGGTCGCCACTCCGACGGGCCCAGACTCCCCTCTGAACTGCGCATACAGGAGCCTTCGGCGTCGTCGCCACCGTCGCCGCCCGCGATCTGTCCGGCGTGGACTACGTCTACCTGTGGGTCGACGGCATCCACGATACCGACGTCGACGGGGTGTGGGCGACGAACGACCAGCAGCCGAGCGCCGCGGCACCCGAGGACGACGCAGCGCCGGACCGCGACCCGCAGCGAACCGGACCCGAACCGGGCGTAGGGGCAACGAGCCGCGCCGCCCGCGCGGGGGGATCGGGCGTCGACGATGCGGAGGCGATGGAGAGCGCGGTCAGTCCGCTGCTGGTCGCCGCGCTGCCGGGCGAGGTGCTGGACAAGGTCCGCCAGAGCCCGGGCTACGACCGGCTGCGTGACGGGCTGTTCGCGCAGTACCAGCAGGGCCGATCGGTGGCGGCTCTGCTGGACAATCTGGCAGCAGACAAGATCGGCGATGCGAACGACCCGGCGAGCTACCTCGGGGCCATCGTGGGGCGCCGCGTCGAGTCAGACCGGCTGCGGCCCACGCTGCCCGACCGGTCCGCGATGGTCGATCTCGTTGCCCGCGGGCTGCCGCGCTCGGTCGCGGACAAGGTGGTGGGCTGTTCGGGCTGGCCGGGGCTGGCCAAGCGGATCGACGCATGGCAGCGGGGAGGCCTGCCCGTCGAGGACATGCTGGAGTCGCTGCCGGCCGGGCGGATCTCCACCGCCGGCCGGCCCGCGGCCTACACCACCGCGCTGATGAGCTCGACGGCCCAGAACCTCCGCAAGCAAGCCCGCGATGAACAGTCCGGTCCCGAACGGCCCGATCCGTTCCCAGGCCGGGCCGACGCTGAGCCCGACCTGAGCTGGACCGACGAACTGGCTGGACCGACGAACTGGACGAGACCAGCGCGGTGGACCGCGTCGGGCTCGAGTCGGTGATCGGGCTCGGATTCCCGGCCCGTGACGCCCGGCTGGAAGCCCGTCTACGCGACGGCGCCGAGGCGGCCGGCCATACCGCGGCCGCGGAGACCGCCCAGGCGCGGGCCGGCGGGCATGAGCGCGACGCCGCCCACGAGCGGACGACCCCGGACGTGCCCGACACGGTCGAGCGCGAGGACCTAACGGGCCAGGACCACGCCCGCGTCGAGGACAACCTGGCCGCGGGGGAGCGGGCCATCGCCGCCGAGGCACGCGGCGCGGCGTCGGCGGCCGCCGCGCGCGCCGAGGTCACCTTCACCCCCGGCGACACCCCGGCCGCGGACAACCGCGTCGCGCCCCAGCGGGTACCGGCCGGCGCGCGGCCGGTGCGGACCCGGCAGAACACCGCGAGCCCGGAGAGGGGACGGAGCCGATGAGCCCCGCGACGATCACCGCGGCGGACATGCGCCGGCTGCTCGCCGAGGGCCGCGCCCGCCCGCTGCTGGCGGGGCACTTCCCGGTCCCGGTCGAGCTGGACGAGCGGTGGTGGCATGTCCCCGACACCGGGGGCGAGGCCGGGGACTTCGTGCCCGCGCCCGCCGAGCTGGCCGCGACCTTCGCCCAGTTGGCCGCCCGTCGGCGCGCTGCCGACGCCGCCGTGGCGCGAGCCGAGCGCGGCAGCACGCCATGAGCACCGGCGCCCCGGACGCAGCGCGCACCACGGCGACCGACCTGGCGGCCTCGGCGCTGCTGGGTGCGCTGCTGTGGGATCCGCGGCGGGTGCGCGATGTCGCGGACTGGTTGGAGCCCACCGACTTCGGGCACTGGGCGCACCGCGCGATCTACCAGACGATGACCGGGCTGATCGCGGACGGCAGGGAAGTCGACCTGCTGTCGCTGCCCGAGGTGCTGGCCCGCGGGGAGTACCACGATGCGCACGTGGACCGGGGCGGGATCGGGCCGCTGTCCGCGCCGGCCCTGCACGACCTGCTGTCGATGACCCCGGCCACCCCGCGCGCCGAGGAGCACGAGGCCAACCAGGGCGTGGTCCGCAGCGAGCACGTCCGCTACGCGCGGGTCGTGCTGGAGGACTCGATCCGCCGCCAGGTCCAGGCCGCCGGGACCCGCATCGATCAGTACGCCCGGCACGCGACCGGGCAGGACGCCGACACCGCCGCCGAGGTCATGGCCCCGGTGCTGGCCGAGACCACCGCCCGGCTGCGCGAGCTCACCAGCCGTCTCGGCGACTCCGGAGCGCTGCGCTCCCGGATCGCCGCAGCTCTCGACCCAGCCACCCCCGCCACCGGACCCGGCGCCGCCGGGTCCACACCGGACGTCGAGATCGGGCACCCCCGTCCCCCGCTCACCGCGGCAGGTGTGCAGCGTGCGGAGTACAGCCTGATCGGGGCGTGCCTGGTCTCCCCGCAGGTGCGGGGGCTGGTCGAGGACCGGCTGCTCGCCGAGGACTTCACGACCGCGGAGGTGGCCGCGACCTGGCAGGCGATCCGCGCGCTGTCCCGGCGGGGGGACCCGGTCGACTTCGTGCTGGTCGCGGTCGAGGTCGAGCGCCAGGGCGCCACCCCCGACTACGGGCCCGGTCTCGGCGCGGCCGAGCTTGCCCGGGTGGCCGCCCGCGCCGATGCAGTCTCGGGGTACCGGGCGGTGGACACCGTCGCCCGCGCCGCGCTCAGCCGCGCCGCCGGGCAGGCCCACCGCGAGCTGCAGCAGCTGGCCGGGGACCGGGCCAAGACCGGGCAGGAGGTCCTCCGCGGAGCCCAGGGCGTGCTCACCACGGTCGAGGCGACCGCGCGCCGCCTCGGCGGGAACGCCGCGGCCACCGCGGCGGCCGCGCTGACCCCGCCCGCCGAGCGGGTTCCGCAGCCACGCCCCCGCGCCGACACGGCCGCTGCGCGCCGCCGGATCGCCGTTCGCCGATACCTAACTCAGGGCGCCTACATGGCCTCTGCGAGCAGCGAGGCCGATCTCAGCGCGGCGCTCAGCTCTGACAAGTGACGATGGCGTACTCGCCCTCTGAGGAGTTCTCGGACACGACGTTTCCAGACGGGGCGATGATCTGGCACGAGATGGTGCCGCCTCCGGAGTTCTGAGCGGAGACGTAGGCGAACGACATACTTGCGTAGCCGGGGCTCTCGACGCTCTTGCTCCACGGCAGCTTCGCGCTGGACACCTGGGAGGTGTTCCCGCCCTTGGCCGCATAGGTGATCATCGCTTTGTGCGGCCCGGTGACCTTGTAGGTCCAGGTGTCGGAGACGGGCTCAGGGGCCTGGGTCGTCGTCGGTGCGGCGGCAACGGTGGTACGCGCGGTGCTCGCTGCGGTCGAGGGAGCAAGCGCCACGGAGACCTTGTCGAGCTTGTTCCATCGCGTTCCCGGCGCGGGGTTCTGGGAGACGACTCGCGACGACATCGTCGCGTTCCTGTTCTGGGAGTAGTCGATGTAGTGGAAGTCGGCACGGCGAAGGGCCTGGCTGGCCTGTTCCCCGGTCAGCCCGGTTAGGTCCGGCATGATCGCGTAACCGAAGCGCGCCGGGTCAGCCGTGGTCGTGGACGCAGCCGTTGCAGAGGCAGGCGCGGCGGAATCCGGGGTGACGGCGCTCGACTGGCCGCAGCCGGCCGCCGCAAGCGCGAGCGGGAGAACGACAACCAGCCGGCACAGAGACCGCCAACCCCGACGGGTGGCCTTGTGCGGGTGAGGCGAGGTCATGACTGTTCTCCTAGGCGGTGCTGCCCGCGTTCAGCTGGATCGAGAGGTCATCGGGCACGACCTCACAGGGCCATACCGCCTAGTCATCGCCGCCGAACGGATCGTCCCTTACATGCCGCATGGACGGATCGTCAATTCTGGTTACTGGCCGGCTGACGCATGTGTTGCACAACATGGCGATCGAGCTCGACGTCGGTCGCCCACTGCCGAACGGCGTGAGACGGGCTGTCCGTGGTCTCGCGGACGCTCCACGCGCCGCCATGCAGCCTCGGGCTGCCGCGAGCGGTGACTGGTAGGAACGCCGGGCACTCACGCAAGCTTGGGCAGCCTGACACACCACTGTCGCTGGTTGAGCGCGTGAAAGGGACGTGGCGGCCTATCGAGTCCACCCTGGACCCCGTCACCCGCCATGAGATGCGTCACATCTCACCTCCGGCTCGGGTCCCTCCGGTCGACCCCGGTGCGCCCTCCGGGCCGGGCTGCAGGTCACGCCGGACGCGCGGCACCGGGCAGCTACCGCCCGGCGCGGGGACCGCAGCGGCACCCAGCGGCAGTCGGCCGAGGCAGCAGTCGACCGGCCCCGAGCACCGGAGCTACAGCAGCGCCGGGCAGGGCCTACGCCTCGGACCAGCGGGAACACTGCGTCGGCCCCCGGCAGCGGAGATACCGGTTTTCCGCGCTTCTTGCATGAGTAGTGACACGGCGCAGGATTGATTGTCTCAATTGAGGAACAAGCGTCAAGGAATTGTCTCTCGGCTCTCCGTGAAAGATACCGGATAATCGAATTCCGGAAATATATCCAGGCGATGTCGGACGCGCGTACTGTTTTAGGAGTTCGACGCACCGGTGTGTCACCCTGTGGTTGCGGCAGGTGAGAGCCATGCTGGGTGGTGGTCGACCGGCCACTATGGAGCGTTTAAAGAATTGGGGAGTGGTGTTGTCAATGGGTTCCAACATCTCGCGGGGAGTCTGCTCGGAATGCAAGCGGAATGTACGGCTCACTCAGCTCGGGCTGCTCGGTCGGCATTACATCGACGGCGATGTGTGCCCTGGCGCCGGGATGCCGCTGCACCCGCTGGCCGGCGGCGAGCAGCCGCCCGTGTCTCGGTTCGCGGTGATCCGTGACGAGCAGGGCAGCGACATGGCGCTGCGGATGGTGCCGCCGCGCTCGGGCACGCCGATCCTCCTGGCGGAGATCATCGACATCCACACCGGCGAGACGGTGTTCGCTCAGCTGATCCCGGACCTAGCGCGCGCGTGGGACGCCAGGCTGGGGCCGTGGACCCAGTGGGCCGCGTCCCCGGCGGTGCAGGCCACGCACCAACCGGCCCCCATCACCCCCGAGCGGAAGCACGCCGCACACCAGCCGGTGCATGCGCCGTCCCCGCCCCCGATCGGCGCTCTCGTCGACGCACGCGGCACCCGACTCGTGGCGATCACTCCCGACCCGCGTATCCCGCGGCTGGCGATCGCCATCGCGATGACGAAGCCGTCGCGCAACACGTTCGTCGTGCTGGACCTGCTCAGCGTGCACAACCTGCGCAGCGGCCTGCACAGCTGGCTGCAGTGGATCGACGCCCTCGCCGCCGCAGGGCTGCAGTCCTAACCGGCAACAGCCTCCCCGATCCCCCTTTCGGCCTGACCGACATCAAGGAGAACAGCATGTCCGACCACGACCAGCACCCGACCAACCTCGATCGCGTCGCCGTCTTCATCGACTACAGCAACGTCCAGCGCAGCGCGTTGAGCGTGTTCCATGCGTACGGCACCTCGGAATCCCGTGGCCAGGTCGACCCGCTAATTACTGCCCAGCTGCTTGTGTCGCGTCGGCACCGACCCAGCCGGCTGGTCGAGGTCTCGGTCTATCGCGGCCAGCCCGGCCTTCGGGAACAGCCGGGCGCGGCGGCGGCCAGCGCCCGGCAGGCGTCCCTCTGGCAGCAAGACCCCCGCGTCCGCGTCAAGCAGTTGCCCCTCACCTACGCCAGCCAGCGCGGCCACCCACCACAGGAGAAGGGCATCGACGTCTCGCTGGCCATCGACCTGGTCTGCGCCGATGGCCGCGACTACGACGTCGCCATCCTGTTCTCCCGTGACCGCGACCTGCTACCCGCCGTGCAGGCCGTTCACCGCCGCCGCGCCGTCCACCTCGAGGTGGCTACCTGGGAGGGGACCAGCCGGCTCCGCCTGCCCGAGGGCAACCTGCCCTGGTGCCACTATCTCGACGATGCCGATTACCGCGCCGTCGCCGACAGCCGCCGCTATCTCACCGGATGAACCCGGAGACGGGCAGCACGCGGACTGCGGTGTTCCTGGCCGCAGTCCGCGTCGGCACATCGCCGGCGGCACCAGGATGCCAGCCTCGCGGTCATGGTCGCCGCTCCAGCTGACGCCTGAGCGCGACCAGCATTTGGTAGCTCACCAAGTCGGGCACGAGCGCACCATCTGAGAGCCACCGCTGCTGTAGATCGGCTCGCGGACCTCAACCAGGGGCCTGAGTCTGGTGTCCAGGTTCCGGCGCACTACCCGGGTGAACGTTTCCGGTGCCCGCTCCCTGGTGACCAGGGCGAGCTCCGCGATGTCTGCCAGCGGCACCCAGGTCCCCGGATAGGTTCGGGACAGCGCTTCTCAAGTCCGAATTCGATCACTGGTCGAACGCGATCAGGGACCGAGTGACGGGTTGCCCGGTGGCCCGGTTGTGCCAGATCGCGGCGGTGAGTGCGAGCAGGCGCTGGGCGACGCGGGCGCCGACGCCGGCGATGCTGCGCCCGCCGTGCAACTCCAGGTCGAGCTGGCCCTTGAGGGTGTCGTTGACCGATTCGATGAGCTAGCGGATGGGTTTGAGCAGGTGTTCCCCCGGGGCGGGGTGGGCGGTTGCGGTAGGACGGGCACAGCAGCGCCACCCCAGGGACAGGTAGCGGTCGAGCTCGGCGGAGACGTAGCCCTTGTCGGCGATGATCCTCAGCCCGGGCCAGTCGCCGGTGAGAGTGGGGTCGTGGTCGAGGATCGCCATCAGGACTTGGCGCTCATCGATCTTCGGGTCGGCCAGCGCTCAGGTGACCGGAAGCCCGGCCGGGGTGGCGACCAAGTGCAGGCGCAGTCCCCAGAAGAACCGGGAGTGCGAGGCGCAGTAGCCGTAGCCGGCCCAGCCGGCCAGGTTCGAGCGCTTCATCGTCGGCCGGGAACGGCGCACTGCACCGGGGTCGAGTCCACCACCCAGACCGGGTCGGACCACAGGTCGGTGTCGGCGGCCAGGGCCCGGATCAGGCGCTTGAGCAGCGGTACCGCCGCCCGCAGGCGCTTGTTGTAGCCGGACTGGCCGGGCAGGTACGCCGAACGCGCCCGGCAGATGGCGGGGCACGAACCACAGCCAGCGGGCCTCGGAGCGGACCCCGAGCAGGACCTGCGCCACCGCCAGGGTCAACAGCTCGGCATCCGACAGCTTCGGTGGCCGACCTGGCCGCGTCCGATGCCCCAGAAGATCGTCGATCTTGACGTACAGTGCCGTCAGGAGGGTGTTGAGGTTGGTCGTCACAAACTGACCTTCAACATCCTCCGTCCAGATCCAGCGACGCCACGCCGTTAGGACTTACTCGTCTAGTCCCAGCGGTCGAGGTGCCACGCCGGGTGGAAATGCGGGTGATTTGCATACGGCTGCGCGAGAAGCAGGAGCTGGTGTTCCGTTGCGTCCCGCATGACGTACCACCGGGCCATCAGGTTCCTAAGCCACCGTGTGGGGACGCCGCACTCGCAGCTGCTCCAGAACTCGGGGTTGGTGCAGGACCGGTCGTGAACTTGTGGAGCCTGCTGCTCATCCTCGCGGTAACGCTGGTGGAGGAAGGCCCTCAACGGCTCCGGGTCAATCGGAGCTATCTCGCCCACGGGCTCTCCCTTGTTCGTGACTCAGCATCAACCTGCTGACTGTCTAACGATGCTAAGACGTCGTTTCAGAAGTCGGCGTGTCGGTCCTGTGTGGAGCTGTGCTGGTTGCTGATCATGTCCCGCGATGGCGGGACGATCATGTGTCGAGCGATTGGTCAGCGACGAGCTGTGGGAGTTGGTGGAGCCGCTGATCCCGCAGGCTCAGCAGGCGAAGCGGGGACGCACGGGGCGGCCGCGGGTGCCCGACCGGGCGGCGCTGGCCGGGATCGTGTTCGTGCTCAAGACCGGGATCAGCTGGAACGAGCTGCCCGCGGAACTCGGGTGCGGCTCCGGGGTCACCTGCTGGCGGCGGCTGCGCGAGTGGCAGCAAGTCGGGGTGTGGCAGCGACTGCACCGGGTGGTGCTCGACCGGCTCGCGCAGGCGGATCTGCTGGACTGGTCGCGGGCGGCGGTGGACAGCGTGAGCGTGCGGGCCAAACGCCGCGGCGAGGCCACCGGCCCGTCGCCGACCGATCGAGGCAAGGCCGGCAGCAAGTACCACGTGCTGTGTGACCGCAACGGGCTGCCGCTGCACGCCCTGGTCACCGGCGCGAACACCCACGACAGCCGCGTGCTCGCCGAGTTGTTGGACACCAACCCCGGTGTCCGCGAACGCGCCGGGCGCCCGGGCCGTCCCCGGCGGCGGCCGGGCAAGCTGCACGCCGACAAGGGCTACGACTACCCCCGTTGTCGCCGCTACCTGGCCCGGCGTGGGATCGGGGTGCGCATCGCCCGGCGTGGGATCGAGGACTCCAGCCGTCTCGGCCGGGTTCGCTGGGTCGTCGAGCGCACGATGTCCTGGCTGCTGGGTTTCCGGCGCCTGGCGCTGCGCTACGACCGCTCCGCGTCCACGATCACCGCGCTGCTGTCGCTGGCCTGTGCTCTGATCTGCCACCGCCGTCTGGCCCAGCACTCACCGTGATCGTCTCCGTCGGAGGCGTCGGCCCCTATGACACGGGGGTCAGCGGTCGCCAGGCCAGCCACTGCAGCGCTCCGTCGGCCTCGTCGAGGTCGAAGCTGTGCGGGTCGAACGGCCCACCCGCCCACTCGAGGCGCTCGTCGTGGTCGGGATGGGCCGGGTCAGCCAGCGCGGCCTGGAACTCGCCATAGCCCCACGGGCCGCCGACGTCTTCGGGCGGGCACGCGCCCTGGCCGGCGACGCAGCGCGGGTAGCGCACCCCTGGCTCCGCGGTGGCGACCTTGTCCACGGTGATCCGGTGGGCCCAGTTGTCGCCGAAGTCGTAGAGGTAACCGAACCGATCTCCCGGTTTGACCAGCCGGAACAGCTTGCCTTTGGCCTCGTCGGTGAGGTCTGGATCAGGCCAGTCCGGGTCCGGGATCCCGAAGCGGCGCCCGGCGATGTCGAACTCGTGCAGATGCGAGTTGCTCCAGCCCATCACCGACTGCACCACCTCGTGCAGCACCGCCAGGCTCACCTCGCCGGGGACCTGCACACGGCGCCGGACCGGCGGCTGCACCTCCTCCAGCACGATCTCCAGCTCGAAGATCTTCGTCTTCGCAGTCACACGACCCGCAGGCATACACCGATGCTGTCAGCTCTGCCAGCACTGGCAGGACCGGGATCATCACTTCTGAAACGACGTCTAATCAGACCTGGTCAAGCGCATAGTCTCTGCACCAAATCATCGACCTCCTTCCGCCAGGCGCGACCTGGTGGGATGTGGGGCCGATCTCGTACTGGTGGTAGTGGCACCCCAGACAGAGGTGCGACCAGACAGCGTTGGCGCAGCGGCGGCGGCGCCTCGATCCCGATACCGGCCGCTACCGCCGCCTGTCGCGCAGCCAGAAGGAGGTCAACACCGCGCACGCCCATCAGCGCGGCCCCGGCGAGCGAGTCAACGCCGAGCTGAAGAACCGGCGGATCCTACGCAAGATCCGCTCGAGCCCCAGCCGGGCCCGCGAGCTCATCGCCGCAGTTCAGACACTCATGATCGCCAGCGCATGATCAGGTTGGCAAAGGCTGAGTGCTCGAACTGGGCCTGCTGACCCTTGGGCACATCGTGGATCGCCTTAACCTCCGCGGCGCTGATCCACGTGAAGTTGGCGTCCGGGAACAGATCTTGCGAGGGGTACAGGTCCGGTCCTGGGTAGAGCAGCTGCGGAATCGGCTCCACCTCCTTGATCAGGTGATGGGTGAGCACGCCGCGCAGGAACACGATGCCCTGTGTGATCTTGCCTGCGACGCACGCGTCGACCCGCTGGGTGTAGTGGGGCCGGTTGACCTTGGACCGGCCCTCCCTGAACTCGCGCGCCCGGTAGAGTTCGTCAAGCACGGATTTCAACGCCCGGCGATGCTGCGGCTCGACACCGCCGGCGTTGCGCAGTTGCTCGAATGCAGCCCTCAGATCATCTGCCGTCTCGGCGAGAACTCCCACGGCCGGGGACCGTACCCACACTCTGGGCATGCGTCGTCAAGACAACAGCGCCCACGCGTTCTTGATCCCCGCGCACGGCCAGGGCTCCCCGCACCCGCGGCACGGTCCCTCCGCGACGTCCGTGCCCGCGCCGGGTGGTGACCCGTGCTCGCGCAGGTACCTCTCCAGCATGTCGGCGTGAGCACGGTCACCGGCGACGCCGTCGCGCAGGTCGCTGATCTTGAAGTAGACCTGCTCGATGATCCAGCCCTTCGGCTTGCCCTCGAGCAGGTCGTCGATCCAGTCTGTCATTTGAACGATCCTTCCGGACGCCGTCCTCGGGACACATCCGGCCGTGACGCCTGTGCCAGTGCTGCGCTCTGACCGCCATCCAAGTAGCCGGCTGCTGGTGAAGTCCAACCCTCGGCAGCCGGCCCACACCTGCAGCCCGATCCGGTGGTGCGCGATCCCGGCACGGCTGGTCCACGCGAGGTCCAACCGGCTCTGCCGTGTCCCTGATCGTCACTCCTTGTTCGAGGCGAGGTCCAAGGTCACACGGCTGAACGTTGCGAGGATCCGCTGATGGGTCTGGCGGGGGAGGGATCGGCTTCCGGGCTCGCCCAGTGGTGTGCCTGGCCGGGCAGGGGCGTCGCCAAGGAGGCGATCGAGGCCACTTCGCGCAACCATCAACAGCCCGTGGGTGGCCCGGGTGCAGGTTACGGCAAGCCGCCCGAAGGCGGAGTTGAACTCGTCGAGCTGGTCAGCTCCCGACAACGGGTGGATGGCCACTGTGATGGCGTTCGTCTGGCCCTGCCAGGAGTCGACGGTGGAGGCGAGGAGTACGCCATCGGGCAAGTCGTACTTCTCAGTGAGACGTTCGACCACGGCGGTGGCGTCGTCCACGGCTTGGTTTCGGGTGGCGAGGAGGACGATCAGAGGATTGCCGGCGGGTGAGGCCGAGTTGGTCCGCACCTCATCGAGAGGGCTGCCGACGCCGTCGTACCGCCTGCTGGTGATCGTGAAGCCGCCCTCGAGCAGGGGCTCGAGCAGGTCTTCCACCACGCCGAGCAGGGGCGGATCGATGTCGGCCGCCTCGGGGTCGGGGAGGCCGTCGATTTCGAGCAGCGTCGGGTTCCCGGTTGCGACGGAGTCCCAGACCGCGGCGGCGGGCCCCGTCATCGCCGGGAGGTCGACGCGTCGGTCGCCGGGGGCCGCGACGCAGTCGAGGCGGTCCCAGTCGCCGTAGAAGGCGCGCCAGAGCGGGAGTTGGGCGGCTGTGGGGCGCCACACCGCTGGCAGGTCGACTACGAAGGTCGTCTCGGCGTCTTCGTAGGCGGTGGGCCATGCCCGGTAGGGGTTGTAGCCCGGATCGCCGCGCCATGGGTTCGCGCCGGGGTCGATCGGCGGGAGCTGGCCAACGTCGCCCACGCCCACGGACAGCGGTGCGAGGTCCTCGACGGTCGTGTACCGGTGCAACGGTAGCTGCCACGCCTCGTCGACGAACAGCACGTCGAACGGCTGCTTCGCGTTGGCGGACGGCCCTAAGTGGTCCAGGAACCGCTTCCGCTGGCGGATGGCGCCCAGCTTGTGCGAGGTCCCGAGGACTACGGCGGTGGTGTCGGGGATGTCGTTGGTGGAGGTGGCGATGGAGACGTGGTCGAGCACGTCCTGCGGTACGTCGGGCAGCCGTTCTGCGGCCACGAACAGGCAGACCCGGGGGGCGCCCAGCTCCTTGCCCAGCTCGCCAGCGAGCGGGAACACCTGCTTGTTGGCGAAGGCGGTGACGGCGACCCGGGTGCAGCTCGCGTGGTCCAAAGCCTCGCGAACCATGCGCACGAGCGCGTAGGACTTCCCGGCGCCGGCGGCCGCCCGCAGCAGGATCTTGTCGTACCCGGCGGCATTGCTGAGCGCCGCGGAGAGCGCCGTGATGGCGCGCTGGGCGGCCTCGATGTTGCCCCGGGCCGCGTCTTCGTGGTGGAGCGCGTCGTCGGCGGACGCCGCCGCGGCGGTCGAGAAGGTGATCGTCACGGCTGTTCAGTCCAGGTCGTCGAGGGTCAGGCCGTTGAGGGCCGGTGCGGGCGACACATCGGGTCGTTCGTCGACGGGGCCGACGTCGAATCGCTCCTCGTCGACGAGAGGCGGCCAGGTCTCGGGGTTGAGCTCGCCGCGGGCCCGGCGCTGGGCGAGCGTGTCGGACCATTCGGCCTCGGCGACTGTGTGCGGTCTACAGCACCACTTGTGGCCCTCGGGGTCCGCGGAGTAGGCGGGCAGGCTGCAGGTGGTCTTGGGGGCGGCCTGGTTGTCCAGCGACGGCCGCTTCACGGCGATCTCGTGGCCCGATTGAAAGGGCTTGCCGAACCAGGTCGTGTCGGCCAGGACCAGCACGTCGCCGACGGCCAGGCTGGGGACCACCTTGGGATCCCACAGAAGTCCCTCGACGTCGTCGACTCTGGTCAACGTCGCGATCGGCATCTGGCCGAGCTTGAATGAGGTGGCCTGGATCTTGATGGTCGTGTTTGGCTGCTCGACCAGGCTGCGGCCGTTGATGTGCAGCGCGACGACTCGTGACCCGTCGACCAGGCGTCGCGATTGCACGTCCAGGCGAATGGGGTTGATGTCCATCACGGTGGCGAGGGCGAGCTCGCGCACACCGGCGTCGCTGGCCTTGTCGTGCGCCACCGAGGCGTCGGCCAGGCAGGTGAGCTGGTCGAAGCATTTCCGGTCGGCATCCAGCATCTCGACGTGGGCGTTGCGCCAGGTTCGGTAGGTGCGGGAGAAGCGGACGAGATCGGAGGCCTGCAGGGCCAACCGGCGGCACCACACCGCCTGGGCGTCGCCCTCCAAGACGCGATGGACGTCGCGAAGCCGGGACAGCTCCAGCTTCTCGAGGACGGCCAGCGCTCGCTCCAGCACCTCGATGCGGTAGTCCAGGGCTTGCTGGACGAGCGCGTCGTATGTGGCGGTGTTGTTCTCGCGCCGGGCTCGGTGGATGACGTCCGAGGCGGAGTTGGACAGCCGCGCGCCGGGGGTCTCGGTTCGCTCGGCGATGGCGTCGGAGACTTCGCGGTGGTCCAGTGGCTCGGTCGTCTCGGCCCAGGTGACGAGGTAGTCGAGGCGTCCGGCGTCGACGGCGGGCCCGCCGGGGGTCACGTGTGACGCCAGCACGGCGCGCACGTCGTGGATGGGCGTGCGCAGGCTCATGGCCCGGGCCCGGTCCTCCTCCAGCAGGAAGCTGACCGCGAGCCGCTCGTCGGCGTGCAGCGGGTCGGGCAGGGTCGCGGGCTCCCCGTCGAAGGTCAGGGCTGGGCGGCCGCAGTCCAGGTCGCGCTGCCAGCGCAACCGGCTGAGCTCGACCCCGGCCAGGGAGTCGGCGGCCGTGGCGAGCAGGTCGGCAGTCGGCCGATCGGGCACGACCAGGTGGACCGGCCCGAGGCCGGCTTCCTGGGTCTCGCGGATGGCCGCGCCGAGCATGCGCATCATCGCGCGTCGGGTGAGCGGGGACTGCGGATCCGGAAACACCCGCCGCACCCAGGCGGTCGGGCCGGCCGGACCGACTCGCTGCACGGCCAGGCCATGCACGCCGAGGGCGGCGGCATCGGACTTGACGAGGACCAGGTTGATGGTGCCGGGAAGCCCGCACGGGTCCACCCGCAGGCGTCCCGACCATTGCGGGAGGCCGCCGACGGTCGCGATGACTTGAGCCACGGTGCTCTGCGGCGCGCGTCCGAGCTCACCGGAACCCGACACCAGCCCGGCCACCGCGGTGCGGATGAGTGGGTCGATGCCGATCTCGGTCAGCAGGGCGAGCGGGTCGGCGGAGGCGCGGAGCTCGTCCCGGCAGTAGGCGAAGAGGCTGCAGGTGACGCAGCTGCGCGGGTTGAACGTTGCCGCTAGATGCTCCACGTACGCCGCGAGCTCGTCCTCGGCCGGAGAACTTTCACCCAGTTCGGCTTTGGTCGCGAGCCGTTCGTGCGCGCGGGTGCGCACCTCGACACGGTGGTCATCGAGCAGCTCGACGACGGCCTCGGGCTGGAGGAAGGCGTTGCGCGGCACGGCCAGCGCGCCGTACCGGTGCACGCGCATCCCGCCGGGCAGCTTGGACCATGCGGCGGCCGATTCGGCGCCTAGGGCGACCTGGAGGAAGCCCTTGAGCATCCGGCCGTCGTCGATGCGCGAGCGGACCCGCTCATAGTCCTTGGCGTCGCCCATGATCAGCCACGACCCGATTGCCTTGCCGCCGTCCTGGCGGGGGCAGACGATGGCGAAGTCCGGATGGATGGGCGTCGCGCCCGCGACGTCCTCAAGGTGGAGGTACGGCACGGCGAGCGCGGTCAGCATCGTGGCCTCGCCGGCGAAGTTCGCCTTGAGGTGCGCCTTGGCCACCTCCTCGGCCGTGGTCGCCACCGAGCCGTGACAGTCGCGCCGGCGCACACCCCGCGGGCGGGGCAGGTCCAGCTGCCCGACGGTCCTGGCGAGCAACTCGGCGACGAAGCGCTCGGAGCGCACCAGGCTTTCGAAGGTCATCGCCCGCATCCAGCGGGCCTCCGGGATCCCCGCGCTGGTATCGGGGTGGCCCACGTGCGCGGCGAGGGCCCGGCGGGTCTTGCGGGTGATGAACGGATCGGTCAGCCGGAACCGCTCGCAGCCGGCGTGCGCCGACGCGGCGACCGCGCTCGTCCCCCCTCCGGACTGCAGTCCCCCCACGTGGTGCTCCTTGCTCCCTGTCAGGTCCGGTCTGGACTGTCGGATGAAAGATCGGCAATGAGCACGGGTTGGTTACACGTCCCCACGCTCCGTGGGTGGTTGGACCGGTGTCCGGCAAGATCACGCCGGTGTCGATCACGATCTACGACGTCCTCGAGGAGCTGCGGGCCTCTGCCCTGTCCGAGGCCGACAAGGGCAGCAAGTTCGAGCGGCTGATCCGCGCCTACCTCCGGGTCGACCCGGTCTACGCCGACCAGTTCTCCGACGTGTGGTTATGGGGGAAGTGGCCCGGCAACGGCGGCAAGCACGACACCGGCATCGACCTGGTCGCCAAGGACCGCAACACCGGCCACCACGTGGCGATCCAGTGCAAGTTCTTCGCGCCGACCACCACCGTGTCGAAGCCGATGATCGACTCCTTCCTCGCCGCCTCGGGCAAGGAGGGCTTCCAGGAACGGATCATCGTCTCGACCACGGACCGGTGGAACGCCAACGCCGAGGACGCAATCAAGGGGCAGGCGATCCCGGTGCGCCGCATCGGGCTCAGCGACCTCGAGCACTCACGAGTCGACTGGGCGAAGTTCTCCCTGGAGACACCAGACCACCTGCCGCTCCGGGGCAAGAAGACGCCCCGTCCCCACCAGCGAGTCGCCATCGACAAGGTCACCGCCGGCTTCGGGGCACACGACCGCGGCAAGCTGATCATGGCCTGCGGCACCGGAAAAACCTTCACCTCGCTGCGCCTGGCGGAGGAGAACGTCGGCACCGGCGGCAAGGTGCTCTTCCTCGTTCCCTCCATCTCGCTCCTGTCCCAAACGGTCCGGGAGTGGGTCGGCGAGGCAGATCTGCCGATCCGGGCACTTGCCGTCTGCTCCGACCCGAGGTCGACGCAGCGGTCGGCCAACCCCGATGAGGACATCTCCGTCACCGACCTCGCACTGCCCGCGACCACCAACGTCGACCTCCTCCGCGGCCGAATCGAGGACGCCGAGGCGGACACCACGGCGATGACGGTCGTGTTCGCGACCTACCAGTCCATCGACGTGGTCGCCCGCGCCCAGCAGGACGCCCGACCGTTCGACTTGATCGTCGCCGACGAGGCCCACCGCACCACCGGAGTCACCCTGTCCGGCGCCAATGAGTCCGCCTTCGTGCGGGTGCACGACCACAGCTACCTGCCGGGCAAAAAGCGGCTCTACATGACCGCCACTCCTCGGATCTTCAACGACTCCTCCAAGGCCAAGGCCGGCGAGGCCAACGCCGTGCTCTGTTCCATGGACGACGACGAGCTCTACGGCCCCGAGTTCCACCGGCTCAGCTTCGGCGAGGCGGTCGAGCAGGACCTGCTGGCCGACTACAAGGTGCTCGTGCTGGCCGTGGACGAGGAGGCGGTGGCGCGCACGTTCCAGGCCCAGCTCTCCAGCGACGACCACGAGCTCAACCTCGACGACGCCGCCAAGATCGTCGGCTGCTGGAACGGGCTGGCCAAGCGCGGCCAGGCCGAGCACTCCTTCGAACCGGACGTCGCACCGATGCGCCGCGCGGTGGCCTTCGCCGGCAGCATCAAGGACTCCAAGCGGATCGAGGAGCTCTTCACCGACGTCAGCCAGTACTACGTCGCCTCCACCGACCAGGACGACGAGCACGGGCGCTCGCCGCTGCAGTGCCGGGTGAAGCACGTGGACGGCACGTTCAACGCGCTCGAGCGCAACACCCGGATCGACTGGCTGCAAGGCGAACCGGCCGAGAACTCCTGCCGGATCCTGACCAACGCCCGCTGCCTGTCCGAGGGCGTCGACGTCCCCGCGCTCGACGCGGTCATGTTCCTCTCCCCCCGCAAGTCGGTCGTCGACATCGTCCAGTCCGTCGGCCGCGTGATGCGCAAGGCGCCGGGCAAGCAGTTCGGCTACATCATCCTGCCCATCGGCATCCCGGCCGGCGTGCCGCCGGAGGAGGCGCTGCGCGACAACAAGCGCTACGCCGCGGTCTGGGAGGTGCTGCAGGCGCTGCGCGCCCACGACGAGCGCTTCGACGCGATGGTGAACCGGATCGAGCTGACCAAGAACCGGGACAGCAAGATCAGCGTCATCGGTGTCGGTGGCGACACCGGTCAGGGCAACGGCGGGGTTCAGGGCACGCTCGACCTGGTCTTCGGTGACCTCGACGCCTGGCGCGACGCGATCTACTCCAAGATCGTCGCCAAGGTCGGCACCCGCCGATACTGGACCGACTGGGCCAAGTCGGTCGCCGACATCGCGGTCCGCCAGACCACCCGGATCAGCGCTCTGCTGTCTGACCCGCACACCGACGTGGCCAAGGAGTTCGACGCCTTCCTCGAGGGCCTGCGCGGCAATCTCAACGAGGGCGTCACCCAGGCCGACGCAGTAGACATGCTCGCGCAGCATCTGATCACCCGGCCGGTCTTCAATGCGCTGTTCGAGGGATACGACTTCCTCGACCACAACCCGGTCGCGCAGACCATGGAACGGATGCTCGCGGCCCTGGACGAGCACAACGTCGACGACGAGAACCGCACACTGGAGAAGTTCTACGACTCCGTCCGGATGCGTGTGCGGGGCATCGACAACGCGGAGGGCCGCCAGCGCATCATCGTCGAGCTCTACGACACCTTCTTCGCTACCGCGTTCAAGAAGACCGTGGACAAGCTCGGCATCGTCTACACCCCGGTCGAGATCGTCGACTTCATCCTCAACTCCGCCGACCACGTGCTGCGCGCCGAGTTCGGCCAGGGCCTCACCGACGAGGGCGTGCACATCCTCGACGGCTTCACCGGCACCGGCACCTTCATGGTTCGGCTCCTGCAGTCCAGCTTGATCGAACCACACGACCTCGCGCGGAAATACGCCAAGGAGTTGCACGCCAACGAGATCCTGCTCCTCGCGTACTACATCGCCGCTGTCAACATCGAGACCACTTACCAGGACCTGATGCGCGAGCACGACCCCAACGCGAAGTACCACTCGTTCCCCGGACTGATCCTCACTGACACCTTCCAGTCATGGGAAGACGACGACCGGCCAGACCTCAAGGTCTTTCCCGAGAACAACGAGCGCCTCGAGCGGCTCAAGACACTTCCAATCACTGTCATCGTCGGCAACCCGCCCTACTCCTCAGGGCAGGACAGCGCGAACGATAACAACGCGAACGAAAAGTACCCATCACTCGACAAGGCGATCCGGAGCACCTACGCCGAGCGCTCGACAGCCACGCTCAAGAACTCGCTTTACGACTCATACATCCGAGCTATCAAGTGGTCTACCTTGCGGATCAAGGAGCGTGGAGTCGTCGCCTACGTCACCAACGGTGGTTGGCTGGACTCCAACACCGCGGATGGCATGCGCAAGACGCTCGCCGAAGAGTTCAGCTCCATCTACGTCTACAACCTCCGGGGCAACCAGCGCACCGCGGGCGAGCAGTCCCGCAGGGAGGGCGGCAAGGTATTTGGCGCGGGATCGCGTGCGAGCGTGGCGATCACAATCCTGGTCAAAAACCCCGCCAAGAAGGAATCGGCCACCATTCTGTGCACCACTGTCGACGACTACCTGACCCGCGAGGAGAAACTCGCAATGGTTGCCGATGCCAAATCTGTGGGGGGCCTCAATCCCCATGTCATCGTTCCCAACGAACACGGTGACTGGCTCAACCAGCGTCGCGATGACTTCGGTAGGTTCATGCCAGTATCGGAGAATGGGGAATCGTCGCTCTTCGCGTTGAGATCCAGTGGCGTCAAAACGAACCGAGACGCCTGGGCCTACAATTTCAGTTCGGATGCGCTGCGTCGCAATATGCGGGGCGCGATCGAGTTCTTCAACTGTCAGTCGTCAGAGTTCCGGTCCTCTGGAACTGCAGCCGCCAAAGATTTTGTCGATCGTGACCCGCGCAAGTTCTCGTGGGATCGTGCCGATCTACCGCGCATCGAACGAGGCGAGCATTACCAGTTCGATGAGTCAGCTCTGCGTAAGGCGACCTATAGGCCTTTTACGCGGACTCACCTCTATCTGGATCGCAAGCTTAACAACACTGTCTATCAGCAGTTCCGAATCTACCCATCCGCCGCGACCCCAAATATCGGCCTCTACTTGATCGCTCCTGGTTCCCCGGCTCCATTTAGCGCGCTCGTTGTTGATCAAGTCCCCGAACACGTCCTTCACGGTGCTGGCAACCCGGGTCAGATGCTTCCGCGTTGGCGCTACGAGAGTTCGGAAGACTCGGGGATGCTCGACATGGTGACGGCCCCGGAAGGGGAAACCATTGACGGGTACCGAAAGATCGACAACATCACTGATGTGGCGTTGAGGCGGTTCACGGCGGCCTTTGGCTCCGGCATCACGAAGGACGACATCTTCTTCTACGTCTACGGGCTGCTACACTCGCCGGAGTACCGCCAGACCTACGCCGCGGACCTCAAGAAGATGCTGCCGCGGATCCCGCTGGTGAAGGATCCGTGGCCGTTCGTAGAGGCGGGCCGAAAGCTCTCGGAGCTGCATCTGCGCTACGAGTCGGTGACGCCATTCCCGCTCGATGGTCTCGATGTGGAGCCGAGTGGCGACCCGTACGAGTTCTTCCGCGTGGAGAAAATGGCTTTCGCCAAGATCCGAGAGGGCGGCAAGCTAGTCCGAGACCCGTCCACGATCATTTACAACTCGCGGATCACGCTGGGCGGCATCCCCGAGGCCGCTTACCGGTACATGCTCGGCTCCCGCTCGGCCATCGAGTGGATCATCGACCGCTACCAGGTCAAGACCGACAAGGCTTCGGGCATCATCAACGACCCGAACGATTGGAGCTGCGAGGTCGGCGATCCGCGCTACATCATTGACCTGCTCGCTCGTATCGTCACCGTGAGCCTGCGGACCATGGAGATTGTTGACGCTCTCCCACCCCTCAGCCTCCGTGAGGACCAGGGGGGCACACAGTGAAGGCATGGGTGATCCGCTCCGGCCGGTACGGCGAGCGCGACCAGTGGGCGCTCAGCAACGGGTACTCCGGGGGCGGGTGGAAGGAGTTGCCGGATCTGACGCCGTATACCACCCGCGAGCAGATCGCCAAGGTCACCGCGGCCGCCTTTCCTGGGGCCCCAGCGGGTCGGCTCCACACCCAGGCGGCGCAACTGTGGGCTCTGCGGGGCCGGATCGAGCCGGGCGACCTGCTGGTCATGCCGCTCAAGACCACCAAACGGATCGCCATGGGATGGGTCACCGGTGGCTACCGATATCTCGGCGACGACCAGCCGCCGGACTGCCGGCATGTAATCACGGTGGATTGGCAGATCACCGACCTGCCGCGCACGGCGGTAAAGCAAGACCTGCTCTATACGCTCGGGAGCGCGGTGTCCATCTTCGCGCCGAGCAAGAACAACGCCATCGCGCGCCTCGAACACCTCCTCAAGCACGGAACAGATCCCGGAGCCGTCACCCAACTCGCGCCGCCAGGCCAGGCCCCGCAGGCAACTCCGACAACCCCTGACGATTCAGGTGTAGAGGATCCGGAGCTTGCAACCGACTACGAGCAGGCGGCGATCGACCAGATCACCAGCCGGATCCAGGAGGACTTCGCCGGGCACGAGCTCACGAGCCTGGTGGCGGCCGTGCTCGAGGCCGAGGGCTTTCGATGCCTGGTCTCACCTCCCGGCCCCGACAGCGGAGTGGACATCTCCGCCGGCAAGGGACCGCTCGGCCTGGATACGCCGCGTCTGATCGTCCAGGTGAAAGGCGGCAGCCAGATCGGGTCGCCGGTCGTCTCACAGCTGCAGGGCGTGATGTCGACGTACGGCGCCGACCAGGGCCTGCTCGTCGCCTGGGGCGGCCTGACCAAGCAGGCTCGGGACTTGCTTCGCCACCAGCACCTGAGGGTGCGGGTGTGGGAGGCCGCCGACGTTGTCGAGGCGGTGCTCCGCACCTACGACCGGCTTCCCGACGGGATCAAGACTCAACTGCCGCTCAAGCGGATCTGGGTGCTCAGCAACGCCCAGTAGCCTCTCTGCGGCCCCCGGGGCGACGCCCGCAGGCGACGCCGGCGCCCCCAGCAAGGCCGACGTGCTGGATTGCGTCAGCTGGGTCGGTGGTCAGCGGGGGCGCCAGAGACGTAGCCCTTGGCCGAGAGGAGGGGCTGCGCCGGCGCATGCTGGTTGGCCGACGGCTCGAGGTTGTAGGCGCTGTCGGCGTTGTGTCACATGTGTCGTCAGCCGGGATGGGCAGGCTTCGGCAGTCCCGGCAGCAGCCCGGCCGGGGGTGGACGGGTGGACCGACATGTCCACCCGCTGTGACGTGCGGAAACGGGGTGGACGGGGGTGGACGCGATGTCCACCCCCTGGCACGGGGCCGGCAGGGGTGGACAGGGGGTGGACAGCCCGTCCACCGGTTTGACCTGCGGAAAACACGGGTGGACGCCGTGTCCACCCGTCCATCCCACGCCCTGCGGCTGACACGGTCGTCACACCGCCTTCACCGGGGGAACAGGCCACCGCCGTCCGCCAGCCGGATCAGGCCGAGCGACTCGGCGCGGTCGACGACCTGTTTATAGAGGTGCCGCTCATCGCTGCGCATCCCACCCCGCGCCTTCTTCCGGGTCAGCCCCCCGGCTTCGACGACCCGCGCGGCCAGCGTGGCAGCGAGCCGGTCCAGCTTCGCGCTGACACCGTCGACCGCTGCCGTCGTGCGCTCCGCGAGCCGGACCCGCGCCTCCGCGACGACCTCGGCCTGACGCGCCTTCTCGGCCGCCCCCTGCTCCTCGATCGCGTCCCGAACCGCGCAGGACGTCTCCCACATCATCGTGGCGAGCTGCCAATCCTCCTCGCCCACATCGTCGCGGCCGCCGAGCAGCGCACGCGGGGGTCTTCCCGCCGCGGTCAACGGCTCGGCGGTCAACTCGAAGTCGTCCCCGCGCACGCGGGGGTCTTCCGGGCTGATCCGCTCGTCCGCTCCCCCTCGGCTCGTCGTCCCCGCGCACGCGGGGTTTTCTAGTGGGCTGCCCGGCTGCCCGGTACACGCGGCAGAATCCGGTCGTCTCCGTGCACCCAGAGAATTCCGACAGACGGCAGCGGGGCAGGTCCCCGTCGATGTCGTGCCCGCGGGGTCTTCCTCTCATCTCCACTCGAAGTGCAAGGTGTCGTGTCTCGTCCCGCCCCTCGTCTCGGTCGTCCTGGGCAAGCCTCCTTAGAGTGGCTGACCGCAATTCGGGCTGCCGCGCGGTTACCGCTGGCTGGCCTGCCGCCCGCTGGCTCATGCACGAGCGACAGCAGCATGGGGATGTGAATGTCGTTGCCGGATCACCGACTAGGGGAGGTGCGCCTGCGGATTAGGCCGTTGTCCCCTCCCGTGGGCGTCGGATGGTTCGAGCCCGGGAAAGGAGAGCGGCTGAGGGCATAGCCAGCAGGGCTGATTCTGGCGGTGCCGGCGCGGATTGTCTCGACGTCGGCGTGCAGTGTTTTCCAATCCGGGCGGTCGGTGACATCGACCGTGCGGGCCAGGATCGGCCGCAGAGCGCGGTGCAGGACCATGACCCGCCCGCGGTGCAGGGTGCGGACGTCGCCGGGTCGATAGGTGGGCACGGTCTCGGTGCCGATCGAGGATCGGCCGGGGGAGAAGAAGCCCTCGGCGTGGGCCTGGTGGCGCAGCCGTTCGTGGTGCCCGCCGAGGGTGGAGACCCATTCCAGGGCGCGGGCGTCCTTCAACGACCCCCACACCGACAGTGTGGTGGTGTTGTCCAGCAGTTGGCGGGCGCGGGTCGGGGTGAAGGTGTCCTCGAGCTGAGCTAGGGACTGTGCGGCCCAGTGGATCACCACTCCGCGGCCGGCGGAGTCGGAGACGATGTCGGGCAGCTGCGGCATCGGGGTGGCGTTGGGCAGCTCATCCAGTACCGCGGTCGCCGGCGGGTCGAGGCGTCGGGTGGGGTGGTCCAGGGCCATCTCCTGGGCGGTGGTCAGCCAGTGCTCGGCGAGCGCGGTCAGTAGCGGCGCGGCCTGGGCGGCCTGGTGCTGGCCGGCGATGAGGAACAGCGAGCCCTGGTTGCCGATGAACGACCGCGCGTCGAAGGCCTCCCCGGGCCGCGGGGTGCACAGCTCGCGCAGGTGGGGGTCCAGCAACGGTTCGATGACCCGCCGGACCGACATCCAGACGGCGTCGGAGGTCCGCGCGACCATGCCGATCTCGGCCTGCAGGTTCCCGGCGAGTTGGGGGTGGTAGGGCTCGAGCAGCCCGACGGGTTCGAGGTCGGGTGGTTTCGCGGTGGCCCACCGGATCAGGGAGTCCACGCTGCGGCCGTGCAGCCCGGCGGCGAGCAGGTAGGCGGCGAGGACGAAGGTGGCGCGTTCGCGGAACACCTTGTCGTTGCCCGCCCCGGCGCCGCCGCCGGCCTCCACCGCGACGGCGGAGGCCTCGACCATGGTGTGGGCGCGCCGGTAGGCGGTGGCCAGGTCGGTGCAGCCGGCGATGGGGGACCAGCGCAGCCGCGCGGGCCAGCCGGTGGTGCCGGTGGCGTCGTAGACCAGGACCGGGCCGGCGAGGGGGCGGCGGGTGCGCGCCAGGGCGGCGAACTCCAGCAGGTCGGGTTTGGTCGTCGAGCACAGCAGCGCCCCTGGGGCGTCGAGGGTCTTGTGGACCAGGTCGCGGCGGGACTTGCCGGACTGGGTGGGGGCGAGGGTGCCGGTCGGGTTCTCCAGTGGACTACACATCGGCCCGGCGGGCCCGCGGTGCAGTGGGGCGCCCACCTCGCCGAGCGGGGCACGCCGGCGCTCGGTGGGGGACAGGCCGGGGCGGGTCCAGGCCGCGGTGCGGCGGGCCGCGTCGAGGGAGAGCTCGCGCCTGATCTCGGCCCGGGTGGCGTGCCCGGCCGGGGTCGGCCCCCACCACCGCCACACCAGCGCGCCTCCCACAGCGAGGGCCATGACCACGGCGGTGAACACGACCCCAGTGGTGGCCCAGTACAGCCCGGGGTGCCCGGCCAGGGCGGGGGCCCACGGCTCACCGGCCGCGGCGCCGGGGTCGGCTCCGCGGCCCAGGATGGTGATCGCGGTCTTCGCCCACCCCTCCAGCGGCGGCCAAGCCAGCGGGCCGCCGGCGAGCACGGTGGCCGCGACGAGGCCGACCACCAGCACCGCGCCCGCCCCGGCCAGGGCGACCAGGGCGGCGCAGATCAGTCCCATCAGGACCAGGTCGCGGTCGGCGGCGGGGGACAGGCGACTACCCGTGCGGCTGGTCATGCGGGTGCTCCTTCCGCGAGCACGCTGGTGGGGCGTTGTTCGCCGGTGGGGCCGGCGATGTGGCGGATGGCGACGACCTGGTCGGCCCAGGTGTCGAGGGGTTCGAGGATCACGCCGGTGGCCGAGTCGTAGGCGTTGACGACGACCCCGCCCCCGGCGTACATGCCGACGTGGCGCGGGTTGGCCGGGGTGCCCAACGATCCCGGAATGAACAGCAGGTCGCCGGGGGCGAGCTGCGCCAGGCCGGGCGCCGCGGTGCCGTCATGGACCTGGTTGAGGGTCCCGGCCGAGATCGGCACCCCCGCCGCGGCCCAGGCAGCCTGCATCAGCCCGGAGCAGTCGAACGTGTCCGGGCCCTTGGCCCCCCACACGTAGGGTTTGCCGACCTGGGCGAGTGCGTAGGACACCGCGGCGCGCTGCTGCGGGAAGGTGGGCAGGGTGAACCCCGACGGCAGCGTCTTCGGGTCGAGTGTGGAGGGGCGCAGCGGCAGGTTCGAGCCGCCCTGGTCGGGGCAGGCGAGGGTGGACAGCGACGCCAGCTGCAGGTCGGGGTCCGCGCC
>NZ_JAAXKZ010000070.1 GCF_012911875.1 Pseudonocardia bannensis | reverse complement strand
TCCCCGCTCCGTCCCGGCCCCGAAGCGTGCCCGCTTGCTCGTGGGAACGTCGAAGGCCCGGTACGACAAGCCGTCATCCAGGGATACGTCAGCTCCCGGGACGACCGGTCGCCAGTCGACCGGGCAGTAGCGTTCGAGCGTCCTGAGCAACGCCGTCCCCTCGCACAGCGTCTCGTGTACCGCGGGGGTGGCGTGGAGCTCGAGGGCCCGTCCCTCGCGCAGCAGCAGCAGGCCGAGCGTGTGGTCGAGCTCGGCGTCGGTGAGCAGCACCGCCTGCAGCGGTGTCGCTCTGCCGTCGAGCGGATGCAGGGCGGGGAAGGACTCGATCTGAGCACGGATGTCGGGTGAGGCGTTGAGCAGGAACCATCGGTGTCGGTCGGCGCTCACCGCGATCGACGACTGCGTGCGGGGATGACAGGGCCGGGACCCCTCGCGCACCGCCCGGCATGCCGGGCAGCTGCAGTTCCACTGCGGAAAGCCTCCCCCCGCTGCCGATCCCAGCACGCGCAGCCACATCCTGTTGCTCCGTCCCTCGCCGGCCCTGACGTCCGCGCTCCGTCCCGGACGGCCGGAAGGGCGCCGGACCCGTGTCCGGCGCCTCCCCACGTCCCGCTAGTCCTCCAACTGAGCGACGTACATCGTCACTTCAGGGGCGACTCCGATCTCGTCGAACTCCGGGGTCTCCCACACGGCGAGCTGAGACTCCATGGATTCACCTCCTCTCTGCCTGATGTCGGCAGGCTCCCGTCACGGCACTACGACGATTCCGGGAGGGCGAAGACGATCAGGGCGCTTCCGTGGCCCGCGCCGAGCATGCCGGGGAGGAACCCCTCGGCCCACGCACCCCAGCCGACCGGAACGGCGATGTACTGCCGTCCGTCGACGCTGTAGGTCGTCGGGCTGCTGTGGTGCCCGCTGCCGCACTGGAACTGCCACAGCTGCTCCCCGCTGCGGGCGTCGAGCGCGACGAACTCCCCGGAGGGCTTCCCGGCGAACACCAGGTCGCCGCCCGTGGCCAGTGCCGACGCGCACATCGGAAGCTCGTTGCGGTAGCGCCACTTCTCCTCACCGTTGCCGTCGAACGCGCTGATGGACCCCGCCATGTCCTCGATGTCCACCTGAACGCCCGCGCCCCAGTACGGGATGCTCTCCTTGAACTCCCGGCGCCGCCGGGTGGCCGTTGCGCCGGTGTCCTGGACCGGGACGTAGAAGAGACCCGTCTTCGGGCTGTAGGCCGCATGGGTCCATTCCTTGGCGCCGGCCGGACCCGGGTAGAAGTGGACCGGTTCCCCCTCCTTCTCCGGGTACACCTTGGCCGTCACCTGGCCGTCCCGCGTGATCGCCCCCCAGGTGATGCGGTCCACGAAGGGGGTGATCTGGGCCAACTCGCCGTTCGTGCGATCGACGACGAAGAAGTAGCCGTTCTTGTCGAAGTGCCCGAGCAGCTTGCGGTCGTCCTGTTCGAACAGGATGCACTCCGCGATGCTGTCGTAGTCCCACACGTCGTGCGGGGTGCACTGGTAGTGCCAGCGGATCTGGCCGCTGTCCACGTCGACGGCGACGATGCTGTCGGTGTAGAGGTTGTCGCCCTCCCGAACCTCGCCGTCGAAATCGGGCGCCGGGTTGCCGGTGCCCACGTACAGCAGGTTCGTCTCCGGGTCGAAGGTGCCGGTGAGCCAGCAGTTCGCCCCGCCGCGCGCCCAGGCCTCGCCGTCGGATGGCCAGGTCTCGGAGCCGGGCTCGCCGGGCTTCGGGACCATGTAGCAGCGCCAGACGTGCTCCCCGCTCTCGATGTCGAACGCGTCGAGGTGACCGCGCACGCCGAACTCCCCGCCGGAACTCCCGACGATGACCATGTTCTTCACGACCAGCGGCGCGACCGTGGCGCTCTCCCCGGCCCGCACGTCTCCGTAGGTCTTGTCCCAGACCCGCTTGCCATTGGTGGCGTCGAGCGCGAGCACGTGGGCGTTCGCCGTGACGAAGAAGACCTTTCCCTGAGCCACTGCGACCCCACGGTTCACGTTCCCGCAGCACAGTGACACGTCGAAGGGGATGGCGTGCTTGTACCGCCAGATCTCCACGCCCGTCTTCGCGTCGAGGGCCCAGACCCAGCCGTCCCAGCCGGCGACGAACATGACCCCGTCGACGACGATCGGGGCGGCCTCGAACGAGTAGGTCGACGCACCCGCGATCAGGCCGGTCGTGCCGGCCTGGAAGATCCACTCGGGGCGGAGACGCTTGACGTTCTCCGTGTTGATCTGGTCCAGCGGGCTGTACCGTTGCCCGTTGTAGGCGCCGTAGTAGGTGAGCCAGTTCTGGGGCTCCTCGCGGGCGTTGAGAATGCGCTCGTAGGTGACGTCGGAGACCACCGGCGGCGCGACATCGCCGCCCGGGGTCTTGTAGTTCAGAATTCCCTGGTCGACAGCCTCACCCGCGTCAACGTAGTCAACGGTCATCGCAGGCTCCTTTCTACGGCCGTGGTTGGGCGGGACGGTCGAGGCGAGCCTCCGGCGGAACTTCCCCCAGCACGACGATGGCCCCGGTCAATCCCCGGCCTTCGTCGTTTCCTGTGGGCGAGCTGTAGTAGTAGCAGCCCGGGCCGTCAAGGTTGAGGGTCGCCCTTCCACGCGAATGGTTCACCAACCAGATGAATTTCCTGTCGCCGTTGGACGGTAAGAGCGCGCAGTGCGTATTCAGATCGTCGTTGATGAGCTCGAGCTCGATATCACCCCCATGGGGCATGACCAGAATCGAGGGATCGAAGCTCAACTCATCGGGCGGGATCCGGATCTGCGCTTCCATCCGGCCATCAGCTCGCTCCGTGGCCTGCCCAATGCTTCCGGTCCCCAGCACCCGACCTATCGCCGCTTTGTTCTGCACGTCCAACCCGATCTTACTGAGCAGGTCGGCTCGCTCCTGCGCGGTCGTCATGGGGCTTCACCTCCCAATCCCCGATCCCGGTATCATCTTTTCGCGTCGGCCGCGGTCACGGTGGCACGTTGCGACTGGTTCACAACCTTCCGCTGGGCACGAGAACACACCCGGTCGAGATAAGAAACACCCCGGTCGGCCAAGATCCCGATTTGCCACGGCACAGCAGTCGGCAGCAAACTCGGACGCGTCGACCTTGGAGGTAGCTCACGCGCCCGGAGCCTCGCCCACCCATCACCAGCGACCTGTTACAACTGCTGGCTCATTCTTTTTCGAGTTGACCTCGGAGCTTTCCGGGTCTATTCAAATCGGCCGGGTGCCGACCTTCGCGACGCACTCCCACCTCAACTCCTTTGTCTCAGTGTGATCGTACACCTGTTTGCGATTGTGGCAGCACATATTGGCATGAATCTGTAAGGGGTCAGAACTCTACGCCGGATGAATCAGGCCGACAAGGGTAAGCGCCAATTCGGGCCGGCGCGCGCCGTTCGTACGCCGCCAGGTACCGTTCGTGCTCGATACGCCACCGTTGCGAGGAACAAGGCTGCGCTACACCTCATCTCGCTGTGGCTGGGCTGGGCAAGGACCTTTGATCAATCGCTTTTGATCAACACCGGCGGACCAGCCACGACGCCCCTCCCGACATCTGAACGCCCGACGGAGGATCAGGCGAGGTCGTACCGGTCGAGGTTCATGACCTTGTCCCACGCGGCCACGAAGTCGCGCACGAACTTCTCCTGCGCGTCGTCGCTCGCGTAGACCTCAGCGACGGCCCGCAGCTCGGAGTTCGAGCCGAAGACGAGGTCCACGCGGCTACCGGTCCACTTGACCTCGCCCGTGGCGCGGTCGCGGCCCTCGAAGGTCTCCGCGTTCTCGGAGGTCGCCTTCCACTCGGTGCCCATGTCGAGCAGGTTCACGAAGAAGTCGTTGGTCAGCGACCCGGGTGCCGAGGTGAGGACGCCCAGCGAGGACTGCCCGGCGTTCGCGCCCAGGACGCGCAGCCCACCCACGAGGACGGTCATCTCGGGCGCGCTCAGGGTCAGCAGGTTCGCGCGGTCGATCAGGAGGTACTCGGCCGGCAGCCGGTGGCCCTTCCCGCGGTAGTTGCGGAACCCGTCCGCAGTCGGCTCCAGCGCGGCGAAGGACTCCACGTCGGTTTGCCCCTGCGACGCGTCCGTGCGTCCCGGGGTGAACGGGACCTGGACGGCGTGGCCGGAGTTCTTCGCGGCCTGCTCGACCGCGGCGCACCCGCCGAGCACGATGAGGTCGGCCAGCGAGACCTTCTTGCCCCCGGTCCGGGAGCTGTTGAAGGCCTCCTGGATCCCCTCCAGGGTGCGCAGCACCGTCGCCAGCGTATCGGGGTCGTTGACCGCCCAGCCCCGCTGCGGCTCGAGGCGGATGCGCGCCCCGTTCGCCCCGCCGCGCTTGTCGCTGCCGCGGAACGTCGAGGCCGACGCCCACGCGATGGAGACGAGCTGGGACACGGACAGACCCGAGGCGAGGATCCGGCTCTTGAGGGCGGCGATGTCCTCCGCCCCGACCAGCTCGTGGTCCACCGCGGGCACGGGGTCCTGCCAGAGCAGCGTTTCCCGGGGGACCAGCGGCCCGAGGTAGCGCTGGATCGGGCCCAGGTCGAGGTGGGTCAGCTTGAACCAGGCCCGGGCGAACGCGTCCGCCAGCTGGTCCGGGTTCTCCAGGAAGCGCCGCGAGATCTGCTCGTAGACCGGGTCGAACCGGAGCGCGAGGTCCGTCGTCAGAATTGTCGGGGAGTGCGTCTTCGACGGGTCGTGGGCGTCCGGCACGGTGCCGGCCCCGGCGCCGTCTCTCGGAATCCACTGCCACAAACCGGCGGGGCTCAGCGCCAGGTCCCACTCGTAGCCGAACAGGGTCTCGAAGAAGCCGTTGTCCCACCTCGTCGGCGTGGGGGTCCACGTACCCTCGAGGCCGCTGGTGATGGCGTCCGTGCCCTTTCCGGTGCCGTAGCTGCTCTTCCAGCCCAGGCCCTGCTCCTCGAGGGGGGCACCCTCCGGCTCGGGGCCGAGGTACTTGTCCGGGTCGGCCGCGCCGTGCGTCTTGCCGAACGTGTGCCCGCCCGCGATCAGCGCAACGGTCTCCTCGTCGTTCATCCCCATGCGCCGGAACGTCTCGCGGATGTCCCGGGCGGAGGTGAGCGGGTCCGGAACGGTGTTCGGGCCCTCCGGGTTGACGTAGATGAGGCCCATCTGGTCAGCAGCCAGAGGCTTCTCCAGCTCCCGGACGCCGCTGTGGCGCTCGTCGCCGAGCCAGGTGCGCTCCGGGCCCCAGTAGACGTCCTCGTCCGGCTCCCAGACGTCGGCGCGGCCGCCGGCGAACCCGAAGGTCGTGAAGCCCATGATCTCCAGGGCGCGGTTGCCCGCGAAGATCATCAGGTCGGCCCAGGAGATCTTGCGGCCGTACTTCTCCTTCACCGGCCAGAGCAGCCGGCGCGCCTTGTCGAGGTTGCGATTGTCCGGCCAGCTGTTCAGCGGCGCGAAGCGCTGCATGCCGGCGGCCGGGCCGCCCCGGCCGTCGTCGATGCGGTAGGTCCCGGCGCAGTGCCACACCATCCGGACCACGAGTGGCCCGTAGTGGCCGAAGTCGGCCGGCCACCACTCCTGCGAGGTCGTCAGCACCTCGTCGATGTCCCTCGCCAGGGCGTCGAGGTCGACCGTGTTGAACTCTGCGGCGTAGTCGAAGTCCTCGCCCATGGGGTTGGCCACGGCAGAGTGCTTGCGGAGGATCTTCAGGTTGAGCTGGTTCGGCCACCAGTCGTGGTTGCTCGCGCCCCCGGTGGGGTGATTGCGGCGCCCGGCCAAGACGGTATGCCCGCCCGCGCTTCCATTGGCGCGGGCCTGGCCGGGCTTGCCGATCGGGGCGCCGCGGGCTGGGACACCGAGCGCACCCGCACCCCCGTCTCGGTCGTTCCTCTGGCCAACAACGGCGTCAGGGCTGTCAGACACGGGAATCCTTCCGGGCACGGAGGTTGTGCTCAATCACTCAGATGTCCAGCGCCCGGCGCACGGCCGGCGCGTTCCGCCGGGAAACCGGCACCATCGTGTTCGTCCGGTCATCCATCACCAGGAACAGCTCGCCCTTGAGCCCGCGCTCGATCTCCCGGATGCGGCTGAGATTGACCACGTACCGGCGGTGCACCCGTAGGAAGCCGGCATCCGCCAGCTCACTGCCGAACTTGTCGAGGCCCTGAGAGGCGGCTCGCAGTCGTCCCTCGCCGGTCGACAGCCACACGTCGTTGCCGTCCGACTCGGCGAAGGAGACCTCAGACCGCCGCAACAGCACCATCCGGTTGTCGCGCATCGCGACGAGCCGGCGCGGCTGTACCGGAGGGCGGGCGGGCCCCTCCGCCTCGGGCAGTTGCTCACCGTCGGAGGCGCCGAACGTGACCAGGCTCCCGATCAGGTGTCCGGACCTGAACACGGGTCGGATGCCGACCGGCGTCGGTTCTTCCGCGAGGTGGGTGAAGATCTGCGTCGAGCCGACCCAGTCGGGGTTGTGGGTGGCCTGCTTACTGGCATACCGGACGACTCGGATCAGGTCCGGCAGCCCGGGGTTCCATCGCAGCGTGGGGTCGACCGCCGGGGTGGAGGCGGGGACGCCCATGAGCACGCTCGCCGTGTCGTCGGCGATCACCACCTTGCCTGCGGTGTCCACCGCGGCGAGCGTCGTGCCGGAGCGGGCCCTGGCCTGGGTGTATGCGGCGAGCAACCCGGCGCCGCTGTCCCGGGCACGCCTTCTCAGGGTGCCCTGCGTCGTGGCGACCGCGCTGGACAGCCACCCACCCGTGGCCTCGGGAAGCTGGGTGCGCCAGCAGGAGATGTTCAGCACCGCGATCGGGTCCCTGGTCACCACGTCACGCACCGCGATGCCCGCGCAAACCCAGTTGTGGAACGCCTGGCACCAGTGCTCCGCGCCCCTGACCAGTACCGCACCATGCGCTTCCAGCGCCGTGCCCATGCCGTTCGTACCGGCCGCGCACTCCGACCAGCAGAACCATGGCGCCAGATTGGAGTCGGATGCTCTGCGGAGCGTGGCGTGGTCGCCCCACGCGGCCAGGATCCGCCCGGTGGCGTCGGTGACGGTGACGATGCCGTTGAGGTTGCCGACCTCCTGCGCCACGGACACCGCCAGACCGCCCAACTCCGTGAACACCACGTCGTGTTCGAGCGTGTGGTCGATCTGCTCGACGGCTACCGGGGCTTCGGTGAGGTGTGGGTCCACCCGGTACTGCTCTCGGCAGCGATGCCAGGAGATCACCACCTCGGGCCGGACACCCGGGACATGATCCTCGCCCTGCACGAACCGTTCCCATGCCGCGAACACGGTGTCCCTGGACGGGCTCGCCGACGTCGGCTCTAATCGGTGTACATCCCTCATGGTGGAGAACCGCCTTTGGTCCATCCCCAACGCCGGACGCATGCGCCCGGTCCGCGCCGGTCACCGCTCGTCGCGGCCAGGCCGGAGAGGACTGGACACTGCGTCGCGCGTCTTGCTGCTTGGTCCCTCGTTGTGAGCAGTGCCACAGACCGGCGCTGCCCACTCTAGGCACACCTCCAGCCTGCGTCATGACCCCTCGCAGGCGAGTCGGGGAAAGTGAGGTCGCGGCGCCTGGCGTGACCGGGGGATTCTTCGGTCCCGGGCCTGTCGATGCCGGCGGGCGTGGAGCCGCAGGCGCGGATCGTGCTGCCGGCTGCGGAGGGGGTTCGGCCGGCAGTGGTCTCCGTCGCCGTCGTGCTGGCCACCTGGAGCCGCCCCCCGAGCGGCTCCGCTGCACCCATCGTCCGGACCAAGCCCGCAGCCGGGTACTCGATCACTGACACCCCGGTCGAAGAGTCTCGTGCGCTCGCTACCCGGCAGTACATGGGAGGGCCTGGCGCTCGGTCCTCATCGCGGGGAAGCTATCGGAGTGGAACTGGAGTTCGGAATCGTTGCGCGCTGTTTGCGGCGCAAGAGAGCGGGGTTCATTCAGACGAGCGAGGAAGAAATAGTCTTTTTCTGGGCGAGAGATGCGCACCGTTTGAAGCTCAACGAGAACAACCAGATAGTCTTCGCGCAGAGGTACAAGAAGATGCACTGCCCGAATGTGGGAGACCTCATCGTCTTCGAACGTAACTGATTCCACACATCAATTCCCGGCATCAGATTCCAGGCTCGGGCATGGAACAGGTACCCTCTATGGTTGGTGTTTCACGGAATGCAGATGCTGAATTTGAAGCGCCTGCTCGGCAGGGAGTGACGAGCAAGGAGATCGGACCGGCGGTCGAACCGCTTCACCGGCGGGCATGGAACTGACTGGCTGCACCTGGGCGCGCGCGGATCGTCGGAACGAAGCCGGCCAGCGGCCAGATCTTTCACGCTGGGGCCGGCGGAGATCGAGATTGCTGGCCTTCGCGGCGTGGTTCTGCATGAGGAGAAGATTCGTCCTCCCGGTCGGCGATCCCCGATTCGAGCACCGGGCACCCACGCGGAGCGCGCCGCGATGAGACTCGAGCGTCGTGGGTCTGCGCAGCAGTCGATGATCGTCTGCTGACGCCGAGACCACCGACACGGCGCCCTGTTCACGCCTGGTAACCCGATCTCGAGTTCTCGGACGTCGCCCCGTCTACATGCGGGGCGGCGTCCGACTCATCTCGGGCCCGGGTGCCGGGCACGCGTTCACTGCGGAAGCCGAACGCCGAGGCCCGCGACGGCGCCTGACCGAGATCGCCTCGAACGCCAACGCCTCGCCTCCAGATCCGCTCATCGGGCGGCAGCCGATCATCACCCACTGATCGCTGTCACATGGCCGGGACACCACGCGCCCACAGACGCCGGGCTGGGCTCCCCTCGGGTGGCGGGACACGGCCTGACCCCCAGGGCATGCGCCACGCCGTTCCTCAATTCCGGTGGTCAACGGGGCGGCCGTGGTCGAGCGCGGCTATGAGCTGCACGCCCCGGGGGTCGAGGTGGCGGAGCGGGCCGGGTCGCCGGTGGCGGTGGTGCTGGAGGGGAGCTGCGGCGCGGCGAGCTGTGCAGGCTCCGGTGGCGGGACGTCCATCTGCTGAACGGCGTCGTGCCGCTGACCGAGCTGGTCCGCGTCGCCGGGACCCGCTGGCGCGTCGAGGAGTCCTTCCAGGCCACCAAGACCCTGACCGGGCTCGCCGGGCACCAGGTCCGCCGCTGGGGCTCGTGGCGGCGACGCCGACACCAACACCGCACCCGAATCAGCCACTACCACCGCCGGCCAGCAACATGATCACGATCTACGGCTGGAGTATCAGTTCAGGGGGTCACCTGGCTCAATTGCCGCCTCAGCCGCGCCACGTCTCGGAACGGCGGGCCACCGCATAGAGCTCGTGAACCCGCTGGTCGGACAGAGTGCGGTGGCCGCGGCGCAGGGCCCGGGACAGCTGCTGGGCAGGGACAACAAGGACACCGTCGCGGGTCTGACGGCGGCCGGTCACTCGCGCCCCCACCACGGCGATCACCGGGCGCACCGGCACCGGCTCACCCCCGGCCGCGGCGGTCAGCAGCCGGGCCGCGCGGGCGGCCTCGGCGAACGCCTTGCGGGCATAGGAGGTCGCGGTCCCATTCACCATGACGACACGGTCGCCGACCCACACCGTCGCGCCGGGGTGATGCTTGGTGTTGACCGTGACCACCCCGGCTGGCCCGAGCACGACGTGATCGATGTCGGCGCCCCGGGTACCGATCGGAACCGCGTGCAGCACGTGCCAACGCGGCACCTGCCCGGCCAGCCGAGCCCACCACGGGTCGGTCAGCCGGCGCAGGTAGCGGGCGGTGATCCGTTCCCCCGCCGCGCCCACCCGCCAAGCACGCTCACGCGTGTGTAACCCGAACAACCGGGCGAGGAAGCTGCCGACCGGTGCCGCGGCGCGCAGCTCTGCAGCGACCTCGGCGGCCGCCTGCCCGGGCCGGTGGGCCGCCAGATCGTGCCCCTCCCCCGCGTGCGGCGGCCCCGGCTCGACGACAGAGCCCGCGGCCGAAGGACCACCGAACGAACCCCCGAGATCGCTGGCCGGGTCGTCGTCGACCCGCCAGTACGCCGGCGGGCCGGGCACGTCGGTCGCGACAGAGCGGGACTGGCCGTCTGCTGGCGTGCGCGGTGGGGGGATATGCATCCGGATGAGGTCCGGGGCCAATTCGGCTCCCCCGCCGAAGGACGGCGTCGAGACCGGCAGCGCGGGCGCCCGCGCCTCGGGGCGGGCCCGACCGGGGCCGGTACCCGCGTGGTACGCGGCCAGCGCCGCCTGGAACTCCTCCGCCCGCCCCGCGGGCACCCCGCAAGACCGCCCGGTGATCGCGTCCAGGTAGCCGAGCGCGGCCCCGTCCGGACTGGTCACGTATAGCCGGTCATGGCCATAGCGGCGCCAGCGCCGCACCCGGCCCGGATCCTCACCCATCGCCTCGTCGCCTCCCCGACCGCGAACGGTCCTGTATGCAGCGCTCCGCTGGACCGACCTCGGTCAAGCGTCTGGGCGATACCGTCGTGCGACGAGCACGTGCCCTGCCGGTGCTTGCTGGAGCTGTAGTACTCGTCCACACACCTGTAGGTGGCCCCAGGAGGTGGAGTCGGTCCGACGACTGGACAAAGCACACAGACGTGGCCGGAATCGATGTCATGATTCGTCTCATCACATGACGAGCCCGCGGCCATGGTCCGTCTGCCATGCAGCGTGCTGCTGGGGCCACCGTCTCCCAGCTCCCCGACCCCGGGTCGTTCATTGCGCCATCCCTCTCCGGGTGTCGACCCCTTGCCGCACGCACCCTGCATCGTCCCGCTCACGGCAGGTGTTTCGGAGAATCGCCGGACGGAGACAGCGATCATCAGAATTGATGATCAGCCCGCGGCTACTCGAGCCGTCCGAGTACTCCTCGCGCTCGCGGGTGCCCCGGCGAGGGTGCTACTCCCCAAGGAGGGTGTTCAGCTCCCGATCACCAGCCTGATCCTTCTCGAACACGTTCTGAGCGCCTCCCCGGCGGGGTGATGTGCTGGCCGGGCCGTCCACTGAAGTGTGAAAGCGGGGCCCGGTCGGCTCACCCGGCGACGAGATCGATGAGCGCCGCCTGCTCGGGCCCGGCGGTAACGCCGGTGACGTCATGTGGTGTCCTACAGCCGGTCGCGGACCAGCCCGATCATTCGGGCCGCCGTCGGCCGGTCGGCGTCGGTGCTCACGTCGGTGACCACCTGCATCTCGCAGGCCCGGCCGTCGACGGCGAACTCCGCGACGTTGCCGGGCGCGAACCGGATGCCCGCCGGCCCGGGCTCGGCCGGGCCGTAGTCCGACGGCTCGGGCAACCGGTCGCCGGGCGCAGTACCCGTCCGCCCTATCCTGACGGTGATCGACGAGTAGGTCTCGTCGTTGCGCCAGGAGCAGGATCCGGCCCCGTTCCCCGGGTCCAGCCGGCCGCCGTTGTTCGTGCCGATCACCGCTGTCACCTCCTCGGAGGTGAGCAGCCGGCACACGTCGATCGGCGGCTCGGCGGGGGCCCCCGGGACCTGCGGGATCTCCGGGACCCCGGCGCCCGGGTTCACGCCGGCTGCCTGCGGGGCCCCGGTCCCGCCGCACCCAGCCAGTGCGAGGAGCAGGAGTACGAGTACGAGCACGCCACGGGGGAGCGTCGCCCGGCTGGGGCTCGGGTAGCGCGGATCGGTCATGGGGAGGCCTCCGGTCGAGGGATGGATGGTGGGCCGACGATGTCCCACGCCGTGTCGCCCCGTCTCGCGTAGCGGGGTACCTGTTCGTTCCGGACTCGGCCTTCCGGTGGATCCCCTGGCGAAGCAGACTCCCCTGATGAGCAGCACGGGTGGCACTGCATGGCCGCTGACCGGACGCGAGGCGGAGCTGCGGTCGATGGCCGGGGCGCTCAGCCAGGCCGGCGGGGTCGTGCTCGCCGGGCCGACCGGTGTCGGCAAGACCCGGCTGGCCCGCGCAGCGCTGGCCGACCGTGCCCCGGACCGGGTGCACTGGGTGGCCGCGACGGAATCGTCCCGGGAGATTCCGCTGGCCGCGTTCGTGCCGGTGCTGGGCGACGAGGTGAGCGGGGCCACCGGTGCGCTACCACTGGCCGCCGCACACGCCGCACTGCGCGTGCGCCCCGACGCCGTGCTCGGCGTGGACGACGCACACCTGCTCGACGACGTCTCGGCGACGCTGCTGCACCAGCTGGCGGTGGCGGGCGAGACTCCGATGGTGATCACGGTTCGCACCGGGGCCCCGGCACCGGCCGCCGTGACCGCGCTGTGGAAGGACGGCCTGCTGGCCCGGCTCGACCTGTCGCCGTTGACCGGTGAGCAGACCGGGGCGCTGGTCGGCGCGGTGCTCGGCGGTCGACTCGACGGCGACAGCATCCGCCGGCTTCACGCGGTGACTGCCGGGAACGTGCTGTGGCTGCGGCACCTGGTCGACGGCGAGCTCGCCGCCGGCCGGTTCGTCGAGACCGCGGGTGTGTGGCACTGGGCCGACGCGCCGCGGATCACTCCCGCGCTTGCCGAGCTGATCGACATCCGGATCGGTGCGCAGCCGCCCGGGGTGGGCGAGGTGCTCGAACTGCTGGCGATCGGCGAGCCGCTCGGCGTGCCGCTGCTCGAGAAGGTGGTCGGGCCGATCGAGGTCGAGGACGCGGTCGCGCGCGGGTTGGTCACCGTCGACACCACCGGACGCCGCTGGGAGGCCCGGCTGGCGCACCCGCTCTACGGCGAGGTGCTGCGAGCGCGCAGCGGACCGATGCGGGCCCGGCGGCTGCGCGGCGTCCTCGTCGAGGCGATGGCCGCCCCCGGCGGGTGGCAGGCCGGTGACATGCTGCGCCGTGCGGTACTCGCCCTGGAGAGCGACCTGGCCCCCGAACCGGGTCTGTTGTTCGCGGCAGCCGCCCGTGCCCTGGAGCTCACCGACCTCCCGCTGGCCGAGCGGCTGCTCCGCGGGTCCTGCGCCGCGGCACCGGCGTTCGACCCCCAGCTGACGCTGGCCTTCACCCTGGGCTGGCAGTTCCGCGCGGTGGAGGCCGAGCAGGAGTACGCCGCCGCGGCGGCTCTCGCCACGACCGAGGAGCAGCGGGTCCGGGTCGCCCACGCCCGGGCGTCCAACCTGTACTACATCCTGAACCGGCTCGACGAGGCCGAAGTGGTGCTCGCCGACGTGGAGCGGGTCTCGCCGGACGCCGCGCTGGACATGCAAGGCATGCGCGCCCACCTGGCCGCAGGGGGCGACCGACTGGCCGACGCCGAGCGAGCGGCGCGGCAGGTGCTCGACGCGGAGCGGGCCTCATCGCAGGCCGAGACGTACGCGGCCTGGGCGCTGCTCGGGGTGCTGACCCTCACCGGCCGGCACGACGAGGCCCCGGCGATGGCCGGCCGGGCCGTCGCCGCCGCGCTGCGTGCACCGGAGACGGCCGCGCTGCAGGTCAACATCGCCTACTGGGAGCTGTTCGGGCTGGGCCTGGCTGGGCGGCCGGGCCTGGTGCGCGAGCGCATCGCGGAGCTCGGTACGTCGCTGACCGGGAAGTTCCTGTCCTTGTTCCTGCCGGTCCTCGAGGGCTGGCTCGCCCTGGTCGAGGGCCGCCCAGGGCTGGCGGCGCGGCTGCTCGCCGAGTTCCGCCCGCACTTTCCGGGCTCCGGCGGGGGCTGGACGACGATTCTGGAGACTACGCTCGCCCACGCACTGGGCATGTGCGGCAACGTCGTCGGCGCCCGCGAGGCGGTGCGTCGGGCACAGCAGGGCCGGCACCCGGGCATCCGGTTCGAGGAGCCACGGCTGACCCTGGCCGAGGCCTGGGCGGCCGCCGCCGAAGGTGCGGTCAGCCTGGCGGTCGAGCGGGCCCGGCGGGCTGCCTCGCGGGCCGCTGGGTCGGGACAGTGGGCCGTGGAGGTGCTGGCCAGGCAGACCGCGGTCGGCTTCGGAGACCGTGCGCAGGCTGCCCGGCTGGCGGAGCTGGCCCGCTGTGTGGACGGTCCGCGTGCGTCGGCCGCCGCCGAACACGCCCGGGCGCTTGCCGACGGTGACGTCGAGGCGCTGCTGTCCGCGTCGGAACGGTTCGAGAGCGCCGGCCTGGTGCTGTCCGCCGCCGAGGCCGCCGCGCAGGCCGCCGAGCTGTGCCGGCAACGCCATGACCTGGGCGGACAGGCGGCGGCGGCCCGGCGGGCGGCGCTGCTGGCCGCGTCCTGCGCGGGCGCGCGCACCCCGGCGCTCGTCGCGGCCGCCCGGCCCTTCCCGATCACCGAACGGGAGCGGGAGGTCGCGACCCTGGCGGCCGGCCCGCTGTCGAACCGGGAGATCGCGCTGCGGCTCGGCATCTCGGTGCGCACCGTGGAGGGTCACGTCTACCGGGCGTGTACGAAGCTCGGGGTGGGCGACCGGGCCGCACTGGCCGCGCTGGTGGCCGGTGTGCCGGACGAGCGACTACGGGATGGTCAGGAGCAGTAGCGGCCGGCCAGTCGCCGGGCCTTCTCCAGGGCGAACGCGGCATGGGCCTCGATCACCCCGGGCGGGGTGGCCGGCGCGCCGACCGTCACCAGGTGGTCGACGCCGTCGGCGGTGCAGCCGACCTCGGCGAACGTGACGTTCACCGCGGAGTAGGCGCCGGTTCCGAGCCCCGCCTCGTCGGCAACGACCACGTTGGGTTGGGTCGCGGTCTCCCGCGCGAACGCGAGAGAACCCTCGATGTGCGCAAGCAGGTCGAGCCGGACGCTGTACTCGGAGTCCGGGTCGGTGCCGGTCTGGCCGTACAGGCACCGCTGCGGCCCGAGCGCGTTGTCCACCCACATGAGGGTGGTGCGTCGGTCGACGGTCTCCTCGGCGACCGGCAGGGTCAGCAGGCTGCAGGCGTCCAGGTTGGATGGTGCGGCTCCCGCGCCGTCGTCGGCCGGTTGTCCCGGGACGTCGAGCAGGCCGGTCGGCTCCGACGCGGCCGAGCGCGCTACGCCCGGCTCGGTGGCCGCCGGCTCCGGCGTCGGCGACTGGCAGCCGGCGACGGCGCCGAGCAGCGCGAGCGCGCACAGCCGATGCGCGAGACGGTGGGAATGCGGCACGGTTCTCCTCAGGTCGATCCTGCGAGGCAGATCGGGGACTGCGGCAGGGTCTGTTTGCGGCTGGCGATCGAACTCTCCCGTTCGGTCGTGAACTCCACCTTCGGCTTGACCCAGCCCGGCAGCCTCGGGAGCAGTTCTCTCAGGGTCGGATCGCTGATCCCGAGGGCGAGCCCCGCGGCGCCCTTGATGTCGAGCGCCGCGTTCACGCACCGGGCGTAGGGGGCACCCAGGGCCGACCCGTTCGTCACCCCGACGGAGAACGAGAGCTTGAGGTAGGGGCCGGCGGCGAAGCCCGGGACGCCGACGCCGACCAGCACCCGTTGCTCGGCAGCGAACACCAGCCCGGCCGGGGCCAGGGAGATCCCGGTGATCGAGTCGATGAGGCTCTTCTGCACGCCGAACTCGGGGACCGTCAGGGAACCGCCGGAGATCCCGAGCGCGCCCTTCACCGTCCACACCCCACCCGCCGTGAGCGTGTCGTTCCGCCCACCGAAAGCGGTGATGACGATCAGCTTCGACCTGACGTTGAGCACGGTCGGGACCTCGCCTGGGAGGTAGAGCGTGTTGTCCACCGGTAGCTCGATGCGGACCTTGCCGTTGTCGGACGCGCCGCCGCCACACCGGCGGCGATGTCGACCGCGATCGACTCCAGGCCCTCCAGTGCGGCGTCGAACGAGCCGACCCGGCCGTTCGCGATCATCGTGTCGGTGCGCAGCCGCAGGTTCCGGACGCCGATCGCGAGGTCGATGAACACCTTGAGCCGATCGGTCGCGGTGGTGCCGACCTTCAGGTCGAGCGTGCCTGCGCTGTGGGCGGTCTTGACGGTCCAGCTGCCGACGCCGACCTCCGCCCCGTTCTTCACCGGTGGCGGGAGCGGCCCGGACGCGGCCGCCGCCGCGACGGCCGGACCGCCGGGGCGGAAGGCGGACGGCCGCATGAGCGGCCCGGTGCCGGGGAAGCCGGGCTCGGGGTCGGCCTCGGGATCGGCGAGAGCGCCGGGCCGGTCCGGGATCACCTGGAACTGCATCTGCGACGGGTCGATCGCGGTGTCGATGCGTAGCCGGCCGTCCCGGATCACCTCGGTGAGCTCGACCGGCGCCAGGAGCACGTGGACGTCCCCGTCGCCGGTGGGCGTCAGCTCGACGACGCGGCCCACCGCGCGGCTGGTCGCGAACATGACGCTTCCCGGCCGGAGGTCGTCGACGCCAGGGGCGTCACCGTCGAGCACCCAGGTCAGGCCGTCCGCACCGACCGAGCGAACCGGGTTCACGCCGCCGCCGACCACCACCACGTCGGGCTGGTAGGTGAAGCCCACCGGCCGCTCCTTGGCGGCGTGACCGTAGAGCCGGGTCGTCGCGTCGTCGGACCGGGTGCCCCCCACGGCACCCGGTGCGCTGCAGCCGGTAGCGAGGAGCAGCACCACGATGCCCATCCGAGTCAGCCACCAGAGCCCGTTCGCCACAGCGAGATCGTCCCGGCGGTGCCGCCGGCGGTCACGCGTAGCGCACTACGCATCTTCCCGCAGCTTGTTACTCGTGGGTGACATCGGTGGATCGCACAGGACGCGAGCTGGGCGGGTCCGGCGAAGCCACCAGGTGACGTGGCGGCCCGTATCGCCCCCGCCTGAGCGCTCACCCCGCGCTGGAGGCGTGGGCCTGCTCGGCCTGCCGGGTCACCGCCTCGCAGGACCGGACGAGGATCCGCGCCGCTCGCACGGTGTCGGGACCGGCGAACGGGCTCTCGCTGCGGCGTTGCCAGCGTTCGAGCTCGGCCCGCGCGGCGGCGGCCACCACCTGCGGTGCGGACCAGGGGTCCAGGCCCAGCCGCGCCGTGTGGTCAGGACCGTGCGCGCCGAGCACCCGCTCGGCGGCGTCGATCTCGCCGTCGGACAGGTCGAGCTCCGCCCGGCGGAGCACGCTGAGCAGACCCGCTTCAGCGAGCTCGTGCGCGCCGGCGGTCAGCGCCTCCAGCCGGGCCGCCAGCGCCTGAACCGCCGGGTCCTCCGGGTGCTCGCGGAGCAGGTCATCCAGCGCCCGCAACGCGGCCCTGGCCTTGAGCAGGTCCCGGCGGGGCGCGAGGTGGTTCAGCAGCACCTGACGCAGGTCGCCCAGCCCGCTGGCCCGGACCAGTGCCCGGCCGAGCTCTGTCGCGCCCCGGGCCCACCCCTCTCGGAGCAGCTGCAGCGCCAGGCGGACCCCGAACACGCCGAGCCGGTCGAGCAGGTGCTGCCGCACCTGCGGGCCCACCCCGCCCGGGTCGGCCGGGGTGGCTCCGGCGAACGTGGTCGCGTCCAGCAGCAGGTCGTCGACGACCGTCCGGTCCGCGCCGGCGAGTGCCGCCAGCGCGGCCGCGTCGTCCTCGGTGAACGTCGCACCGCCCTGGGCGAGCAGCGCCGAGACGGGCAGCACGGTCGAGCACAGCCCCCGCAGCCGGGGATCGCGCCGGTAGCGCTCGGCGACCCGGATCCCCGACTCCATGGCGTCGAGGCGCCCCGCCCCGACTTCGTCGGCCCGGGACAGCACGCCCACGCAGTGCACCGGCGACGGGGCGGTGCTGCGGTCCGCCGAGAAGGCCTCCAGGAAGTTGAGGTCGGCGCTGTGCACGTGCCGGAGCAGGTAGACGACGGCGTCGGCGACCCCGGCCCGGCTGCCGGCGCCGAGGGCGCGGGCGGTGCGGCACGAGACGTCCTCGTGGACCGAGTCGATACCGGGTGTGTCGATCAGGGTGAACGGTCGCAGCGCCGCGGAGGGCCAGTCGATCAGGATCCGCTCGACATCCTCGGCCGACCCTCCGGCCAGATCCACCTGCAGCGCGCCGTCCTCCTGCCGGTAGGCCGCGGGCTGCGGTTCGCCGCCGCGCGGCTGGACCAGCACCCGCGGTGCCGGGCCCTCGCGGTACCAGGTCACCACCCGGGTGCACTCCCCGGCGTCGGTCGGGGCGAGCTCGGCGCCGACCAGCGCGTTGAGCAGCGTCGACTTGCCGGCCTTGACCCGCCCCGCGATCGCGATACGCAGCGGCTCGTCGAGCCGGGCGCGGACAGCGGCGATCTCGTGGCCGCGGGTGGTGCCCGCGAACGCCAGTGCCGCCGCGTCGAGCAGGTGGCGGAGTTCGGTCATCAACGTGCTCACGGCGTCACCCCGGTGGTCGTACGGGCCTCGGCGGCCGTCCGGCGTGGCGGGGCGGCGGCGAGGGCGGTCCGCGTGCTGCCGACGTCGGCCCGCAGCGCGGTCAGCCTGCGCAGCGTCGCGTCGATCTCGGCGGCGCGCGCGTCGCGGTCGGTCTGGACCGTCGTTCCCGCCTTCTGGGCGGCCTTGACCGCGGCGTCGAGCGAGGCCTGCAGCTCCTCGGCGCGGGCGGTGAAACCGTCCCTGAGCTCGAGGTGCAGGCCGCGGACGGCATCGCGGGTCAGCTTCGTCTCGGCCAGCGTCAGCTCGTCGACCAGCTTGCGGGCAGCCGTCCGTGCGGTGGCGCGGCGCTGGGCCAGTTGGCGCTTGGACTCGTCGCGGAGGGCCTTGGCCCCCATCCCGATCCCGGCGACGACCGTGACCGGGTTGACCGCGGCGAACCCGATGAGCGAGCCGAGCAGCCCGAACATCATCACGCTGCTCGTGGCGCCCTTGAGGGCGGTGAGTGCCTTGCCGCCGATGCCCGCACGGGAGAGCTCGAGGTCAGCCGACGCGAGGGCCGGGTCGCCGGCGGGTCGCGCCCCGACGTCGCCGATACCCACCTCCAGCACCGCGCCGCGGGCGGCGAAGTGCTCGGCGACGGACCGGGCCACGGCGGCCGCCCTCTCCTGGAGCAGCGTGCGGTGGGCGGCCAGCTCCTCGACGACGCGCCGGCCGAGCTGCTCGCGGATCTCGTCCCAGGTCTCGGCCGGGTCGCCCGCGTCGACGGCGTCCTCGGTCTCCTTGAGCACGGCGCGCAGCCGGGTCCGCACGTCGTACTCGGCGTCGGAGGTCAGGGCGCCGATCCCGTCGCCCAGCACCTGCTGCCAACGGGCGGTGCCGCGACGCAGCTGGTCGGCGCGGTGGCGGGCCTCCGCCAGCTCGGTGGCCACCCGGGCGGCTGCCTCCGGCGACCGCAGCGCGGCGCGCTCGGCCCGGCAGTGCTCCACGAGCTGGTCGAGGACGTCCTCGGCCTCGACCAGGGCCTGCGCGGCCGGGTCGGTCGAGGCGATCCGCCCGCGCAGCTCACGGGTCAGCGCTGCGTAACCGGACCGCGCGTTGAGCTCGCGGTCGTCACGCTTCAGCGCGAGCCGGCGCAGCGTCGCCGAGGTCGGGATGACCGGCATCCCGGCCAGTCCCGCCTCGTCGAGGTGCCGGCGGTTGATCTCCGCGATCCGCCGCCAGTGTCGGGTGAGATCGGTCTTGGTCAGGGCGAGCAGCACGTGGGCGCCGGTATCCGCGGCGCGGCGCAGGAACTGCAGCTCCCCCGCGGTCAGCTCCTGGGTCGCGTCGGTGACGGCGACGACGACGCTCGACCGCTCGGCCATGGCCAGCGCCAGCGCCGCGGCGGGTGAGCCGATCCCGCCGCTGCCCGGGGTGTCCACGACCGCGATGCCCTGCTGCAGCAGTGCGCGGGGGAGGGCGATCTGCACCCAGCGAACCCCGTCGGCGGCACCGCCGGCCGCGACCCGCTGGGCCTCCGCCAGTCGGACCGGGCGCAGCGCGGGCCGCCCCTCCGCGGTCTCGCCACCGTCCACCGCGAGCGCGGCGGCGACCTTGTCCCCGTGGAGGAGGATGCAGGGCACGGAGGTCGCGATGTCGTCGTCGACGGGGCAGACCTCGGCTCCGACCAGCGCGTTGACCAGCGAGCTCTTGCCCTGCTTGTAGTCCCCCATCACGAGCACCTGCCGCTCGGGTGTACGCAGGCGGGCCTCCGCGCGCGCCAGCCGCTCGGCCAGGTCGGTGCGCCCCGCGGAGCGCGCCGCCTCGCCCACCACAGCCACGAGGCCCGCGACGCTCTCGACGGTGGCGCTCATCGGGGCACCTCCACGCAGACCGCGGAGGCCGGATCGAGGACGAGGTCGTTCGCGTCCGCGACGAGGGCGCACATCTTGGCGTCGGGGCTCCGGCCGGGGATGTCCGGGAAGACGAAGGTCGGCGGCTGCGCACCGTAGTAGAGGCCTCCGTAGCGGCCGTACCGCGGGTACGTGTCGACGCCGATCGACTCCGGGTGCTGGTCGTCGTAGAAGAAGTCGGCCTGCAACGGCAGCGGGGTGCCCGCGGGCGCCTCGCCGTCGATCCGGAATCGGATGATCACGCCGTTGACGGAGTCGCGCTCGATCTCCGTGAAGACCACCCGCGGGGCCCCGGCGGCACCGCCGCCGGTCGCGCCGCCGCCGGCGGCGGCAGGCGAACCGGCCGGGTCCCCCGAGGACCGGCCGCCCACAGGCATGAACACGGCCACGCCCCCGGCGACGAGCAGCAGCGCGGCGGCGACGGCGCCGAGGACGAGACCGCGGCGCGGACGGCGGGCGCCGGGCCGCGGTGCGGTCGCGACGGTGCCGGTCGGCCCGCTGCCGACGAGCCCACCGATCGGGCCGGCTCCGATCGGGCCGGCTCCGATCGGGTCGGCGGAGATCGGGCCGGTGCCGTCGGGAGGCGCACCCAGGGCGGAGCGGGTCGGCGCGGTTCCGTTCGCGCCGGAACCATCCCGACCGGGACCGTTCGGACCGGGACCGGTCGGACCAGGGTCGTTCGGACCGGGACCGATCTGGCCGGGACCGACCAGCCGGGGGCCGTTCGGCCCGGGACCGGACGCGGCATCGGCGAGCACGGCACCGCCGGTTACCGTCGTGGCCAGGGCGGGCGCCGCGGCCGCAGGGCCGGCCGGCGCGGGCAGGCCCGGCGGACCGGGAGGAGGCGGCGGCGCGGGCGCGGAGGCCGCGTCCACCCCTGCCGCCGCGAGCGCGGCACCGAGGGCGATCGAATGCTTGGGATGCGCGTCCACCGCGACCGGGCGGCCCAGCTCCTCGGTCACCAGGCGCGCCACCAGGGGCATGCGGGAGCCGCCCCCGACCAGCAGGACCGCGGCGAGGTCCTCCGCCTCGACCGTCGCCGAGCGCATCGTCCGCCGCAGGGCCGTCACGGTGTCCCCGAGCACCGGCCCGACCATCGACTCGAGCTCCGCTCGGGTGAGGCGCACCTCGGTGACCAGCCCTGGCAGCAGTACCGGGATCGACACCTCGAGATCGCTCGACAGCGCCTCCTTGGCGCGCACGCACTCCTCCTGCAACCGGGCCATGGCCTTGACCGCCGCCGGGTCGGCCGGGTCGAGACCGGTCAGCGCGTCACCGAGCACCCGGCGCACGTGGGCCCGCACGGCCGCGTCGATGTCGACGCCCCCGAACCGTTCGAGGCCGTCGGGCCGGCCGACCGTCTGGAAGCCGTCGGCGGTCTTGCGCAGGACCGTCGCGTCGAACGTGCCGCCGCCCAGGTCGTATACCGCGACCGTGGCCCCAGCGGGCACCCGGTTGCGGCTGCCGTAGTGCAGCGCCGCGGCGGCCGGCTCGGGGAGCAGTCGGACGTCGTCGAGACCGCAGAGCCGGGCGGCCTCGAGGTAGAGGTCGGTCTTGTACGGCCCCCAGCTCGCCGGGTGCGTCAGGGCGACCCGGGCCGGGGGGCCGCCCTGCCGCTCACTCACCTGGTCGAGCACCGCCCCCAGCAGCCGCGCGGTGAGCGCGGACGGGGGCCAGGGCATGCCGCCGAGGATGAGCGGCTCCGGGTCGCCCATGCGGCGTTTGAACTCGCGAGCCAGGCGGGTCGGGTCGGCGGCCCCCCCGCGCAGGGCCTGGTCACCGACCAGGACGCTGCCGTCACCGTCGGCGAAGACCGCCGACGGCAGGGTCGGGGCGTCCATGCCGAATGTGACGACGGCGGCCTGCCCGTCCTCGTAGACCGCGGCCGCGGTGCGCGTCGTCCCCAAGTCGACGCCGAGTGCATAGGTCATCAGCAGCTATCCGATCTCGTCGAGGTCGAGGTCGGCCTCCGTGGGCGACTCGTCCCAGTCCGGCTCCGCCTCGTCGGCGAGCGGCTCGGGCAGGGGGTCGACCCACGGCTCGGCCTCCGCTTCGGGGTCGGGCGCCGGGTCGGCGAGTGGGTCCCCGACGGGCTCGGTCGCGCCCGGGACGTCGACGACGAGCGCCGCGTCGATAGGTGCCGCGTCGAGGGGTGGCTCGACCGGCGGAAAGTCGTCGAGGGGTGGCTCGGCGGGCGGGAGGTCGTCCGCCGCCGCCTCGGTGAGTGAAACGTCCTGGGCGTCGAGCCCGTCCCCGCCGGCCAGCGGGTCGGTCCCGTAGAAGATGCCGTCCTCGGCACCGTCGTCCTCGGGGCCGGCCCCGACGACCCCCGCCATGCCGGACAGCGCAGCGGGGCCGAAGTGGGCCTCCGGGTCGGGCCCCAACTCGACGCCGATGTTCTCGGAGATCCTGCTGTCGTCCAGGGCGCCCATGCCGCCGACGCTACGGAGATCGACTTCGGGACGAATCGGGGAACCCCCTAGCATCGTGGCCCCTCTCAACTCGGTCGTGGCTGCGGCGGCGCCGGGGAGGAGGGGGCCTCCTCCCCGGCGCGTCCGGGGTGTGCGGTCAGCCGATCGCGTCCATGTCGGACTCGTACTCGTGCTCGGGCTCCTCGGCCGCTTCCTCCTCCGCGTGCACGGGCTCCTCCGTGTCCAGCGGCTCAGGCATCGGGTCGGCCTCAGCGACCGGCGCCTCGTACTCCGGCGCCTCGTACTCCGACTCCTCGGCCACCGGCGCCTCCGGGACCGGCGCCTCGACCACGGAATCCTGGACGATCGGCTCTTCGGTCACCGGTGTCTCGACAGCCTCCTCCTGCACGAGCGGCGCCTCGTCGGCCAGCACCGACTCCTCCATCGGCGGCGCCTCGTGCTCGGCCGGGAGAGGTTCCAGGTCCGCCGGCGGCCCGACCGGGGGCACGCTGCCGTAACCGAAGTCGTCGTAAGCCGTGTAATCCTCCGGCTCGGTCGGCAACGGCTCCAGCCCCTCCGGCGGCCCGACCGGAGGCACGCTGCCGTAACCGAAGTCGTCGTAAGCCGTGTAGTCCTCCGGCTCGGTCGGCAGCGGCTCCGGCCCCTCCGGCGGCTCCACCGGGGCGTGCACACGGCCGAGACCAAGGCCCCCCAGCCCGGCCAAGCCCGGCCCCAGGTCGACGCCACCGACGACGCCCGCCGGGGGCTCCGGCGGAAGCGGCTGCGGGTTGAGCTCGACCGGCCCGGGGTCCATCGGACCGACCGGGAAGGGCACACCGCCGAGACCAAGGGCCTCCGGCACCGGCAAGCCCGGCCCGGGGTCGGATCCGCCCACGATGATGATGCCGGCCTCGCCGCCGTCCGGGGGCCCCGGCGGAAGCGGCTGCGGGTTGAGCTCGACCGGCCCGAGGTCCTGGACGGCCCCCAGCCGCGAGAGGTCGAGGCCACCGTCGACTCCGGAGGCGATCCCTCCCGTGATCGAGCCCGGGACGCCGAGACTTCCGCCGACCACGTCGGCCACAGCCGCGTCACCGATCACGCCGCCCGGCACGACACTGTTGACGGCGTCCTCGAGGGCGGACGCCGGGTCGCTCGGAACGAGGTCGTCGAGGTCCAGGTCGCCCGGGTCAAGATTCCCGAGGTCCAGCCCACCCGTGTCGAGCTCGCCCCGCTGGGCGCCGTCGACCAGGTCGTCGAGCGTGCCCCGGTCGATCCCGGTCCGGTCCGCCACCCACTCGGTGACGGCGGGCTGCACGGTGTCGACGACGTCGTCGACACCGACGTCGCTGAGGTCCCCCTCCTGGACGCCGTCGATGGCGCGGTCGACCACCCCGGGAGCGACGCCGGTCCCGCCGGACACCAGGCCGGTGACGAAGGGCTGCACAGCGTCGACGACGTCGTCGGGGTCGAGCTCCGACAGGTCGACGTCGGTCGGGTCGCCTCCGCCGGCGATGAGGCCAAGGCCCGAGTCGGCACCGGAGCCCAGGGCGTCGCCGACGGCGTCGGCGGCATCCTTGCCGATGATGGGTTCCAGCGCCTCTGCGATCTCGTCGCCCAGGCTTTCGCCCGGCGACTCGCCGGTGGCCGCCTCATAGCCGGTCTGCCCCGCCGTGACACCGATCCCGACGGCACTGACCCCGCCGGTCGCGGCGGCCTTCACGGCCTCGATGACGACGTCGGGCGCTACCTCGCCGATCCGCTCGGCGGCCTCCTGCCCCACGATCGGCTCGTAGGTCGCCTCGATCGTCTCGCCGAACGCCTCCCGGGCGGACTCCTCGAGCTCCTTCTCCTGCTCCGGGGTGGCGTCGAAGGCCGGGCCGTGCGGGATCGAGTTCACCGCGGGGTTCGTGGGGTCGAGCGCGGAATCGTCGTAGGCGCTCAACCCGCCGTCGGCGTACGCCTCGGACACGTCGTCGCCGTAGGCGTCCGTCGCGGCGTCGGCGAAGCGGCCGACGGCGGCTCCGCCGTCGTCCCCGACGAGGGGGTCGGCGGCCGAGCTCGCGAGGTCACCGGCGATCGCCCCGGGGTCGAGGCCCCGGTCGGTCGCTGCTCCGTAGACGTCCCGGCCGAGGCCCACGCCGCTCCCGACGGCGGCGATGTCGCCGATCGTCCCGGCGACGTCGGGGTCCACGCCGAGATCGCGGGCCACGTCCTCGACGGTCTCCCCGGCCGCGCCGGCGGCGGTGGCGATCCCGTAGGTCGTGGCGGCCGAGGCACCGCCCGTGGCGAAGATCAGTGCGCCGTCGCCGATGGCCTCGCCGACATCTCGCGCCAGGTCCTCGCCGAGGATCGGCTCGGTGATGCGCTCGACCCCGGTACCGATCTGGTCCTTCGCGAACGCGGCTGCCTCACCGGCCCGGTCGATCACGCTCGTCCCGACGTCGTAGCTCCACTCGGCCGCGTCCGAGATCGCCCCCACGCCGGTCTCCGCGAGGCCCCCGACCAGCGCCGCGCCGTCCGCGACGAGGCCTGCGCCGGCGTCGACCACGCCTCCGACGACATCACCGACCGCATCAGCGCCGTCACTGACAGCCTCACCGACGTCCTCCGCGGCGCCTCCGACTGCGTCCCCGACGGCCTCGACCGCGTCGCCGGCCGCGTCGGCCACGTCGCCCGCCGCGTCGCCCACCGCGTCGGCCGCATCGCTGATCGCGCCGCCGATGTCGTCGAAGAGTCCCATCGTCCTCACCGCTCCTCACCATGTCGTCGTTCGATGTGATCGACGCTACGAACGGACAGGACCCGAGGAATCGGGGAAGCCCCTACGCAGGCCCCTCCGCGCACCTCCCGACGCGACCCCACCCCCCTCGGAGAGCCGCCGCGAGAGCTCGACCCGGTTGGCGACGCCGAGCTTGCGGTAGATGCGCGTCAGGTTCGCCTCTACCGTCTTCGGCGAGACGAACAGCTGGTCCGCGATCTGGCGCGTGGTGTTCCCCGCAGCCGCCAGGTCGGCGACCCGCGCCTCGGTCTCGGTGAGCTCGGCAGGTCCCGCACTGCGCACCCCGACCCGGCCCAGTTCGCGGCGGGCTCGCGCGGCGAGGACCTCGGCGCCGAGATCGTCGAAGATGCGCAGGGCCTCGTCGAGGTGGTCTCGCGCCCCGGCCTTCTCCTTGAACCGCCTGCGGACCTGTCCCGCGGCCAGCAGCGCCCGCGCGCGGTCGTAGGGCAGCCCAGCCCGGTCGAGACCGGCGACCGCCGCGCCGGCGGCGGCCGTGGCCGAGCCGGCATCCCCGCCCGCCGCGAAGACCAGCGCCCGCCCGCGCCGGCACGCCGCCAGCCCGGAGGTGCGGCCCAGCAGCGCGGACCGCTGCTCCAGCGCGTCGAGGACGGCACTCGCCCGGTCCAGGTCGCCGATCGCGACCAGCGCCTCGGCGTGATCGGCCTGCCAGCGCCGCAGGAACGGCTCGTGCAGGTCCGCCGCGGTGGCGAGCTGGGTGCAGCGGGTGAACCACGTGTCCGCCTCGCGCGCATCGCCGGCCGCCATGGCAAGGAAGGCGCGCAACCCGGCGCCGCGGCACGCAGCCCAATCGCTGCCGTACGGGCCCTCGCCACAGCCCAGCTCCTCCGCAGCCACCGCGGCGATCTGTGACCGCCCCCGGTAGGCCGCCACGAGCCCATGGACGAACACGGCTTCGACGACGTCGGGCCCGCGCCCGCCCGCGTGCGCGGCGTTCACACCGTCCTCGGCGTGCCGCTCGGCCACCCCCCACTCACCCAGCCAGAGACAGGCCTGGGCGAGGTGGACGTGGGCGAAACGGCGGGAGGGCGCATCCACCGCGCGGACGAGGAGTTCGATGAGGATCGAGTGCGCCGCGGCGGTGTCGTCGTCACGCGCGAGCAGCACCGCACGCAGCGCCGCCGCGCTGTCGGCGGGCGGGACCGGCGCGCCGATCTCGAGCGCCTCGGCGCGGTCCAGCAGCTGCTCGTCCCGCTCGCCGTAGACCAGCGACTCGGTCGCCACCACCGCCTTGACCGCCTCCGCCCGCAGCTGTGCGGGCAGGCCGTCGTGCTGTTCGGCGAGCTTCAGCGCGTGCCGGGCGTGATCCGCCGCCGCCGGCGGGTCGTCGGCGCAGGCCCGGGCCAGCAACACCTGCGCGGCGACCTGCACCTCTGGCTCGTCGGTGGCCGCGAGCGCCTCGGCGCAGTGCTGCACGGCCCGGGCGGGCCGACGGCGGTCGAGGTCGACCTCGGCCAGCACCAGGTGCCCACGACTGGTCCAGACCGCGGACATGCTCCGGTCACGGACGGTCGCGGCGTAGCCGGCCGCCGCCGGGAGGTCCCCGGCGCGAAACGCGGCGCGTCCCGCGGCGAGCAGGCGGGCCCATCGGCCCTCGTCGTCGGGTGGAGTGAGCTCGACGGCCAGAGCGAGCAGGCCGATCGCCCGGCGCGCCGCCGCCCCCTCGGCGGCGCGCGCGAGCGCCGCGGCCGCCTGCGCGTCGGGCGCAGGTTCGGCGTGCCCGAGGTGCCAGACACGTGCCGATCCCCCGGTGACGTCGGCGAGCCGCCGGTGCAGGTCGCGGAGCCGTGAGCCGGGCAGCGCCTCCCGCGCGACCACACCGACCAGGGGCCGATCCAACGCCATCCGGTCGCGGTCGATCCTGAGCAGCCCCGCCTGCTCGGCGGGCTCGGCCGCGGCCAGCAGGCCCGCGGCCTGCAGCTCGGTCGCGGAGGGCGGGAACGCCAGCCCGGCGGCAGCGAGCACCTCGAGGGTCGCGACGGGCAGCGCGCGGATCCGCTCGGCCGTCTCGTCGGCGAACCCCGCGGGAGGCCGCGCCCGGGGCTCCGGTGCCCCGCCGTCGAGCGCACCGGCCAGGGCGAGCGCGAGACCGGGGTTGCCGCCGGCCATCTCCACCGTCCGCTGCAGGTCGGCGGGAGGCAGCGTGCGGCCATGGCACTTCCAGAGCACCCGGTGGAGCGTCGCGTCCGGCAGGGGGCCGAGGGCGAGCCCGGCCGCGGGGCCGAGAACCGGAAGTGCCCCCTCCGCGGACGTGAGCACGAGCACGACCCCGGCCGGGGGCAGGCGACGGGCGGCGAAGGCGAGCACGGCGGACGTGGCATCATCCGTGTAGTGCGCGTCATCGATCGCGACGAGCACCGGAGCGCTGGTGGCGAGGTGGGCCAGTACGCCGGTCAGGGCGATCCCGACCTCGCGCACCCCGGGGCCCGCTGCGGCGGCCCGCCGCAGCAGGACCACCTCGAGGGCCTGCCGCTGCGGTTCCGGAAGGAAGGTCAGGTCGTGCACGTCGGAGAGCAGGTCGCCGAGCACGGCATGCGGCAGGCCCTGCTCCGCGTGGGTGGGCCGCGCCGTCAGAACGCGGAACCCCTGCTCGCGCGCGGTCGCGACCGCCGCGTCCAGCAGGCACGTCTTGCCGATCCCGCGCTCGCCCTCGACGCACAGCACCCCGCCCGCGGTGCGCGCCCCGGCCACGAGCGCGGTGATCCGGGCGAGCTCCTCGTCGCGACCGACGATCGGCGACGACGACGTGGCCGCGCGCAGACCGATGGGCTGCCCCGCGGTCATCGGGCCTCCGCAGATGATCGGCGACTCGTGCGACCTAGGAATCGTTGCAAGCCCCCGAAACGTGACGCGTCACGCAAAAGTATCGGAGCGAGCACGGCCCGGTGACGCCGGTGAGGCGCTCACCCCGGCGCTGGATCCCCGTCGATCGATCCTGCGAAGAAGGAGATGGGCGAGCACGTCCTCTCCGAGCTCTGGTCGACGGCTGAGCCGGCTCATCCTGAACCGGGGTTCTCCCGGGCATTGATATGGGCCAGGCGAACCACACAATCCAGCAGCTGCTGGAAGCGCTCGGCCGTGGGCACAGGCCCGTGTCCCGCCCCGACCCGACATTCCAGCCAGCTGACGTTCGGCCGGCCGAAGCCCCGCGAGAAGTCGATCGGGGGCACGAACCTGACGTGCGGGAGCCAGCTGTGACTATCGTGGCCGAGGCGGGCGATCTCGTCGATCAGGCCCGCCCCGCGCAGGCGTTGCTCCAGTTGCGGGTCCGGCTCGGGCAGCCCGATGAACTCGCCCAGCGGCCCGGCGAAGATCGAGTCCGAGTCCAACGATGCGGTGAACACGAGTTGGTCCTCGGCGAACGGATTCAGACTGACCCTCCGCCGTTGGCAGCTCCACGGCTGGCGTCCGTTCAGGCCCACACACCGGACGGTGAACTGGTCCACGGGATTCGACGGCCCGTAGTCGCCTACGCCTGTGGGCCTCGGGTCGGTCCTCTCGGGCCACGCCTCGATGTGGAAGCCCTGGTAGAGGCCACGCAGATGCAGCTTGCTGGCGCCGGAGGCGCTGGTGAGCCGCCCGGTGCCCACCGTCGCGGCCGTCAGAAGTGGAGCCAGCGCGGTCAGGCCGGTGCGGACCTGCGCACTTTTGGCTCGCGGCCGGCCGAGGCCGAAGTAGTACGCGGTCGCCACAATGCCGAGCAAGCCCAGGGTCTCGACGATCACAGGGTCCCCCCACCCGAGCCAAAGCAGGCCCGACAGCCGAACCGACGGTTCCGCACAATCCGGAAAGTCTCGCGGTGCGAGGCCGAGACGTTACGAATCCGGCGCGTGTCGTACCCCGTCGGCGCTGTCTGCGCCGCTGTCGGGTTGCGGCTGTCGGCGATCTCCGCCGTGGTGCCTTTCACAGTGTGGAAGACGACCGCCGGAGGTCCTGTGATTCGGCTTCGGAGCGCCTTCCGAGATTTCTCTCGCCGCAGCATGCAGGCGCGGCCGGTCGCGCGGTGAGGCGCTCAGTCCGCCGTCCCGCCCCAGCCTTGCCTGAGCATCATCGACGGATGAGCCCTGACCGCATGCCACGCCGGGATGAATCGGTGCGCGTACGGCAGAGGGATCAGGCTTCGTCGCCGGCCGAGGTCAGGCGCCGCCACCGTCGCAGCGCAGGGTGCGTTCCGGCGATCACCGCCACCGCCAGCACGCACGCCAGTCCCCCGCTGACGACCGCCGCCGAGGCCGACACCAGGCTCGCGACCAGCCCGCGATCGTCGTGATCGCTCCCCCACTGGGAATCGGCCGACGACAGCCGATGAGCTTCCCCCGACGCCGGACATCGGGTGTCAGGGTTCCGGGGGGAAGCTCAGAATCGCTCGAGGAGAGCGGGCCGCCGAGTTTCTCCTACGCGACGTTCAGGCAGCGAACCGTCGCGACGACCACCGGGTCAGGCCCGGTGTAGGCGGAGTTCCGCCCGATCACTACCTGGTAGCCAGTCAAGATCTCCCGAGTTACGCCCAAGCTGATGAAACGGCCTGGTTGCCAAAGCCGGGTCCGCCGTCCACCGTGAAGTCACCATTGACGAGGATGTCCCCGGAGTCGCAGCTTGCAGCCACCGTGACGGCCTGCGATCCGGTCAGCGTCGCCGTTGCAGTACGGGTGTTCGTCAGGTCGGAGATGGCGCCGATCCCGGGTTCTGGACCCGCTCCCAGGCGTTCTTCGCCGCCGCCGGCGTGCCGGTCGCACGGATACTGACCGACAACGGGGCCTGCTACCGCTCCCGGCTCTGGCGCGAGCAACTCGCCGCGGCCGGCATCAGCCACCAACGCACTCGCGCCTACCGGCCGCAGACCAACTGCGAGGGTGTCATCACGTTCGTCCCGGGGCCGGCCTGACCCCTAGACCAACCGGCCGTGGTGCCTTCTTCCCGAAGCGTCGACCGGCCCCGGGGCGGACGTGTTCGAGCTGCCGAGCTCGGTTCGTGACCTGATAGGA
>NZ_JAAXKZ010000006.1 GCF_012911875.1 Pseudonocardia bannensis | reverse complement strand
CCCGCGGGGAGATCCTGGAGCTCAAGAGCACGGTCAACACGATGGTGGACCAGCTCTCCAGCTTCGCCGACGAGGTGACGCGGGTGGCCCGGGAGGTGGGCACCGAGGGCAAGCTGGGCGGGCAGGCTCAGGTCAAGGGCGTGTCGGGCACCTGGCGCGACCTGACCGAGAGCGTCAACCAGCTCGCTTCCACGCTGACCACCCAGCTCCGTGCCATCTCGGCGGTGTCCACGTCGGTGGCCAGTGGTGACCTCACCCAGCAGATCAAGGTCGCGGCCCTCGGCGAGGTGGCCGAGCTCAAGGACAACATCAACCAGATGATCGTGGCCCTGCGCGAGACCACGAAGGAGAACGCCGAGCAGGGCTGGCTGGACTCGAACCTGGCCCGGATCGGCGGGCTGCTGCAGGGCCAGCGTGACCTCGCCGAGGTCTGTCAGATGATCATGAATGAGGTGACGCCCCTGGTGAACGCGCAGATCGGGGCGTTCTTCCTGGGGGTCGACCCGGCCGGTGCCGACGCCGCGGCCGACGGGTCCGAGCCCACCGGGCCGGAATGGCGGCTGTGCGGCGGTTACGCGCTGACCCCCGGCGGGTCGGCGAGCTCCTTCCGCGCCGGGGAGGGGCTGGTGGGCCAGGCGGCGAGCACCAAGCAGGTTGTCCTGGTGGAGGACATTCCGGGGGAGTACCTGCCGATCCGCTCCGGCGTGGGCGCCACGTCGCCGCGGGCCGTCGTCGTGCTGCCCGTGTTGTTCGAGGGAGAGTCGCTCGGCGTCATCGAGTTCGGTTCGGTCGCACCGTTCTCCGAACTGCACCTGACCTTCCTGGAACGTCTCGTCGGCACCATCGGTGTCGCGATCAAGACGATCCAGGCGAACCGGCGCACCGAGGAGCTCCTGGCGCAGTCCCAGGGGCTGGCCATCGAGCTGCAGGACCAGTCGGCGGAGCTGCAGCGCACGAACGCCGAGCTGGAGGAGAAGGCCGAGCTGCTCTCGGAGCAGAACCGCAACATCGAGATCAAGAACATGGAGATCGACGCGGCGCGGCGCGGCGTGGAGGAGAAGGCCCAGCAGTTGGCGAAGGCCAGCCAGTACAAGTCCGAGTTCCTGGCCAACATGAGCCACGAGCTGCGCACACCGCTGAACTCGTTGCTGCTGCTCTCGCGCCTGCTCGCCGACAACCCGGACTGCAACCTCACCCCCAAGCAGATCGAGTTCGCCAGCACGATCCACAACGCCGGGTCGGACCTGCTGGTGCTGATAGAGGACATCCTCGACCTGTCGAAGATCGAGGCCGGCCGGGTGGACGTGCAGCCCGGCCCGGTCGACCTGGCCGAGGTCCGCGGCTACGTCGAGCAGGCCTTCGGGCCGCAGGCCGAGCACAAGGGCCTGCAGCTGCGCGTCGAGATCTCGCCCGAGCTGCCCCCGGTCATCGCCACCGACGGTCAGCGACTGCAGCAGATCCTGCGCAACCTGCTCTCCAACGCGGTCAAGTTCACCGCCACCGGCAGCGTCGTGCTGAGCATCGAACCGGCCGTGAACGGCTTCCCGTACGGGGTTCCGACGCTGGAGGCCGCCCGCGAGGTGGTGGCCTTCACGGTGAAGGACACCGGGATCGGCATCGCCGACGACAAGCTGGACATGATCTTCGAGGCCTTCCAGCAGGCCGACGGGACCACGAGCCGCAAGTACGGGGGTACCGGACTGGGCCTGTCGATCAGCAAGGAGCTGGCCCGCATGCTGGGTGGGGCCATCACCGTGTCCTCCGAGGTGGGCGCCGGGTCGACGTTCACCCTGTTCCTGCCCGGTGACCTGCCGGACGGGTCGGCCGCGCCGGCGCGTCCGGTCCCGGTCCGGCAGCCCGCCGAGACCGGTCCCGGGCCGGTGGGTGGCCCGCTCGATAGCTCCGCGATCCTGCGGCCCACCCCCGCGGCGGCGGGAGAGCAGCCCGCCCCGGTGGAGCTGCGGGGCGTGACGGTGCTGATCATCGACGACGACGTGCGCAACGTCTTCGCCCTGACCAGCGCCCTGGAACTGCACGGCCTCACCGTGCTGTACGCCGACAACGGTGCCGACGGGATCCGGTTGCTGACCCAGCACCCGGAGGTGGACATGGTGCTGATGGACGCGATGATGCCCGACATGGACGGCAACGAGACCACCCGGATGATCCGGGGGCTGCCCGGCGGCGCCGACCTGCCGGTCGTCTTCCTGACGGCCAAGGCGATGCCCGGCGACCGGGAGTCCAGCCTCGCCGCCGGCGCGACCGACTACATCACCAAGCCCGTCGACCTGGACGAGCTGCTCGCGGTGATGGCGTCGTGGGTGGCGCGGGCCCGCGCGGTCCGCCCGCGGCAGTACGGAAGCTCGTCATGACGCAGGATCCGGCCGCGAAGGTGCTGGTCGTGGACGACCGCCCGGAGAACCTGGTCGCGTTGGAGGCCATCCTGCAGGGCCTGCCCGTCGAGATCGTCTCGGTCACCAGCGGCGAGGACGCGTTGAAGCGGCTGCTGGTCGACGACTTCGCGCTGATCCTGCTCGACGCGCAGATGCCCGGGATGGACGGATTCGAGACCGCCGAGCACATCCAACGACGTGAACGGACCCGGCGCATTCCGATCGTGTTCCTCACCGCCGCGGCCTATGACGCCCACCTGGCCTACCGCGGGTACCAGGCAGGCGCGGTCGACTACCTCACCAAGCCCTTCGACCCGTGGGTGCTGCGCTCGAAGGTGATGGTCTTCGTCGATCTCTGGACGGCGGGCGCGACGCTCGCCGCGCGGATCGCCGAGTGCGAGGCCCTGCGGGCCGCGGTGCACGACGCCCGGGAACTGCTCGACAACCCCTGGCAGGACCCCGCATCCGTCCTGCCACGGGTGCGCGCCCGGCTCGAGGCGGTCGACCCCAGCAGGATCTACTGACGACCGTCTGGTCACGGCGGGACGGAAAGGCGCGTCGAACTTCGTCAGCGGGGAGTGCAGACCACCGCAGGCCCTGGGTGATTTCGTCGACGGACCTGCTTCGGCAGGCCGTCAAGGGTGGAAGGCAGCATGATCACCGCGATGCCGGACCCACGTCCGCACGACCGGACCGTCTGCTCGCGCGATGGCTGCACGCCGCTCGACGTCGGTGTCGGCGTCCATCCGTTCGGCGCGCGGGTCTGTGCGGTCCGGGGAGAGGTCGACATCTCCTCCGCCCCGGCGTTGGAGGCTGCTGTGCGCTCCGCGCTGTCCGGTGACCGGGCGGTCGTCGTCGATCTGACGCTGGTGGACTGTGTCGGCTCGGCCGGCGCCCACGCGCTGGCCAGGGCGGTGAGTGCGGCACCGGTCGATCGGTTCCTGGCGCTCGTCGCCCGCCCGCTGGCCTCCCGGGTCCTCTCCCTGTGTGGGCTGACCCCGGCGTTGCCGTGCTACCGCACCCTCGCGGAGGCACTGCTCGCGTGCCAGGACTCGGGTGACACCGGTCCGTGGTCGTGAACCCGAACCCGGGCTCGGCCACCGGTACCGCCCGGGAGGAGTCCGTGCCGGTCCGGCTCCGGTCAGCGGTTCACCGGCCCCGGGGTCAGGGCGGCCAGCGCGTCCTCGACGGCCAGCACGACGGCGCCGCGCAGCGCCCCCGCGCTGATCCCCGCCTCGGCCCGGCTGCTGCGGACCTGGTCGAGCGGTCCGGCCAGCACGCCGGCCAGCCGGTCGTCGGCACCGCCGATGTGCGCGACCATCGCGTCGACCCCGTCGGCGAGCCGGTCCAGGGGCTCGGCCAGGCCCGGGTCCGATCGCTCCTGCTCCCGCGCGAGGTCGGCGAGCAGGGCCGCGCTCTGCATGGTCCCTTCGACGGCTCGGCTCAGCCGCTCCACCGCGGACGGCCCGGCGAGCCCGGCTCCCACCCGGCGGATGAGCCGGCGCCGCGGGTTCCACCAGGTGCTCTCCTGCCCGTACCAGACGGCGTCGTCGGCACGCAGCACGGCGCCGCGTAGCTGCCGTGCCCGGTGGACCCACTCATCGGCGTTCGCGGTGTCGCACCCGTTGCGGACGCCGTCGGCCATGGCGCGCACCAGGTCCACGAGTTCGGCCCCGAGTCGGCGCACCGCGTCGTCACCTACGCGTAGGTGCACCGGTGGGAGCACGAGGGTGTTGACCGAGGCCCCGATGAGGGTGCCGGTGACGGTGAGCCCGGCCCACATCGCAAGATGCCAGAGGTGGCTGGAGAACCCGCTCGCCACCATGATCACCGCGGTGATCGCGATCCAGTAGCCGTCGGGGCCGAACCGGTGCCAGCGCCCGATGAGCAGGCCGGTGAACACGGCCAGCGGGATCGCGACCGAAGCCGGGGCGCCGACGACGCCGAGCACGTACGCGAGCAGCACCCCGGCCAGCACGACGGCGGCCTGCTGGACCGCGTTGCGCCACGACCGGTACACCGTCCCGGTCACGGCGAGCACGGCTGCGTACGGGGCGAGGAAGGCGTTCGGGGCTTCCAGCCACCAGGTGGCGACGAGGGCCAACAGCGCGGCCAGCGCCGATTTGGCCGCCTGGACGACGATCTCGCGCTCGCGACCGGGCCGCCGGAGGGCCGCGACGCGTTCGGAGAGGAACCGCACCATGCGCACGACGGGGACGTAACCGGATCCCTCGATCGTTACGCGGGCGGCGGGGCGGCTCACAGATTTCGTCGTCGGTCACGGCCGGCGAGCACCGACTCCGGCTGTTCGTACACCGTGTTAGCTTCGGCGCACTGGGCGTCGCCGGAGCCGCCCGGCCCGAACGGGGGAGCAGCGCATGACCGACACCACCACGACCGGCGGCGCCACGGCCGTTCAGCAGCGTAAGCAGCGCAACGCGCAACGCGGTGCGTTCCTGGGCTTCTTCGTCGACATGTTCGACATCTATCTGCCGATCCTCGTGCTCGCCCCGGCGATCACGTACTTCGTCTCGCCCGACCTCTCGGCGTCCGCGACCGCCCTCGTCACCGGGTCGATCTTCGCGGCGACGCTGGTCGGGCGGCCGCTGGGTGCGCTGCTGTTCGGCCGGTACGCCGACACCCGCGGCCGCAAGCAGGCGACGGTGGTGGCGGTCGCCGGGTTCGGCGTGCTCACCGTCGTGATCGGCCTGCTCCCGGGCTACGAGACCTGGGGCATCACCTCGGTCGTGCTGTTCATCGCGCTGCGGTTCCTCGTGGGGATCTTCGTCGGCGGGGAGTACACCGCGGCGAGCCCGCTGGCCATGGAGTACTCGCCGAGGTCCGAGCGCGGCCGCAACGGCGCTCTGATCATGACCGGGTTCCCGCTCGCCTACGTCGCGGTCGCGCTCATCACCCTGGTGATGCTGCAGATCGCCCCGGCGGGCGGGCCGGACTCCCCGTACGTGCAGTGGGGCTGGCGCATCCCGTTCTTCCTCGGCGGGGCCCTGGCGTTCGCGTTCGTCGTCTACTTCCTGCGCGAGGTCGACGAGTCCGAGGTGTTCGCCAGCGGAGGCGGATCGACCGCCCCGGTCCGGGATCTGTTCAGCGGGCAGAACCGGAAGAACTTCCTTCAGGTCTTCGTGCTGATGACGGGTTTCTGGCTGACGCTGAACTGCATCACCGCGATCCTGCCCGGACTGTTGGCCCGCGAACTCGGCCTGTCGAGCACGCAGATCAGCCTGATCCTGGTGGTGGCCTTCCTCGCCGTCGCCGTGGGCTACGTCGTCGCCGGCGTGACCAGCCAGCGGACCGGGCGCCGACCCTTCCTCATGATCGCGGGCCTGGTCTCGGCCGTCCCCGGCACGGCGGTCTTCGCCCTGCTCCTGGTTCTGCGCCCGGAGAACGTCATCGTCATCGGTGCCCTGGTGACCCTCCTCGCGGTGCTCGTCGTGTCCGTGTGGGGGCTCGCGACGGTGTACATCAACGAGCGCTTCCAGACCGGGGTGCGCGCCACGGGATTCGGCCTGGGTTACAGCCTCGCGGTCGTCATCCCGTCGTTCTACGCCTTCTACCAGTCCGGACTGTCGTCGTTCATGCCGGCGCAGTACACCGTCCTTCCGCTGCTGGTGATCGGTTCGGTCCTCATCACGATCGGTGCGGCCATGGGGCCGGAGACGCGCGACGTCGACTTCGGTGCAGCGCGGCCGGCGGTCGTCGGCGAGCGCGCGTGACCGGCGTCAGTCCCGCATCCAGGAACCGAGGATCATCATCGTCTTGGTCCCGGTGACGTTTCCGGTGCGCCGCAGGTGGTCGATGCTCTGTTTGAGGTGGCCCATGTCGCGCACCCGGAGCCAGATGAGCGCGTCGGACTCACCGGCCACGGTGAACACGGCCTGCACCTCCGGGAGCGTGGCGGCCGACCGGACGATCTCCTCGACCCCGGTGGTCCCCAGGTAGCGCAGTTCGGTGAACGCCTCGATGCCCCAGCCGAGTTTGGCGTGGTCGATCTCCACGGTGAACCCGGTGATCACGCCGATCTCCCGCAGCCGGTCGACGCGGCGCTTCACCGCGGCGACCGACAGACCGATCTTCTCGGCCATCTCCGAGTAGGTCCGGCGACCGTCCTCGCGCAGCAGCCGCAGCAGGGAGTGATCGATCTCGTCGACGTCGACGGACATGGCGGTACCTCCTGTCGGCTGCCCTCGCCGGGGCTCGGCAGGGCATAGCGGACGCAAGAAATACCGGCGTTCGAGCCTGATTGCAACCAAAACTTGCCTCTTTGTGCCGATCTCCCGACAGGTGCTTGCGTCGTCGGAACGGCAGGCGGTGAGCTGTGCGACACCCCCGGCACGTGCACCACCGAGAAGGAGCACCTCGTGAGCACCCCCCTCACCACCGTGTCCCTGGACGACAAGTACGCCGCCGACAGCGGCCGTGCCCTGATCTCCGGCGTGCAAGCGCTGGTGCGGCTGACCCTCGAACAACGCCGGCTCGACGAGTCGCGGGGCCTGGACACCCGGGTCTTCGTCAGCGGCTACCAGGGTTCGCCATTGGGTGGTGTCGACCTGGAGATGGGCCGTGCGGCCCGCTTCCTGGGGCCGGCCGGTGTCGTGTTCCAGGCCGGGCTGAACGAGGAGCTCGCGGCGACCGCGGTCGCCGGTACCCAGCTGCTGGGCCAGGTCCCCGGCCGCCGGCACGACGGCGTCACCGGCTTCTGGTACGGCAAGAACCCCGGCCTCGACCGCGCCGCCGACGCGATCCGCCACGCGAACGTGGCCGGTACCGCGGCCCTCGGCGGGCTCGTCGCCTGGATCGGCGACGACCCGGGCAGCAAGTCGTCCACGGTGCCCAGCTCGTGCGAGCGGATGTGCCAGAGCCTGTCGATGCCGCTGCTCGCCCCCGGCTCGGTCGCCGAGATCGTCGAGTTCGGGTTGCACGCCGTCGCGCTCTCCCGGGCCACCGGGTTGTGGGCCGGCCTGAAGATCGTCGCCGACATCGCCGACGCGTCCGCGACCATCGACGTCGGATCGCTGCGGCACGGCATCCCGGCACCGGAGCGGGTCGACCGGGGCGCGCCGCCCACGCTGCTGGGCCCGGCGTCGCTGGACGCCGAGCACGACATGCTCACCCGTCGCCTCGATCTCGCCCGCGCCTACGCCCGGTCGGCCGGGCTCAACCGGGTCACCTTCAGCGCGCGCGACGCCCGCCTCGGCGTGCTCGCGGCCGGCACGTCCTACGCCGTCGTGTTGCGCGCGCTGGCGGACCTGGGTATCGACGAGGCCGCCATGGAAGCGCTGGGCCTGCGCCTGATCCGGCTCGCCATGCCGTTCCCGGCCGACCCCGACGAGCTCGCGGCGATGACCGCCGGCCTCGACGAGGTACTGGTCGTCGAGGACAAGACGGCGTTCGGTGAAGGCCAGCTCAAGGAGGCGCTGTACCGCAGGGCCGACGCCCCGGTGGTCGTCGGGCGCCGGGACGAGCGCGGCGCTCCGCTGCTCACGGCACGGGGGACGCTGGGCGCCGAGGAGGTCGCGCGGGCGCTCGGCGCGCGGCTCGGACCCGACCGGCTGCCGCGCGCAGCGGCGGCCCACCTGCAGGCGGTGAGCCCGAAGCGGCGCTCCCGCATCGATCTGCCGACGGTGGCGTCGCGGACCCCGTACTTCTGCTCGGGGTGCCCGCACAACACCTCGACGCGGGCCTCGGACGACACGCTCGTCGGTGTCGGCATCGGCTGCCACGCGATGGTCGCCCTCGACGGCGCCGGCCGCGGCCGCAGCCTCGGCCTCACGCAGATGGGCGGGGAGGGCGCCCAGTGGTTCGGGCTGGCGCCGTTCACCGATGACCGGCACTTCGTGCAGAACCTCGGCGACGGGACCTTCCACCACTCCGGGTCGCTGGCGATCCGCGCCGCGGTTGCCGCCGGGGTCACCATCACCTACAAGCTGCTCTACAACGACGCGGTCGCGATGACCGGCGGCCAGCGGGCCGAGGGCCGCCTCGACATCCCGACGCTCACCGGCTGGCTCGCCGCCGAGGGCGTCCGGCGGGTGGTCATCACGACCGCCGAGCCCGAGGGCTACCGCGGGGTGCGCCTGCACCCGACGGCGACCGTGCGGCACCGTGACGACTTCACCGCGGTCGAACGGGAGCTCGCCGCCGTGGACGGGGTCACCGTGCTGATCCACGACGACCGCTGCGCCGCGGAGGAGCGCCGGCTGCGCAAGCGCGGGCAGCTGCCCACCCCGACCGAGCGCGTCGTCGTCAACGAACGGGTCTGCGAGGGGTGCGGGGACTGCGCCGAGGCGTCGACCTGCCTGTCGGTGCAGCCGGTGGAGACCGAGTTCGGCCGCAAGACCCGCATCCACCAGGCGTCCTGCAACTCCGACCTGAGCTGCCTGAAGGGTGACTGCCCCTCGTTCCTGCTCGTCGAGCCCGGCCGGCAGGGACGGCCCGGCCGCCGCGAGATCCCGTTCCCGGCGCTGGAGCTGCCCACGCCGGTGAGCCGGCTGAGCGGCGACGGCGCCCTGCTGCGGATGCCGGGGATCGGCGGCACCGGCGTGGTCACCGTGTCGCAGATCCTGCAGATGGCCGCGCACCTCGACGGGTGGTACTCGGCCGGTCTGGACCAGACCGGCCTGGCGCAGAAGGGCGGACCGGTCGTCAGTGACGTGCGGATCGGCAAGCAGCCCGTGGCGGGCGCGCTGCGTGCCTCCACCGCGACGGTCGACGTCCTGCTCGGGTTCGACCTGCTCGGCGCCGCCGCCGACGCCAACCTCGCCGTCGCCCGGGCGGGCCACACGGTCGCCGTCGTCAACACCGCCGTGGTGCCCACCGCGGCGATGGTGACGGGCCGGGTCGCGCTGCCGGGCTCGCCGGACGAGGCCGTCGAGCGCGTCGAGGCGGCCACCGCAGGCCGGGACAACGTCTACCTCGATGCCCAGGGCATCGCCGAGGCCGTGTTCGGCGACCACATGCCGGCGAACATGGTGCTGATCGGCGCGGCCTACCAGCACGGATGCCTCCCGATGAGCGCCGGGGCGATCGAGCAGGCCGTCCGGCTCAACGGCGCCGCGGTGGACCTCAACCTGGCGGCCTTCCGCTGGGGGCGCGCGGCCGTCGTGGACCCGGCGGCTGTCGCCGCAGCGACCGCCCCGGCACCCCGGCCCACCGTCGAGATCGGGAACGCAGCGCTGGCGATCACCGCTGCGACCGGCGCCGCCGGCGCGCTGCATCCCGTCCTGACCACCCGGGTGGCCGACCTCGCCGGGTACCAGGACGAGGACTATGCGCGGCGCTACGCCGACGAGGTGCGCAGGGTCGCAACGCTGGCTCGGGCGCGCGTGGGGGCCGAGGACGGCGAGCGCATCGCCGTCGCCTACGCCCGCGGCCTGCACAAGCTGATGGCCTACAAGGACGAGTACGAGGTCGCCCGGCTGCACCTCGACACGGTGGAGCAGGCCCGCCTGCGCGACGAGTACGGACCGGACGCCACGGTGTCGGTCCTGCTGCACCCGCCGGTGCTGCGTGCCCTGGGCCTGAAGCGCAAGATCAGGCTGCGCCGCTCCGCCGAGCTGACCTTCCGAGCCCTGCGCGCCGTGCGCGGCCTGCGGGGCACCCCGCTCGACGTGTTCGGCTACGCCCGGGTGCGCCGGGTGGAGCGGGCGCTGATCACCGAGTACCAGGGCCTGGTCGGGGCCGCCCTCACCCACCTGCGCGCGGACACCGTCGACGCGGTGACGGCGATCGCCGAGCTGCCCGATCTCGTCCGCGGCTACGAGGACGTCAAGCTCGCGGGCGTGGAGCGGTTCCGGGCCCGCGCAGCGACGGTCCTCGCGGAGCTCACCGGACAGGAGAGCGTGGTCGCGACGGCCTGAGCGCGCCTGCGCGTGACCGCGCTCAGCGGTCCGATGCCTCGTCGACGGGATCGAGGGCCGCCGCCTTCGCAGCCAGCCGGGGCACCGTCGACGGGCGCAGGCTCAGCGAGCGCAGCGTGGTCGAGGCGCTCGTGACGGCGTACTCGGCGGCCGCGTGCGGGGAGTGGACGAAGGGGTTGCGGCCGCCACGGACGTGGCGGACCTGCGCCCGGTAGCGTTTCTGCAGGCCCTCGTCGAGGGCCAGGGCGGCCATCGCCGCGAGTTCCGGATCGCAGGCCCGGAACTCGCCGGTGGCGATGCCGTCCTCGATGAGGCCGGCGACATGGCGGAGCAGCGCGTCGTAGTCGCGTCAGAAGTCGGCGAAGTCGTCGGGCTGGGCCTGGGCGAGCTGCTCGATCTCGGTGAAGTCCCAGGGGGAGAGGCAGAGCTGCAGGGTGTCGTAACGCAGCAGGCGGAACAGCTTGAGCCCGGGCGCGCCGTCGCCTGCGGCCACCACGGAGGTGTGGGTCAGGGCGAGCCGGTTGACCGAGAGGGCGGCCTGCAGGATCTGCTCCTTGCGGCTGAACCAGTAGTACAGCGAGGACTGCTGCAGCCCGGCAGCCCGCGCGATCTGGGTCATCGTCGTGGCCGCGTAGCCCTGCTCGGTGAAGAGCTTCGCGGCGGCCTTCACGATCACGTCGGGCACCGGTCCGTCCACGGTGGAGCCGTCGCGGCGGGGGCGGCCCAGGCGGCGCCGGACGGGCGCGGAGGTGTCGGTCCGTCCCATCACCCATGACCTCCGTTCATGATCTGTTCCGCACCCTACTAACGGCCGGCGGGCCGGGGGACGCGGATCGGACGTCGCCCGGCGCCCGGCAGGTTAGGCTCCGGCGGCCGTGCGGCGCCGTGGACGCAGGGAAGGGATCCGACCAGTGCCGAGCCTCGCCACCCTCGACGAGGCCCTCTCCCGCCTCGACACCACCCTCACGGCCGCGTTGGGGCAGCCGCGGTTCGCCCCGGGGCTGACCGACCCGCAGATCGACGAGCTGCTCCGGCCGTCCGGGCTGGCGCTACCGGCGGAGGTCCGGGCGTACCTGCGCCGGCACGACGGCGTCGCGCCCACGTCCCGGGTCCTGGCGCCCTGGCTGATCGGGCACTGGCTGCCGTTGTCGTTGCGCGAGGCCCTGGCCGAGCGCGACGTGCGGCGGGCGATGGCCCGCGAGGAGTTCGGGGGCGAACCCGAGGACGCGGACGGCGTATGGGGACCGGGCTGGCTGCCGCTGTTCCGGGCCGGCAACGGTTACCTGCTCGCCGTGGACTGCCACGCCGACCCGGCCCCGCACGGCGGGACGGCAGTGCTGCGGACGGCCCGCGTGACCCCGGCGCCCCCGTCGGTGTCCTCGCTGACGGAGCTGTTCGACTTCTTCACGCTCGCGCTGAGCACCGGCGCCTGGACGTGGGACGACGGGCGGCAGCGCTGGCTGTTCGACCGGTCGCGGTTGGCCGGGCACCCGCTCGCGGACGTGCTCTGACGGGCCCCGGCCGTCCGGTTGACCCGGCTGTCCGGTTGGGCGTGGCATTTTTCGATACGGCAACGAAAGCCCTACCGGAGACGTGACCCGCGACATACCATCCTTCCGGTTCCGGGAGCGGATTGGTGCGTGAACGATGGACAGGTCGACGTCGACTTCCGTCGTACCCCGCCGTGTCCGGACCACTCTCGGCGAGCCCGCCCTGCGCGCGGTCGCCACGATCGCCGCGGTCGGCTCGTCGGGCGCCGGCAAGGAGGAGCGGGTCCGGCTCATCCTCGACGAGTTGCGATCGATCGTGCCGTACCAGGCGGTGATGCTCGCCGGGGCCGATCCCGTCAGCGGCCGGACCCGGCGGGTCGTGCATTCCGGGTACCCGGCGCAGCTGTCGGACTACATGACCGGCGAGGGCTTCCGCACCGAGATGATCGAGCCCTTCGCGCACGCCCTGCGGGGGTGGCCCGTGCGCGAGTGCGACCTGCCGATCGACCCGCTGTCGCTTCGGCCGATCGCCGAGCACCTCCGGCCCGCGGGCTTCCCCGAGGGGCTGCTGATGGCGTTGACGGTCGACGACGGCCGCGACGTCGGGTTCCTGATCATGTCGGTGGACGATGCGCGGAACCCGCCGTCGGACGAGGCCATCACCTCGATCGGACACGTCGCCGCGGTGCTGGGCAACCTGGTGGATCCCCTGGGCGACGCCCGCCGGTTGGCGTCGGTGCTGGACGAGGAGCAGACGGCCGTCGCGATCCTGCCGAACGGGGCGACGGCCCCGCTGCGCGGCGCCCCGCCGCCGGACCTGCTGGACCCCGGGTCGCGGCTGCACGGGGCGCTGGACCGCCTGGCCCGCAGCAGAGCTACCGACACGGCGTTCACCTGGCTCGACGACGACGGCGCCTGGTACGGCTGCCGGCTGCTGCGCTGCCGGGACGGGATCCGGGTGCTCACCATGACCGAGTCCGAGCAGCGGCACCGGCTCACCCGCCGGGAGCTCGAGGTGCTCACCCACCTGGCGGCCGGGAGCACGAACGACGAGATCGCCGCCGAGCTCGTCGTCACCACGCGCACCGTGCGGGCCCACGTCGAGCGCGTCATGGAGAAGCTCGGCGTCGGCTCCCGCTCCGGTGCGGCGGCCCGCGCGATCCGTGAGGGCCTGCTCCTGCCCTGAGCGGAGCTTGCGGAGCGAACATCGGCTCTGAGCGGAGCTTGCGGAGCGAACATCGGCCCTGACCCCGGTTGTGGCTTTTCGGCCAATGTGCCCCGGATCACCGCCGCCATAGCCTCGCGTCCAGCGGGTGCCCGACCTGGCACCGGCACAGACGACTCGGCGGAGGCAGGTAGACCGGTGACTGATGTTCTGAGCCGCCCGACGGCGGATGGGGTGCGGGAGCTGGTGCGGCAGATCGGTGAGCAGGCCACTCTTCCCCTGGAGGAGGGCCGCGCCCTGCCGGCTCGCGCCTACTGGGACCCCGAGTTCTACGAGCTCGAGCTCGAGCACATCTTTCGCAAGGACTGGATCTGCATCGCCCGGGTCGAGGAGGTGCCGGACAAGGGCAGCTACCGCGCGATCGACCTGGCGGGGGAGCCGCTCATCGTCGTGCGCGGCAACGACGAGCAGGTCCGTGTCTTCTCCCGGGTCTGCCGGCACCGCTACGCCGACCTGATGGGCGGCGAGCGCACCGACGAGGAGCGGGTCAGCGGCTGCGTCGCCCGGTTCGAGTGCCCGTACCACGCCTGGATCTACCGGCTGGACGGCAGCCTGCTCAGCGCACCGGAGATGTCGGGCCGGCCCGGCTTCGACAAGAGCGCGAACGGCCTGCGCGAGATCCGCACCGAGATCTGGCAGGGCTTCGTGTTCGTCAACCTCGACGACGCGACCGACATCCCGTTCGACATGAGCACCGTCGCGGAGATCCAGGACGGCTACGACTTCACGGACTGGGAGATCGCCTCGGTCATCGACTGGGGCGAGTCGAAGGTCAACTGGAAGATCGTCGTGGAGAACTTTCTCGAGGTCTACCACCACATCGGCATCCACAAGAACGTGCTCCAGCCGCTGTGGCGCCTCGGCAAGTGCCGGCAGGGTCACCTCACCGGTCCCGACTTCTACTACTCGCGGATGATGGCCGGTGCCGAGGTGGCGATCGGCGAGGAGGACGGCCACCTGCTCCACCCGCTGTTCCTGCCGGCCAAGACGGGACTGAGCGCGTTCCAGCGGTCGCACACGCTGCTGATGGCGAAGTTCCCCGCCTACCTGTGCGCTCCCGGCCCCGACATCGCCTTCTGGTTCCGGTCGCTCCCGACGGGCCCGGAGACCCACCGCCTGGAGATCCACTTCCTGGTGCCGAAGGAGAACCTCGGGGCCGAGGGCTTCGACGAGAAGATCAAGGAAGCCACCGACTTCCTGAAGCTCGTGCAGGCGCAGGACGCCAGCGTCAACGAGGCCGTGCAGGCGTCGGCGAAGTCGCGCTACGCCACCGGTGGCGTGCTGCAGGCCCACGAGCAGTCGCTCTGGCAGCTCCAGAAGTACCTGGCCTCCCGGCTGCCCGCGCAGCACTGACGGCTCCACATCGCTCCGGCCGGGGCGGCGTGCGCCCCGGTCTCGGACCCACGGAAGGAACTCCGGAAGACATGGCTCAGCGTGAAGTGACCTGGACCTCGGGTGGCGTGGCCCAGTGGGGCCGTCAGGTCCCGCTGCGGGGCAGCAGCGAGCTCAAGACCGTCGGGTACGAGGCCGACATGGTCACGAAGATCGCCGTGGCCGGACAGGACCCGGCCTACTTCAGGACCCTGTTCACCGGGCAGGACGAGGTCGCTCCCGACGGTTCGGTACCGCGTGGCTACGGCGCCGTGCGGCTGGAGGACCTGTACACCGACGAGCTGCTGCTCGGCCATGTCGACTGGTTCATGGTGGACGGCCGGGACAAGGGCACCATGACCATCGACGGGGGCACCGGCCGGTGGAAGGGCGTCACCGGGACCGTGGCGCTCGACCTCGAGTTCGGCACCGCCCGCAGCGGCGACTCGGTGACCAGCGGCGATCCGGTCCGCGTCATGGGGTTCCTCGAGGGCACCGGGCAGTTCTCCTTCCCCGACTGATCGACGCCGATCGGCGCCGGTCAACGGAGATCGTCGCCTCTCGCCGCCGGTCGAGCCGGCCCGTCCCGGGGGCGCCCAGCGCGTCCCGGGACGGGACCGGTCCCGGGACACACCTCCGCCGGTCGGTGACCGGCTCCGTTGACGTCGAAGGACCAGCACTCCCATGGCCGTGGATCCCCGTTCCGCCCGATTCGCCCTGCACGAGGCCCGCTCCTGGCGCGGGGACGACAGCGGGCTGCTCGGTCCCACCCCGTTCACCCGGGAGACCCACGACGCCTACGCGGCGCTCGGCGGCTACCCGGACCGTGGCGCCCGGGGCGCCGGCCTCCTGGACCGCCTCGCCGGCACGCCCGGGATGGCCGCGTTGCAGGGCCGCGGGGGCGCGGCCTTCCCGGCGCTGACGAAGATCCGGGCGGCCGCTCGGGCGGCCGCCGCCGCCCCGAGCCCGCCCGTGGTGGTGGCGAACGGCGCGGAGGGCGAGCCGCTCAGCGTCAAGGACCGCTACCTCCTGCGCTACCGCCCGCACCTCGTTCTGGACGGGCTGTTGACGGTCGCCGCGGCCCTCGGCGCGCCGCAGGCCCACGTCTACGTGGCCGATGCGGTGGCCCGGGCGTCGGTCGAGACCGCGCTGGCCGACCTCGCCGAGCCGGACCCGGTGACGACGGTGCACGTGTTCGCGGCGCAGGACACCTACGTCGCCGGTGAGGAGACCGCCGTCGTGCGGGCCCTGACCACCGGGATCGCCCGCCCCGTCGACAAGCCGCCCCGGCCGTTCCAGGTCGGTGTGCGCGGGGCGCCCACCCTCGTGCTGAACGTGGAGACGCTGGCGTGCATCGCGCGGACGGGCCTTCGCGGCGCCTCCCGGGCCGGCGCGACGTTCCTCGCCACCGTCTCCGGGGCCGGTCGGTCGCCGGTCCTCTACGAGCTGCCGATCGGGCTCGGGCTGGGGGACCTGCTGCGCGAGCACCTGGGCCGCCAGGACTCCGGCCTCGACGTGCTCATCGGCGGGTTCTTCGGCGGCATCATCCCCGCCTGGCCCGACCTGGAGCTGAGCCACCCCGGTGTCGCGCGCCGCGGCGCCGGGCTCGGCTGCGGGTCCCTGCACCTGCTCGAGCCGCCGGCGTGCCCGGTCGCGGTCGCCGCCGACGTGGTCGCCTTCTACGCCGAGCACAACGCGGGGCAGTGCGGCATGTGCATGGCCTCGTCCACCGCGATCGCCGCGACCCTCGCCGAGCTGGGCGAGCCGCGCCCCGACCGCAACTACGCGGAGCTGCTCCCGCGTTGGGCTGCCCAGCTGCGCGGCCGCGGCGCGTGCGCCGTGCCGGACGCGATCGCCGTGCTGCTGCGCTCGCTGCTGCGGCACCACCCGCAGACCGTGACCCGGCACCTCGCCGCCGGGTGCGACCGCTGTCGCCGGATCAAGGGCGACTCGCGGTGGGAGCACCTCGTCGTGACCCTTCCGGTCCCGGCCGACGAACCGACCGACCCGCTGGCCGCCGAGCTCGTGCCGAGTGCGATGGGGGCCCGATGAGACTGCGTGTGGATCCCGTCAAGTGCCAGGGCTACGCCATCTGCACGGAGGTGGCGGCCCGCCACTTCAGCCTCGACGACTGGGGGTTCGCGCAGGCGCTGGTCGTCGACGTGGCCGAGGCCGACGTCGAGGCCGTCACCGAGGCGATCACCGACTGCCCGGTGCGGGCCATCCGGTGGATCCCCGGCCCCGGCGAGGACGACGGCCGGGGGACGCAGGAGCCGGCCGGCTGAGTACGCCATCGCATCCGGGGCGGCGCCGCCGAAACCGGCCTTTCGGCCACTGTGCTCTCCCCGTTCCCGCAGGCATATTTCTCCCACCTTCTCCGTGGGGGTCGCCACCCCCATCCGACGCGCGTTTCCGCGGACTGGAGACACAACGACATGGCGATGCAGGTGTTCGACGTCGGGACGACCGGCGGGGCGTTCCTGTGGCCGGTCCCGGGACGTGCGCTGCCGCTCACCTCGGGGATCCCGGCGGTCGACCTCGCCACCGCGGCCGGCGGTGCGCCGGCGGACCGCGCCGCGCCGCTCGCCGCCCCCGCCCCGATCGGTTCCGAAGGGGCCGCGAGCGCCTGAACCGCCCCGCCCGTCCCGCACCGGGGCGGGCGGGTCATCCGACCGGCCGGTACCCCGGCACCACCCTCGCCCGGTGCGCGAGCACCGGAGGAGTCCACCACCCGATCACAAGGAGGAGACGGCCATGCTCGCCGTTCGTCTGGAGCAGTACGGGCGCATGCCCGTCGTCGCCGAAGTGCCCGAACCCGTCCTGCAGGACTCCGACGACGTCATCGTCGCCGTCGAGGGCGCCGGCGTGTGCCGGACCGACCTGCACGCGATCCACGGGGAGCTCGCCGACGTCTTCCCGACCCCGATGCCGTTCACGCTGGGACACGAGGTCGCCGGTGTCGTGGTGCAGAAGGGCAGCGCGGCGCGCGGCGTCGACCTCGGCACCAAGGTCGTCCTGCACCCGTTGATGACCTGCGGTCTGTGCCGGGCCTGTCGCCGCGGCGAGGACCAGCACTGCGCCGAGGGCCAGTTCGTCGGGCTGGCCGTGGACGGCGGGATGGCCCAGTTCGTCCGGACGAACGCGCGGGCGCTGGTCCCGCTCGCGTCGACCACGGACACGCGCGAGGTCGCCCCGCTCGCCGACGCCGGTATCACCGCCTACCACGCGCTCCGGCGGGAGGTCCCCCAGCTCACCGCGGAGAGCGTCGCGGTCATCCTGGGCTGTGGCGGCCTCGGCCACCTGGCGATCCAGATGCTGCGGGCGATGAGCGACTGCATCATCGTCGCGGTCGACCCGAAGGAGGCGGCCCGGGACCTGGCGAAGTCCGTCGGGGCCGACCACGTGGCCGGCGACGACGCCGCGGAGGTCGTGGCGGAGGTGTCCCGGGGCGCGGGCGCCACGGCCGTCTTCGACTTCGTGGGCGAGGGCGACGCCCCGGCGCTCAGCGTGAGCCTGCTCGGGGCCCAGGGCCTGTACTCGGCCGTCGGCTACGGCGGCACCAGCGCCATCCCGACGATGGAACTGGTGCTCAAGGAGTTGCGGGTGCAGGGCAACATGGTCGGCACCTACCAGGACCTGGCGGAGCTGATCGCGCTGTACGAGCGGGGCCTGCTCCAGTCCCATGTCGTGTCCTACCCGCTCGCCGAGGCCCACCGGGCGTTCGACGACCTGGAGAAGGGCTCCGTCCGGGGGCGCGCGGTTCTCGTGCCGTGAGCGGCGGGAAGCGACGCCGTTGAGCGCCGGGTCCGGGTGCGCGGCTGCGCACCCGGACCCGGCGCCCGTCCCTGTCCCGCTCCCGGAGGTATCCCGTGGCCTGGGTGTTCGTCATCCTCGGCGGCTTCTTCGAGACCGCCTTCGCCGTGTCGCTGAAGTACTCCGACGGGTTCCGGCGGCTGTGGCCCACGGTGTCGTTCATGGTCTGCGCGGTGGTCAGCTTCGCCCTGCTGACGGTCGGCCTGCGGGACCTTCCGGTGGGCACCGCCTACGCCGCCTGGACCGGCATCGGGGCGGTGGGGACGGCGTTGGTGGGGATGATGTGGTTCGGCGATCCGGCCGAGTTCGTGCGGATCGCCTCCGTCCTGTTGATCGTCGCCGGAGTCGTCGGACTCAACCTGGCCGGGTCGAGCGCGCACTGAGAGCGGCCCGAGGTCCGTGCCGGGACCCCGTGCCGAGACCCTCGCCCGATCCTCGCGGCCGGCACCGCCCGTTCGCTTCCATCCGGCGGGAACCGGGCCGTCGCGGCCTCCGCGGAACACCGGGGATGCGCATCCTGGACGCCTCCCCGGACTGCGGAGGTCGGAGTGGACCGAGTCGGATACCTGCTGGCCGACGCGACGGAGAACCTGTACCCAGCCCGGATGCAGATGGCGCTGTCACTGGGCTGGCACATCATCTTCTCCTGCTTCGGCGTCGCCTTCCCGGCCATCGTGGTGTTCACCGAGTGGCGGGCGCACCGTCGCGGCAACCCGGAACTGCGCGAGCTCGCGCACACCTGGGCCAAGGCGATGGGCGTGCTGTTCGCCGCCGGCGCGGTCTCCGGGACACTGCTGTCGTTCGAGATGGGGATCCTCTGGCCGGGGCTGATGGAGCCCTTCGGTGAGGTGTTCGGCTTCCCGTTCGTGCTCGAGGGCTTCGCCTTCTTCATCGAGGCGATCTTCGTGGGCGTCTACCTGTTCGGTTGGGATCGGATGTCGCCGCGGGCGCACATGCTCAGCGCGCTTCCGATGGTGGTCTCGGGGATGGCGGGCGCGTTCTTCGTCATCGCGGCCAACGCGTGGATGAACAACCCGACCGGGTTCGACCTCGTCGACGGCCGGGTGGTGAACGCCGACCCGGTCGGGGCGATGTTCGGCCCGTCGACCTGGCCACAGTTCGTGCACATGCTGCTCGCGGCCTACATGGTCGCCGGGTTCACCGTCGCCTCGGTGTACGCCGTCGGCATGCTGCGCGGGCGCCGCGACCGTTACCACCGCTTCGGCCTGCTCATCCCGCTGTCGGCGGCCGCGATCATCACCCCGATCCAGATCGGGGTCGGTGACTGGATCGCGAACGTCGTCGCCGAGAACCAGCCGGTCAAGCTGGCGGCGATGGAAGGGCTCTACCGGACGGGGACCGCAGTCCCGCTCTCGCTGGGGGGCGTGTACACCGACGACGAACTGCGCGGCGCCCTGGAGATCCCCTGGGGGCTGTCGCTGCTGGTCACCCACGATCCGAACGGGCTGGTGGTGGGCCTGGACAGTGTGGCTCCCGAGCTGCGTCCGCCGGTGAACGTCGTCCACCTGTCCTACAACGTCATGGTGGGCATCGGCAGCGCGCTGCTCGTCCTCGCCGCCTGGCTGGGCTGGTCCTGGTGGCGGCGCCGGCGCATCCCGGCCACGCCGTGGTTCCTGCGGGCGGTCGCCGTCTCGGGGGTCGGCGCGATCGCCGCGATGGAGGCCGGGTGGGTCACCACCGAGGTGGGGCGACAGCCCTGGATCGTCTACGACGTGCTGCGCACCGCTCACGCCGTGAGCCCCGCGCCCGGCCTCTACCTGGGGTTCTACGCCGTGGTGGCGATCTACGCGGTGCTCACCGGGCTGACGGTGTACGTGCTGCGCCGGCTGGCGACCCGGCACGACACCCCCGCCCCGCAGGAGCCCGTGCCCGCCGGGCCGACGGAGGAGGTCGGGGTCCGGTGACGCTGCCCGAAGCCGTGCTCGGCGTGATGTTCGTCGGGCTCATCGCCTATGGGCTGTTCGGCGGCGCGGACTTCGGCGCGGGTGTCTGGGACCTGCTCGCCGGCGGTACCCGGCGCGGTGCCGCCCAGCGCGCTCTGATCGAGCACTCGATCGGCCCGGTGTGGGAGGCCAACCACGTCTGGTTGATCTTCGTCCTGGTCGTGCTGTGGACCGCGTTCCCCAGCGGGTTCGCCGCGCTCGCCTCCACGCTCTACATCCCGTTGACCCTGGCGGCGTTCGGCATGATCGCCCGCGGGGCGGCCTTCGCCTTCCGCAAGAGCGTCACCGGGCTGGGCATGCGCCGGTTCCTCGGCGCCTCCTTCGCCGTCTCCTCGCTCGTCACGCCGTACTTCCTGGGCGCGATCGTCGGCGGGGTCGCGTCCGGCCGGGTGCCGCCCGGGATCGCGGCGGGTGACGTCGTGCACAGCTGGGTCAACCCCACCTCGGCGCTCGGCGGGGTGCTCGCCGTCCTGGTCTGCGCGTACCTTGCAGCGGTGTTCCTGTGCGGCGACGCCCGCCGCGAGGGCACCGACGAGCTCGCCGAGCGGTTCCGGGTGTGTGCCCTGGCTACGGCCGCGGTGGTCGGTGCGGTGGCGCTCGGCGGATTCTTCGTGCTGCGGGCCGACGCCCCGTTGCTGTTCGACGGACTGATCGGGCGCGGCCTGCCGGTCATCGCGGTGTCCGTCGTCGCCGGGTTGGTCTCGATCGGGCTGCTCGCCACGCGCCGCTACGCCCTCGCCCGGCTCACCTCGGCGCCGGCGGTCGCGACGGTCCTGGTCGGATGGGCGGTCGCGCAGTACCCGTACCTGCTGCCCCCCGCTCTCACCATCGCCGAGGCGGCCGCGGGCCGGACCACCCTCGTCGCGATGCTGGTGGCGCTCCTCGTCGGCTCGCTCATCCTCGTCCCCGCGCTGATCTACCTCTACGTCCTGTTCCAGCGCAGCACCGCGACAGCCCAGCACCCGGGCGTTCCCGCGACGGCCCCTGCGGAGTCCGGCGCCCCGGGGCCCTGACGCATCCGTGGGGGCGGCCACGACGGCCGGGGCCCGCCGCGCGTCCGGGTGCCCGGCGGGCGCCACTTCCACCGAGCGGGAACCGGCGCGCCCGGGGGCGGCGGACCGGATGATGGCCGCCATGACCGGCGATGGCGACGGCGAACGCTCGCAGGAGCAGCCGGGCCGGGGGAGCGGCGACCCGGCGCAGTTCGCCGCCCAGCTCGCCCAGCTCGCCGACCGGCTGCGCAGCGGCGGCATTCCCGGCTGGCCGGCCGCGGCCGGCGGGACGGGCCGGACCCCTCCGATGCCACCCCTGACCCCACCGTGGACCGTGTCGGCCACCCAGCTGCAGGCTCTGCTCGACGACATCGCGGCCCGGCGGGCGCAGCTGCAGACCCTGCGCACCCAGCTCGCCGCGTTCGACGAGCAGCTCGGCGCTCTCGAGGCGAACCTCGTGCCCCTGCGTGACTGGAGCCGGACGTGGGCCGACCTCGAGAAGACGATGATCGACCTGTGGCGCCCCGGGGGCCGGGAGACCTGACCGCCGTCCCCGGCGGTCCTACCACCAGCCCTTTCGCCGTGCCCACACGAGCAGGGCGGCCGACATGATCGCCATCCCGGTCAGCAGCACCGCGAGCTCACCGACCTTGGTGGAGTCGTTGACGATCACGTTCATGCCCATGACCGACGAGATCGCGGTGACGGGCAGCGTCACGGCGGCGATGACGGCCAGCCGCTCCGCGGCGATCGTCATCTTCGTGTTGGTCCGGGTCTGGTAGAACTCGATCACGCCCTGCAGGTACTCGCGCTGTCCGTCGGCCATCGTGCGCAGCCGCCGGAACTGGTCGGTGAGGTCGATCAGCCACCCGTGGCCCGGCCCGGCCCCGAACACGTCCAGGGTGGCCATCCGACCGTAGACCTCGCCGCTCAGGGCGGCCATGGTGCGCACGGCGAGCAGCCCGTGGCGGACCTGGAACATCTCCTCCAGGAACTGCTCGGCATCGCCGAGGTGCCCACCGGTGACCGCCCGCTCGAGCCGCCAGACCTCCTCGGTGAGCGCGGCCAGGTAGTCCCGCAATCTCGCGCTCAGTGCGCTCACCAGCACGAAGGACAGCTGGTAGGAGGAGCTCACCTGCAGCCGACCGGCCTCCAGCCGGCGGTGCACCGTCCGGGTCTCGACCTGTGCGGCCTCCGGTGCCACCGCCGGGTTCAGCGGGCCGTGCACGGTGATGAGATGGCGCGGGCCGATGAACTGATCGAGCTCGACGTAGTGCACGTGGCCGCGCGCCCCGCGCTCGGGCGCGTGCAACACGACGAACACCTGGTCCGGGTAGACGTGCACCTTGGGCACCGGGTTGCGCTGCGCGCAGTCGTGCACGGCCCGCGGGTGCAGGCCGAAATGCTGGGTCAGCAGGCCGGCGGCCTCGTCGTCCCACTCCGGGACGTCGACCCACACCACGCCCGCGTCCTGGTCCTTGAGCAACAGCTCCAGCTCGTCGGGCGGGCGGTCCTCGACCCCGTCCGGAGTCACCAGGCGCACGTCCACGGCGCTCATCCGGCCCACCACCCCCGCGCGACCCGCCTGTTCGTAGGAAGTGTGGTCCCCTACGGGCGTGCCGGTCCGCCGATGTTCCGGTCAGCGGGAGTGCGCGCACGGTCGGCTCTCCGGGCGTCAGGATGGTTGTATGGCTCAGGACCTACCCCAGTCGCCCCGGGACGTCGGCGAGCGTGCAGCGAATGTGTTGGGTCCGGAATCCGGACTCGTGGTGGATCTGGACGCGGTTGGTTTCGGCGAGGCCATGGTCCAGGCGCTGCGGGCCTCGCTGACGAGTCCGGCGGCGCCGGTGCGCGCCGCGGCGCAGCTGGCCGCGGACCTGGCCCGCATCCCGCTGGTGGCGACGAGCCGGTGGCTGGGCCAGAAGCCCGAGCCGCCGCTGCCGGTCGACCCCCGGGACCGCCGCTTCGCCGACCCCGCCTGGGACGCGAACCCGCTCTTCTACGCGCTGCGCCAGGCCTACCTGGCCGGCAGCCGGTTCTCCCGGGACGTGGTCGGGTCGGCGGCGGTGGAGCCGGAGGTCGCGCGCAAGGCCGCCATGGCGGTGGACCTGCTGCTCGACGCGCTCGCCCCCACCAACTTCCCGGTCAGCAACCCGGCCGTGATCAAGCGCGCCTTCGAGACCGCGGGCGTCAGCCTGGCCCGCGGCGCCCGGCACTTCGTCGACGACCTGCTGCACAACGGTGGCCGGCCCCGGCAGGTGGACGCCAGCGGATTCGAGGTCGGCCGGAACCTGGCGGCGACACCGTCGAAGGTCGTCTACCGCAACGACCTCATGGAGCTGCTGCAGTACGAGCCGCAGACCCCCCAGGTGCACGCCACGCCCCTGCTGTGCAGCCCGCCGTGGATCAACAAGTACTACGTGATGGACCTGGCCCCGGGACGCAGCTTCATCGAGTGGGCGGTCCAGCACGGCCGCACCGTGTTCGCGATCAGCTACCGCAACCCCTCCCGCGAGATGTCCGGCACCACCATGGACGACTACCTGGTGCACGGCCCGCACACCGCGCTGGACGTCATCGAGGAGATCAGCGGCGCCGAGACGATCGACATCGTCGGGCTCTGCCTCGGCGGGGCGCTCACCGCGATCACCGCCGCGTACCTGACCCAGGCCGGGGACCGCCGCGTCGGGGCCCTGACCCTGCTCAACACCATGCTCGACTACGCCGAGCCCGGTGCCCTCGGGACCTTCACCGACGAGCGCACCGTCGCCCGCCTGGAGCAGAAGATGCGGCGGGAGGGGACGCTGGAGGGCAAGTCGATGGCCGGCACGTTCGACGTGCTGCGCGCCAACGACCTGATCTTCAACTACGTGGTCTCCAACTGGATGCTGGGCCAGGATCCGCCGGCGTTCGACATCCTGGCCTGGAACGCCGACAGCACCCGGATGCCGGCCGCGATGCACGCGTTCTACCTGCGGAACTTCTACGTCGAGAACAAGCTCGCCGCGGGGACGCTGGAGATCGCGGGCAAGGTGATCGACCTCAGCGCCATCAAGTCCCCGTCCTACGTGGTCAGCGCGATCAACGACCACATCGTGCCCTGGGAGTCGGCGTACAAGACGACGGGACTGGTCAGCGGCCCCGTCCGCTTCGTACTGAGCAGCGGTGGGCACATCGCCGGGATCGTGAACCCGCCCGGGCCCAAGGTCTGGCACATGGTGGGGGAGTCCCTGCCCCCGGCCGCGGCCGACTGGCGCGACTCCGCCCAGCGGCGGAGCGGGTCGTGGTGGGAGGACTGGGCGGCCTGGTCGGCGGAGCACTCCGGTGAGCTGGTCGATCCGCCGGACATGGGCAGCCGGCGCAACCCGGTCCGGGGGGACGGCCCCGGCGAGTACGTCCACACCTGACGGACGGGCTCCGGTGGCCTCAGCCGGCCCCGGCCGTCGCGAGCGAGTGGCCGGCCGACTTCAGGTTCTCGCAGGCCTCGGTCACCCGGGCCGCCATCGACTGCTCGGCGGCCTTGAGGTAGTTCCGCGGGTCGTAGGCCTTCTTGTCGCCGACGCCCTCGTCGATCTTGAGTACGCCGTCGTAGTGCGTGAACATGTGGCCCGCGATCGGCCGGGTGAAGGCGTACTGCATGTCGGTGTCGACGTTCATCTTCACCACGCCGTAGGACAGGGCCTCGTGGATCTCCTCGAGCAGCGAGCCGGACCCGCCGTGGAAGACCAGGTCGAGCGGGTGCGAGTCCTCCGGTCGGCCGAGCTTGCGCGCGGCCACCTCCTGACCCGTCTTGAGGACCTCGGGGCGGAGCTGGACGTTGCCCGGCTTGTACACCCCGTGCACGTTGCCGAACGTGGCCGCGAGCAGGTACCGGCCCCGCTCGCCCGCGCCGAGGATCTCGACGGTTCGGTCGAAGTCCTCGGCGGTCGTGTACAGCTTCTCGTTGATCTCGTGGGCGACGCCGTCCTCCTCGCCGCCGACCACGCCGATCTCGACCTCGAGCACCAGGCGGGCCTTGGCGCACTGCTCCAGCAGTTCGGCCGCGATGTTCAGGTTCTCCCCGAGCGGCACGGCCGAGCCGTCCCACATGTGTGACTGGAACAGCGGTTCCTCGCCGCGGTCCACCCGCTCCTGACTGATCGCGATGAGCGGCCGGACGAACGAGCCGAGCTTCTCCTTCTGGCAGTGGTCGGTGTGCAGCGCGACGTTGATCGGGTACTCGGCCGCGACCACGTGCGCGAACTCGGCGAACGCCACCGCGCCGGTCACCATCTTCTTCACCGCGCCCCCGGACAGGAACTCGGCCCCGCCGGTCGAGACCTGCAGGATCCCGTCGCTCCGGGCGTCGGCGAGTCCCCGCAGCGCCGCGTTCAACGACGCCGACGAGGTGATGTTGATGGCCGGGTAGGCGTATCCGCCGGCCTTGGCGTTGTCCAGCATCTGGTTGTAGATCTCGGGTGTCGCGATGGGCACGGCGGCCTCCTCGGGATGTCAGTCGGTGATCTCGGCGTACAGCTCGGCGGTCTGGGCGGCGATCGCGGTCCAGTCGAAGTCGGCGATCGCGCGTTCGCGTCCGGCGCGGCCCATGACGGTCGCCAGCCCCGGATCGCGCCCCAGCATGTTGAGAGCCTCGGCGAGGGCTGCGGGATCGTCCGGTTTCACCAGCAGCCCGGTCCGCTGGTCGGCGACGACCTCGGGAATGCCGCCGACGTCGGAGGCGACGACCGCGGTCCCGCAGGCCATCGCCTCCAGGTTGACGATGCCGAGAGGCTCGTAGAGCGACGGGCACACGAACGCGGTCGCGTGGCTGAGCAGCTGGATGACCTCGCGCCGATCGAGCATCCCGTCCAGCCAGACCACCCCGTGCCGGCCCGCCCGCAGGTCGTGGACCAGCAGGCTCACCTCCGCGGCCAGCTCGGGGGTGTCCGGCCGGCCGGCGCACAGCACGAGCTGGGTGTCCGGGTCGAGATGTGCCGCCGCCCGGAGCAGGACCGGGACGCCCTTCTGCCGGGTGACGCGGCCGACGAAGACGATCGCGGGCCGGTCCGGGTCGATGCCGTAGCGCGCCAACACGTCAGTCGCCGGGTCGGGGGCGTACTGGGTGGCGTCGATGCCGTTGTGGATCACCCGGACCCGGTCGGGGTCGACGGCAGGGTAGGCCTCGAGGAGGTCGGCGCGCATGCCCTTCGACACGGCGACCACCGCGGCGGCGGACTCCACCGCGTCGCGTTCGCACCACGACGACAGGGCGTAGCCCCCGCCGAGCTGCTCGGCCTTCCAGGGGCGCAGCGGTTCCAGCGAGTGCATGGTCACCACGTGCGGCACCCGGTAGAGCAGCGACGCCAGGTGCCCGGCCATGTTGGCGTACCAGGTGTGGGAGTGCACCAGGTCGACCGAGGACAGCGCCGCCGCCATCGACAGGCCGGTGGAGATCGTCTGCAACGCCTGGTTCGACGAGCTCAGATGGTCCCACGGCCGGTGGGCGATGGCCGTCGGGCGGTCGGCGCCCTGGCAGTGCACGGTGAGGTCGACGTGCGCGGACAGCTCGCGGGCCAGGTACTCGACGTGGACCCCCGCTCCGCCGTAGACCTCGGGCGGGTACTCCCTGGTCAGCAGGGCCACGCGCAGCGTGCCCGTCCGCTCGTCCGCGGCGCTCACCTGGTCACCTGCTGAGCCTTGCCGACCACCGTGACGCCGCGGTCGGAGACGGTGAACCCGCGCGCCCGGTCGTGATCCTTGTCCACGCCGACCTCGGCCCCCTCGGGTACGACGACGTTCTTGTCCAGGATCGCGTCGCGGACCACGGCATGCCGCCCGATCCGGGTCCCGTCCATCACGACCGAGCGCTCCACCCGGGCCCAGCTGTCCACCCGGACGCCGGGGGACAGCACCGAGTCGCGGACCAGCCCGCCGGAGACGATGACGCCGTTGCTCACCACGCTGTTGATCGCGCGCCCGACCCGGTCGCCGTCGTCGTGCACGAACTTCGCCGGCGGGTGGGAGGGGACGTGGGTGAGGATCGGCCAGCGGTCGTTGTAGAGGTCGAACACCGGGGCGACGGCGCACAGGTCCATGTGCGCGTCGAAGTAGGAGTCCAGCGTGCCGACGTCGCGCCAGTAGCCGGCGTCGCCGGGAGAGGCGCCGGGGACGTCGTTGGTCTGGAAGTCGTAGACGTGCGCGGTGCCCGACTTCACGAGCATCGGGATGATGTCGCCGCCCATGTCGTGGCGGCTGCCCTCGGTGTCGGCGTCGGAGCGCAGCGCCTCCATCAGGGCGTCGGTCGAGAAGACGTAGTTGCCCATCGAGGCGTAGGTCTCGTCAGGCCGGCCGGGAAGGGTGGGTGGAGCGGCCGGCTTCTCCAGGAACGCCTCGATCCGGTGGCCGTCCGCGGCGGTCTGGATCACCCCGAACGCCGTGGCCTCCTCGCGGGGCACCGGGATCGCGGCGACCGTGACGCCGGCCCCGTTGTCGAGGTGTTCGGCCCACATCTGGCGTGGGTCCATCCGGTAGACGTGATCGGCGCCGAACACGACGACCAGGTCCGGTCGTTCGTCGTGGATCAGGTTGAGCGACTGGTAGATCGCGTCCGCCGAGCCGGTGTACCAGTGCGGGCCGAGCCGCTGCTGCGCGGGGACCGGGGTCACGTAGTTGCCCAGCAGGCTGCTCAGCCGCCACGTCGTGCTGATGTGCCGGTCCAGGCTGTGGCTCTTGTACTGGGTCAGCACGCAGAGCCGCAGGCACCCGGCGTTGACCAGGTTGGACAGTGCGAAGTCGATGAGCCGGTAGAGCCCACCGAAGGGGACGGCGGGCTTTGCCCGGTCCGCGGTCAGGGGGAAGAGCCGTTTGCCCTCGCCGCCGGCCAGCACGATGCCGAGTACACGGGGTTCGGTCACGTCATACCTCCTGGTCGTCGTGCCGCGACTACACCGGTTGGGTCAGTTCGACGGTGGCCAACTCGGCGGCCGTCGGCGGATCCGCACCAGGGCGGGTGCAGGCCACCGCCGCGACCAGCGCCGCCTCGTCGAGCAGGTCGGCCAGCGCCAGCGCGGGCAACGTGGCCAGTCCCCGCCGCCGGTCCGCGCCGAGGAGACCGCGCCGGTGCAACCCGGCCAGCAGCCCGGCCGAGAACGCGTCGCCCGCGCCGATCGTGTCCACCACGGTCACCGGCACCGCGGGACGCCACACCGGCGCGCTGCCCGCCGCGGTGCCGGCGACCACGCCGCGGGCGCCGAGAGTGACCACGGCGAGCACGGGCCCGCGGTGCAGCCAGTCGGCCAGTACGTCGGAGGGGGTGCGGCCGGGGGTGAGCCAGGCGAGGTCCCGGGCACTGACCTTCACGATGTCGCTGACCGCGAGCACCTCGTGCACCCGCGGCAGCACCGCTTCCGGGGCCTCCATCAGGCCGGGGCGGCAGTCGGGGTCGTAGGAGATGGTGGCACCGCTGCGCGCCCGGGCGAGCAGCCGTCGCAGGGGGCGCGCCCCCGGCGGGGTCACCATCGCCGTCGAGCCGGCGTGCACCGCCACGACCTCCCCGTCCACGGCACCGATCAGTTCGAAGTCGCTCCACTGCCGGTCCGCGGTGCCGGCGATCCGGAAGTCGTAGGTGGCGTCCCCGTCCGGGCGTGCGTCCACGATCGCCAGCGACGTCGGTTCCGCCGCGGTCGCCACCCGCGACAGGTCGACGCCGTTGCGCTGCAGGTGGGACCGCAGCCGCCGGCCGAGCAGGTCGTCGGCGATCCGGGCCAGCATCCGGACCGGCACCTCGAGCCTGGCCAGCCCGACGGCCACGTTCATCGAGCTTCCGCCCGGGGCCACCCGCAGCAGACCGTCACCCGCGGGAACCAGGTCGGCCCTGGCCTCCCCGGCCACCGCGATCAGGCCGGCGCCCTGCTCACCGGTCGCTGCGTGAACGGACATCACACCCTCCTCCCGGAGTTCCGCGTCGTGTGCAGGTGGTGGCTCGGGTGGTGCCGGGCCGCCCGTCGTCACACCCCCACGGCGGCGGGCAGCACGCCGCGTCCGACGGCGGCGACCAGCGCGTGGTGGTCACGTTCGGTCTGGTCGGCGTAGCTGCGGGCGAACCGGCACAGTGCGCGGTCGGCCTTGTCGCTGCCACCGAGGTAGCCGGCGATCATCGACGCCCCGCTGGTGCGGGCGTGACCCTTGGCGAGCAGCAGACCGCACACCCCTGCGTAGTCGGCGAGTGCGGGAGCGTCGATCCCGTCGAGGACGACCGCTCCCTTCATGTCCCGGAACTGGCGCACGTAGTACTGCCGGGCGCCCACGGTCGTCCAGCCCAGCAGCGGGTCGCTGACGGTCTGCAGCGCCTGCTGGTACTCCACGACCCGGTGCCCCTGGTGCGCGTGCCGGGCCGACTCGCCGTGCACGAACCGGGCGACGACCGAGCGGCGCGCCTGCTTGAGCTGCAGGAACACGACGTCGTCCGGGCTACTGCCCTCGCAGAGCGCGATGTAGGCGCGCAACCCGACCGAGCCCACCCCGACCACCTTGTGCGCGACGTCGACGAGGTGGTAACCGCCCAGGACGCGGGCCCACTGCGGAGGCAGCGTGTCCAGGTACTCGTCGAGCGCCGCGACCAGTCGCTCGGCCTGCGCGGCGTCGGGACGGGTGATCAGCGGGGGTTCGGAAATGATGCGGCGGGTCCCGTCGAGTTCGCGAGTGAAGCGGGGCAGCGCTCGGTCACTCGTGCGCCGCCGGGCCCGCCGCGCCGCCTGGTCGATCTCCCGGCTCGTCGCGTCGTGGGTGGCGGTGCGGCGCAACCGGTCGAGATCGACCCGTTCGTAGGAGCGGCCCAGCAGCGGCTGGTCGGCCAGGTAGCTCAGGTGCCGGCGGTAGGCGGCGACGCAGCGCGTGACGGCCTCGCCACAGTCCTGTTCGGACGCGTTGTTCTGGCGGCCGGCGACCCAGACGCTGGCGACGAGGCGGCGCAGGTCCCACTCCCAGGCCCCGGGGTGGGCTTCGTCGAAGTCGTTGAGGTCGAAGACCAGGTCGCGTTCGGGGGAGGCGTAGAAGCCGAAGTTGCCCAGATGCGCGTCGCCGCAGATGACGGGCGTGATCCCGGTGGCCGGCAGCCGCCCGAAGTCCTCGGCCATGATCCCCGCCGAGCCGCGCAGGAACGCGTACGGCGACGCGGCCATCCGGCCGACCCGCACCGGGATGAGCCGCTCCACCCGGCCCTCGTGGCTCGCGATGATCTGCTCGACCGGGTCGGGGCGGTTCCCCGGGGCCGCCCACCGGCCCAGCGCCGAGCGGGGGGCCCGCTCGCGCAGGCTCCGCCCGAGCGCGTATCGGTCCCGGCGCGGGACGGCGGGCCGGCGCAGCGAGCCGAAACCCTCGCTGTCGGCCGATGCGAGGATCGGGTGCCGGGGCCCGGCGCCCAGGGTGGCCGAGGACAGCCGCTCCGGTCGTCCGTTGCCACCGGCGCCGGGCTCGGCCGGCGCCGGCGCCGGATCCTGCGCCACGACGATCGCCCCCTCGCTGCCGACGCGGGGCCGCCCGGCACCCAGGGCCGGGGCCGGCGGCAGCGCCGAGGATGGCAGATCGGCGCCGCCTCGCGGGAGGTTCGCTTCCGCTCACCGGTGGTGCCCGGGCGGCCCCGCGTCCGCACCGAACCGGGGCACCCGGTCAGCGGAAGTTGACGTTCCCGCGGTCCGGCGCTTCTGGTGCACTGGCTGGCCGATGCGCCCGGACCGGCGGGCCCGACCCGGCTCAGCCGGACCCGGGCACCTGCCGGACCCCCGGGCCGGGCATCGGGTGAGGAGGGATCGGCGTGACGAGCATCCCGGAGATGGACGGCGGTTACACGCTCCTGGGCGAGTCCCGGGGACCGGTGGAAGGGCAGACGCTGGAGGTCATCTCCCCGGTGGACGGCTCGGTGGTCGGCCGGGTCCACGAGTTCACCCCGGAGGAGATCGAGACCGCGCTGAACGCCGCGGCCGAGCAGCAGCCGGCCTGGGCCGAGCAGCCGCTCGATGTCCGGGCGCGGCTGCTCGCCAAGACGGCCGATGTGCTGGAGGCCCGCGCCGACGAGCTGGCCGAACTGCTGGTCATGGAGGTGGCCAAGGCCCGCAAGGACTCCCGCGACGAGGTGCTGCGCTCGGCGGACTTCATCCGATTCACGGCGGAGGAAGGCAAACGGATCGTCGGCGACGCGCAGTTCTCGGACGCCTTCCCCCGGCAGCCGTCCAGGTCATCACCGGCCGTGGTTCCCGGATCGGGGACCTGCTCGTCCAGCACCCCCGGGTGGACATGGTCTCGTTCACCGGGTCGACCGAGACCGGTCAGAGTCTCGCCAGGAAGGCCGCCATGATCCCGCTGCAGCTCGAGCTCGGCGGCAAGGACGCGGCCATCGTCCTGTCCGACGCCGACCTGGAGGCCACCGCGTCCGACATCGTCTCGGGCGCGTTCGCCTACTCCGGCCAGCGATGCACCGCGGTCAAGCGGGTCCTGGCCGTCGACGCGTCGTCGGCGCAGGGTGCGGTACGGATGACCGAGGCCGCCGTCGCGAAGGGCGCGCGGCTGGTGCTCGGCGGCACCCGCGAGGGCAACCTGGTCGCCCCGACGCTGATCGACCACGTCACGCCGGACATGGACATCGCCTGGGTGGAACCGTTCGCGCCGGTGCTCCCGATCATCCGGGTCCGTAACGCGGAGGAGGCCGTACGGCTGGCGAACCGGTCCGAGTACGGGCTGCAGGCGGCGATCTTCTCCCGCGACGTCGACGTCGCGATGCACGTGGGCCTCGCCCTCGACGTCGGCACCGTGCAGATCAACGGCACGACCGCACTGGTCTTCAACATGCGCCCCCTGGACCTGGAAACGGTGCGCTGAGCAGGAGGAAGACATGACCATTCGGGTTGGCGTCAACGGCTTCGGCCGGATCGGACGCAACTTCTGGCGGGCGGCCGACGCCCGGCGGGCGGCGGGTACCTCCGACATCGAGATCGTCGCCGTCAACGACATCACCGACCCCGCGACACTGGCGCACCTGCTGCGCTACGACAGCATCCTCGGCCGGCTGCCGCACGAGGTCACCTCGACCGACGACGACATCGTCATCGACGGCACACCGATCAAGGTGCTGGCCGTGCGCGACCCGGGGGAGCTGCCCTGGAAGGACCTCGGCGTCGACGTCGTGGTCGAGTCCACGGGGCTGTTCACCAAGCGGGACGCCGCGGCGAAGCACCTCGACGCCGGGGCGAGCAAGGTGGTGATCTCCGCCCCCGCCACCGGGGAGGACATCACGGTCGTGATGGGGGTGAACGACTCGGCCTACGACGGCTCGCAGACGGTCATCTCCAACGCCTCGTGCACGACCAACTGCCTGGCGCCGATGGCCAAGGTCCTCGACGACACGTTCGGCATCGTGCGCGGCCTGATGACCACGATCCACGCCTACACCCAGGACCAGAACCTGCAGGACGGCCCGCACCGCGACCTGCGCCGGGCCCGGGCGGCGGCGATCAACATCGTGCCGACGTCGACCGGGGCGGCCAAGGCGATCGGCCTGGTGCTGCCGCAGCTGCAGGGCAGGCTCGACGGCTACGCGCTGCGGCTGCCGATCCCGGTGGGCAGCGCCACCGACCTGACCGCGACCGTGAGCCGGGAGACCTCGGCCGACGAGGTGAACGCCGCGTTCCGGGAGGCGGCCGAGGGGCCGCTGGCCGGCATCCTGTCCTACACCGAGGACCCGATCGTGTCCTCCGACATCGTGACCGACCCACACTCCTGCATCCTCGACGCGGGCCTCACCAAGGTCATCGGGGACCAGGTCAAGATCGTCGGTTGGTACGACAACGAGTGGGGCTACTCCAACCGGCTCGTGGACATCGCCGGCCTGGTCGGTTCACGGCCGTGACCACCATGAGGACCCTCGACGACCTGCTGGCCGAGGGGTTGTCCGGCCGAAGGGTACTGGTGCGCGCCGACCTCAACGTCCCGCTCGAGAACGGCCGCATCACCGATGACGGGCGGATCCGGGCCGGCGTCCCGACCCTGCGCCGGCTGGCGGACGCCGGCGCCCGGGTCCTGGTCACCGCGCACCTCGGGCGCCCCGAGGGCGGCCCGGATCCGGCGTTCTCCCTGGCTCCGGTGGCCGAGCGGCTCGGTGAGCTGCTCGGCGCGGACGTCGCCCTGGTCGACCTCGGGGACAAGGCGGGGGCCACCGTCGACGCGCTGCCGGAGGGGGCCGTCGCGCTCCTGGAGAACATCCGCTTCGACCCGCGGGAGACGTCGAAGGACGCCGCCGAGCGGGCCGCGCTGGCCCGGGAGCTCGCCGCCCTGGTCGGCCCGGACGGTGTGTTCGTGTCCGACGGCTTCGGGGTGGTGCACCGCAAGCAGGCCTCGGTCTACGACGTGGCACGTGAGCTGCCGGCCTACGCCGGGGGGCTGGTGCTCGCCGAGGTCGAGGTCCTGCGCACGCTGGCCGGGGATCCGCGGCGGCCCTATGTCGTCGTGCTCGGGGGCTCCAAGGTCTCCGACAAGCTCGGCGTGATCTCCGCGCTGCTGCCGAAGGTCGACGCGCTGCTGGTCGGCGGTGGGATGTGCTTCACCTTCCTCGCCGCCCTGGGGATGGGTGTCGGCGGCTCGCTGCTCGAAGCGGACCAGGTCGGGGCGTGCGACGGGTTCCTGCGCACCGGCAAGATCGTGCTCCCGCCGGACGTCGTGGTGGCTGACCGGTTCGCCGCGGACGCAGCCCACGAGGTGGTGCGTGCCGACGAGATCCCGGACAGCTGGATGGGCCTGGACATCGGCCCGGCCGGGGTCGCGAGGTTCGCCGACGTTCTCGCGAGCGCCCACACGATCTTCTGGAACGGGCCGATGGGTGTCTTCGAGCTGGCCCCGTTCGCGGGGGGTACGCGCGGGGTCGCGGAGTCGATCGCCGATGCCACCGACCGCGGCGCGACGACCGTGGTCGGCGGCGGCGACTCGGCCGCCGCCATCCGGGCGCTGGAGCTGGACGAGGCCGGCTTCACCCACATCTCGACCGGGGGCGGGGCCTCCCTGGAGTACCTCGAGGGCAAGCAGCTACCCGGACTCGCCGTACTGGAGCTCTCATGACCCGCAGGCCGCCGGCCCCGCCCTCGACGTCTCGGCCTCGCCGGCGCACGAGTGGGAGCAGGCCGAGTCCGCGGGCGCCGAGCTGCTCGTCACGGGCAGCCACGGGCGCGGCGGGTTCGGTGGTCTGATGCTCGGCTCGGTGAGCCATGCGCTCCTGCACCACGCCCACTGCCCGGTGGCCGTGGCGCGGGCCTGACCGCGCCGGCCGCCTCTGGCCCGATCGGGCCAGGGGACGTGCGCGTCAGTCCCGCGGGCTGTAGCGCGGGAAGGCGGCCTCGCCGGCGTAACGTGCCGCCTCGCCGAGGGCCTCCTCGATGCGCAGCAGCTGGTTGTACTTGGCGACCCGCTCCGAGCGCGCCGGAGCACCGGTCTTGATCTGTCCGGAGGTGGTGGCGACCGCGAGGTCGGCGATGGTGGTGTCCTCGGTCTCGCCGGAGCGGTGGCTCATCATGCAGCGGTATCCGCTGGTCTGGGCCAGGGTGACGGCGTCGAGGGTCTCCGACAGCGTGCCGATCTGGTTGAGCTTCACCAGCAGCGCGTTCGCCGCGCCCCGGATGATGCCCTCCTCGAGCCGCTCGGGGTTGGTGACGAACAGGTCGTCGCCGACGAGCTGCACCCGGTCGCCGATGGCCTTGGTCAGCTCGATCCAGCCGTCCCAGTCGTCCTCGGCGAGCGGGTCCTCGATGGAGACGAGCGGGTAGGAGTCCAGCAGGTCGGCGTAGATCTTCTGCATCTCGGACGCGGACCGGCCGCCGCCCTCGAACCGGTAGGTGCCGCCCTCGTAGAACTCCGTCGCGGCGACGTCCAGGGCCAGCACGATGTCGCGGCCGGCCTCGAACCCGGCCTGGCCGATCGCCTCGACGATGAGGTCCAGCGCGGCGCGGGTGCCGGGCAGGTCCGGGGCGAACCCGCCCTCGTCGCCGAGACCGGTGGCCAGCCCCTTGCCCTTGAGCACCGACTTCAGCGCGTGGTAGACCTCCACGCCGCTGCGCAGCGCGTCGTGGTACGTGCGGGCGCCGATCGGGGCGATCATGAACTCCTGCACGTCGACCGAGCTGTCCGCGTGCGCGCCGCCGTTGATGATGTTCATCATCGGCACCGGCAGCACGTGCGCGTTCGGGCCCCCGACGTAGCGGAACAGTTCGAGCCCGCAGGACTCCGCGGCCGCGCGGGCCACCGCGAGGGAGACCCCGAGCAGCGCGTTGGCGCCGAGCCGCGACTTGTCCGAGGTGCCGTCGAGGTCGAGCAACTTCTGGTCGACGAGCCGCTGGTCCGTCGCCTCGATGCCGATCAGCTCCGGGCCGATGATGTCCAGCACCCCGGCGACGGCACGCAGCACGCCCTTGCCGCCGTAGCGCGCGTCGCCGTCGCGCAACTCCACCGCTTCGTGCTCACCGGTCGACGCGCCCGACGGGACGGCCGCCCGGGCCAGCGTCCCGTCGTCGAGCGCGACCTCCACCTCGATGGTCGGATTGCCCCGCGAGTCGAGGATCTCCCGTGCACCGACCTGCTCGATCTCCACCACGTCTGCTCCCTGAGCCTGTCCGGCACCGGTGCGCCCATGCCCCGGCACGGATCGTGGAGTTGCACTGTGAACGCCTGATGTGGTCGCTGTACCGCCGTCTCCGGAATGCCGGGCGTCCGACGGTTCCGGCAGTGATCCGCGGCGGGCAGGAACGGCGACGGATCGGAGCATAGCGGGGCCCCACGCCGCTCTCGGGCAGTTCATCGGGCCATCCCGTCCAATGAAAGTGAAGCGGGACAGGGTCGAATGCCGCTGGCAAGCTCTCCGGCATGGGAACGTTGGTGTTGCTCCGGCACGGTCAGAGCGAGTGGAACGCCAAGGACCTGTTCACCGGATGGGTGGATGTGCCGCTCTCGGCGCAGGGCGAGGAGGAGGCCCTGCGCGGGGGCGACCTGCTGTCCGCCGCCGGGTTGCTGCCCGACATCGTGCACACCTCGGTGCTGCGCCGGGCCATCTCCACCGCGAACATCACGCTCGACGCGTGCGACCGGCACTGGATCCCGGTGCGCCGGGATTGGCGGCTCAACGAGCGGCACTACGGTGCGTTGCAGGGCAAGGACAAGCGGCAGATCCGCCAGGAGTACGGCGACGAGCAGTTCATGGCGTGGCGCCGCTCCTACGACACCCCGCCACCGCCCATCGATCCCGGCAGCGAGTACTCCCAGGAGGGCGACCCGCGCTACGCCGCGCTCGGCGAGGTCCCGCGCACCGAGTGCCTGGCCGACGTGGTCGCCCGGATGCTCCCGTACTGGGAGGAAGCGATCGTGCCGGACGTGCGCGCCGGGGGAGTCGTCCTGCTCGCCGCGCACGGCAACTCGCTGCGGGCCCTGGTCAAGCACCTCGACGGCATCTCCGACGCCGACATCGCGGGGCTGAACATCCCGACGGGCATTCCGCTGCGCTACGACCTCGACGAGGACCTGCGTCCCGTGAACCCCGGGGGCACCTATCTGGATCCCGAGGCTGCCGCCGAGGCGATCCAGGCCGTCGCCGCGCAAGGCAGATAGTCCATCAGCCATGTCGAGCAGGACGGGTGCCGACCCGTCCGGGGAGCCGAGGTCACCGTGTCACTGCTGACCGGCATCGGAGTGTGTCCCGGGGTGGCGGTGGGGCCGCTCGTCCGCATGGCGGAACCCGTTCCCGAACCCGCGGCGGTCTCCCCGGAGCCCGTCGACCGGGACGCCGAGCGGGCCAGGATCCGGCCCGCGATGGAGGCCGTCGGCACCGAGCTGCGTGCGCGCGCCGAGAAGGCCGAGGCCGAGACGAAGGCGGTGCTCGAGGCCACGTCCTACATGGCGGAGGACCCGGGCCTGCTCGACCTCGCGGAGAGCGGCGTCACCGACCGCGGGCTCACGGCGGCGCGCGCGGTCTTCGAGGCGGCCAACACGTTCCGGGACATGCTCGCCGCCGCCGGCGGGTACATCGGGGCCCGCGTGGCGGACATCGAGGACGTCCGGGACCGAATCGTCGCGGCGGTGCTCGGGATCCCCGTCCCCGGCATCCCGGATCCGGGCCACCCGTTCATCCTCGCCGCCCATGACCTGGCCCCGGCCGACACGGCGACGGTGGACCCCGACAAGGTCCTCGGCTTCGTCACCACCGAGGGCGGCCCGACCAGCCACACCGCGATCCTCGCCCGCACGCTCGGAGTGCCCGCCGTGGTGGCCTGTCCCGGTGCGCTGAGCCTGAACGAGGGCACGACGGTCGTCCTCGACGGCGGCCTGGGCACGCTGGACCCGGCCCCGAACGACGCGGCGACCCTGGACGCCGAGAAACGCATGGCGGCGCGCCGGGGAGCCCAGCACGTGTGGCGCGGCGAGGGCGCGACCGCGGACGGTCGCCGCGTGCTGCTGCTGGCCAACGTGGGGGACCCGGCCAGCGCCCGGGCGGCGGCGGACGCAGGCGCCGAGGGGGTCGGGCTGTTCCGCACCGAGTTCCTGTTCCTGGACGCGTCGACCGAGCCGACGGTCGCCGAACAGGAGGCGTCCTACGCGGAGGTCTTCGGCGCCTTCCCGCGCCGCAAGGTCGTGCTGCGCACCCTCGACGCCGGTGCGGACAAGCCGCTGGCGTTCCTCGACCAGGGTGAGGAGCCGAACCCCGCGCTGGGCGTGCGCGGTCTGCGCGTGGCCTTCGACCGGCCCGACATCCTCGACCGCCAGCTCGTCGCCGCCGCCGGTGCGGCGCAGCGCACCTCGGCGGAGGTCTGGGTGATGGCGCCGATGATCGCGCTGCCCTCCGAGGCGGCCTGGTTCGCCGACCGGGTCCGGTCGCACGGACTGCGCGCCGCCGGAGTCATGGTGGAGGTCCCCGCCGCGGCCCTGTGCGCCCGGCAGATCCTCGACGTCGCCGACTTCGCCAGCATCGGCACCAACGACCTCGCGCAGTACACCCTCGCGGCCGATCGCATGGCGGGCCCGCTGGCCGAGCTCAACGATCCCTGGCAACCGGCCCTGCTGCGCCTCATCCAGCTCACCGGGCAGGCGGGCGCCGAGACGGGCAAGTCCGTCGGGGTCTGCGGTGAGGCCGCGTCCGACCCCGTGCTCGCCGTCGTGCTGGTCGGGCTCGGTGTGGTGAGCCTGTCGATGTCGGCCAGGGTCATCAGCGAAGTCGGGGAACTGCTGAAGACGGTGACCTTCGACGAATGCGCCCGCCTCGCCGGACTCGCTCTCGACGCGGTGGACGCACAGCGGGCGAAGGCCCGCGTACGCGAAGAACTGCCACAGCTCGCAGAACTCGGCCTCTGAATAGCTCGGCACCGTCCGAGCAATTCCCCGGCGACGGCGCGATCCATTTCGGCGAGGTGGCTCATGATTGTGACGCTCACTCCGAATCCCAGCCTGGACCGGACCGTGGAGATCGATGAATTGCGCCGGGGTGAGGTGATCCGGGCCGTCGGCGGCCGGGTGGACCCGGGCGGAAAGGGCGTGAACGTCTCGCGGGCACTCGCCGCGGGCAACGTCGCGACGGTCGCGGTCCTCCCGTCCGGAGGCGCCGAGGGCAGCCAGCTCAGCGCGCTGCTCGCCCCGGTCGGCGTGCAGGTCGTCCAGGTCCCGATCGCCGGTGCGCTGCGCAGCAATATCACCATCGTCGAGCCGGACGGGACCACGACCAAGCTCAACGAGTCGGGCCCCGAGCTCAGCCGTGACGAGATCGAGGCGATCGAACGTCGGGTGGTCGCGGTCGCCGAGCACGCGGCGTGGGTGGTCGCGGCCGGTAGCCTGCCGCGCGGTGTCGGCACCGGTTTCTACGCCGAACTCGTCACCGTGGTGCGCGAGGCCGGCAACAACAGCGCGCAGGTCTGCGTCGACGCCAGCGGGGCGCCGTTCGATGCGGCCGTCGACGCCGGCCCGGACCTCGTCAAGCCCAACGCCGAGGAGCTCGCCGAGTTGGTCGGGCGTCCGCTGCGCCGCCTCGGCGACGTCGTCGACGCCGCGGCCGAGGTACGCAAACGCGGCGTGGGCACGGTGCTGGTGAGCCTGGGCGCCGACGGTGCGCTGCTCGCCGGGCCCGACGAGGTGCTGCACGGCTGGGCACCCCCGGTCCGGGTGCGCAGCACCGTCGGGGCGGGGGACGCGACGCTGGCCGGCTTCCTCGCCGGCGGCGGGCGCGGCCGGCCGGCGCTGGTCACGGCGCTCGCATACGGCACGGCGGCGGTATCGCTGCCCGGCAGCGTCATGCCGCGGCCCGCGGATCTCGACGCGGCCGCCGTCGTGGTCACCGACAACCTGGATCTCGATCGTCACCTGGGAGGCACCCCGTCATGACCGACGTCATCACCGCCGACTTCGTCGACCTCGAACTCGACGCCGGTGACCGGCAGGCCGCCGCACGTTCCCTCGCCCAGCGGCTGCTCGACGCGCAGCGGGTCACCGACCTGGACGGATTCCTGGCCGACATCGCCACCAGGGAGTCGCAGATGCCGACCGGGATCGAGGGCGGCATCGGCATCCCGCACTGCCGCTCCGCCCACGTCACCGAGCCGAGCCTGGCGTTCGGGCGCTCGGCCGCCGGTATCGATTTCGGTGCCCCGGACGGCCCGGCCGACCTGATCTTCCTGATCGCGGCGCCCGAGGGGGGCGACGCGTCGCACATGAAGATCCTCGCCTCGCTCGCACGCAAACTCGTCCGCCAGGACTTCAAGGACACGCTGCGGTCGATCGGCGACCCCGGGGAGGCCGCCGCGTTCATCCAGAAAGAGGTGGCGCCATCATGAAGTTCGTCGCTGTGACGTCCTGCCCGACCGGGATCGCGCACACCTATATGGCGGCCGAGGCGCTGGAGCAGGCGGCGGTCGACTCCGGTGACGAGATGTCGGTCGAGACGCAGGGTTCGGCGGGGTCGGAACCGTTGTCGCCCGAGACCATCGCCGCCGCCGACGCGGTGATCTTCGCCGCCGACGTCGAGGTGCGTGACCGTGAGCGGTTCGCCGGCAAGCCGTTGGTGCAGAGCGGGGTCAAGCGGGCCATCAGCGGGGCCAAGGAGATGCTCGAGGAGGCCAGGGAGGCCGCCCGGACGGGCGTGCCCGCGGGTGCGGCTGCGGCCGGTGCCGGGGATGGGGGTGCGCCTCCCGCCCCACAGACCAAGGTGACCGAGGGTGCGGGCTTCGGCTCGAAGCTCCGGCAGTGGCTGATGACGGGCGTCAGCTATGTGATCCCGTTCGTGGCGGCGGGCGGGCTGCTCATCGCGCTGGGATTCGCCCTGGGTGGCTACGAGATCAACGACGCGCCGAAGGTCACCGAGCAGTTCAACTGGGGCAGCCTGCAGTCCTGGGCCGCGTTGATGTTCCAGATCGGTGTCGCGGCCTTCAGCTTCCTGGTCCCGATCCTGTCCGGGTTCATCGCGTTCGCGATGGCCGATCGGCCCGCGCTGGTCCCCGGCATCGTCGGCGGCTACATCGCCACCCAGGTACCGTCCCCGCACGCGCCGGCCGGGTTCCTCGGCGGTCTGGCGGCCGGCCTGCTGTCCGGTGCGGTGGTGCTGCTGATCAAGCGGTGGAAGGTGCCGCGCGCCGTTGCCGGCATCATGCCGGTGGTCGTCATCCCGCTGGTCTCGACGGCGATCGTCGGGTTCGTCATGTTCATGGTGCTGGGTCCGCCGCTGGGCGCGCTCACCACGGCCCTGACCGACTGGCTGAACGGGCTGTCCGGCACGAACCGGGTGCTCCTGGGGGTCCTGCTCGGCCTGATGATGGGCTTCGACATGGGCGGCCCGGTCAACAAGACCGCCTATGCGTTCGCGGTGGCCGGGCTGACCACCGGGACCGAGACGAGCCTGCAGATCATGGCCGCGGTGATGGCCGCGGGCATGACGCCGCCGCTCGGGCTTGCGCTGGCGACCGTCCTGCGCAAGCGACTGTTCACCCACGTGGAGCAGGAGAACGGCAAGGCGGCGTGGGTCCTCGGGGCGTCGTTCATCACCGAGGGGGCGATCCCCTTCGCCGCCGGCGACCCGCTCCGGGTGATCCCGTCGCTGATGCTCGGCTCGGCCACGGCCGGCGCGCTGAGCATGGCGTTCGGCTGCACGCTGCGGGCGCCCCACGGTGGGATCTTCGTGGTCCCGCTGATCGGTAACCCGTTCCTCTACCTGCTGGCGATCGCCATCGGCACGGTGGTGACGACGGTCTCGGTCATCGCGCTCAAGAGCTTCCACCGTCAGCGGTCGGAGCAGGTGGAGACCGCCGCGACCGCGGCCGCCACCGCCTGAGGAGCATCATCCGTCGTGGGCGGGCCCGCGGGCCCGCCCACCAGTTGGAAGGACACCCATGCCTGAACGCAAGGTCGCCGTAGCCTCCTCCGTCGGTCTGCACGCCCGCCCGGCCACACTGTTCGTCCAGGCCGCGGCGAGACAGCCGGTCAAGGTCACCATCGCCAAGGTCGGCGGGGACGCGGTCGACGCCCGGAGCGTGCTGTTCGTGCTCGGCCTCGACGTCCGCAGCGGCGAGGAGGTCGTCCTCGCCGCCGAGGGGGACGGTGCCGACGCAGCTCTCGACGAGCTCACGGAACTGCTGTCGACCGACCTCGACAAGGTCTGAGGAAGGTCCCCAGACCCCGGCATCGACCCGCGGTCCCGGCCACGTCCGACCCGTGCCGGGTCCGCCCGGTCCCGCCCCGGGCGTGCCAACGATGCCCACCAGCAGGTCCACGCCGGTACCCGGCTGGGCCGCCATGATCGCCCCGGCGACGTCGCCGTCGAGCAGGAACTTGATCCGGGCACCCGCATCCCGGACCCGTTTGACCAGCTCCTCCTCGTGACGGGGGCGATCGAGGATGCACACGGTCAGGTCGGGCACCGTGACGCCGCGGGCGTTCGCGATGCGGTCGAGATTGGTCTCGATCGGCGCTTCGAAGTCGATCACCCCAGCGAGGTCGGGGCCGACGGCAAGCTTCTCCATGTACACGCACGGCCCCGGATCGAACATCGTGTTGCGCTCGGCGACCGCGACGATCGCCAGCGCGTTCGGCAGGCTCTTCGCGGTGAGGGTGGTTCCGTCGACCGGGTCGACCGCGAGAATCACCTCGGGGCCGGTCCCGTCGCCCACCAGCTCGCCGTTGTAGAGCATGGGCGCCTCGTCCTTCTCGCCCTCCCCGATGACGACGGTGCCCGGCATCGCGATGGTGGCCAGCACCGGCCGCATCGCGTCGACCGCCGCTTGGTCGACCTTCTCCTTGTCCCCGCGCCCCAGATGGCGGGACGCGGCGATCGCCGCGGCCTCGGTGGCCCGCACGAGGTCCAGGGCGAGGTTGCGGTCGAGGCCGACGAATACCAGCTCCGGCGTGCTGGTCATGATCGGCCACTTCCTCTCACGGCGCCGTCCATCGGGCGCAGGCTGCGGACGTTGCCGCCCGGCGGGCGGACGCGGTGGACGCCCGGCTCGCGCGGACGCACCCCCTGTGTTGCGGACAGCTCGCGGGTCAGGCTCCGGCCGGCGATCGTGAGGGCGGGCCGGATCGTCGGTAGCTCCGCGGCCGGATCCTCCACCCGCACCTCGAGCGCGGCCGCCACCTGCCCGCCGGGGCCGAAGACCGGCACCGCGAGGCCGCTGTGGTCCAGCCGCAACTCCCAGCGGGACACCGCCAGCCGGCTCAGCCGCGTCATCGCGAGCGCGCGGCGGAACCGGTCCGGTGCGGTCAGCGTGTACCGCGTGTAGGACGTCAGGCCGCGCTTGACGACCATCTCCACGTACTCGGGAGGGGAGAACGCGAGCAACGCCTTCCCCATCGCCGTCGCGTGGGCCGGGAGGACGGCGCCGCTGGAGAACGCCGACACCGGCCGGCGCCCGGGCAGCTTCTCGATGTAGGCGACCGCGCGGTCGCGCAGGACGCCGAGCCGGACCTCGGCACCCGTCGCGTAGGACAGGTCCTGCAGGATCAGCGGGGCCCGCTCCTCGATGGTGGAGCCGGGTCCGCCGACCGACCCGATGAGGCGCAGCGGCAGGCCCACCCGGTAGTCCCCGTCCTCGGTGCGGTCCAGGATCCGCCACGCGACGAGCTCGCGGGCCAGCCGGTGTGCGGTGGACAGCGGCAGGCCGGTCGCGGCGGCGATCTCGGTCAGGGTGTGTACGTAGCCGTCGTCGAGGAAGGTCATCAGGATCGCTGCTGCCTTGCTGATGACCGTTCTGCCCGAGGCTGCTGACTCTTCGGTCATGTGTCGTTTCCTTCTCTCCGCTCTCCCGGGGGCGGGAGGCGGGGCCTGTTCGGGCATCGGTGACGGGACGGCCGGCGTCGCCGGGGGCGCTGGCCCCGCCCGGCGACGGTGCTCACATGTACTGGCCGCCGTTGACGGAGTAGATCTGGCCGGTGATGAAGGCCGAGTCCGGATCGGCGAGGAACTCGACGACCCGGGCGACCTCGCCGGCCTCACCGAGCCGGCCGACGGGGATCTTGGCCACGACCTTGTCCAGGGCCTCCTTCGGGACCGCGGCGACCATCTCGGTGGAGATGTAGCCGGGGGCGACGGAGTTGACCGTGATCCCCTTGCGGGCGGTCTCCTGGGCGAGGCTCATGGTGAGACCGAACAGACCGGCCTTGGCCGCGGCGTAGTTGGCCTGGCCGATGTTCCCGGACTCGCCGATGATCGAGGAGATGTTGACGATCCGCCCGGAGCCGCGGTCGAGCATGTGCTGCAGCACGGCACGGATCAGGTAGAACGCCCCGGACAGGTTGACCTGCACGACGCGGTCCCAGTCGTCGGGTGTCATCTTGCGGACGGTCTTGTCCGCGGTGATGCCGGCATTGTTGACCAGGATGTCGAGGCGTCCGTGCTGGTCGAGGACCTCGCCGATGACCCGCTCGCAGTCCTCGTTCGACCCGATGTTGCCCTGGTGCACGCTGGAACCCGGGTGCGACTCGTGGAAGCGGTCCGCGGCCTCCTTGTCCCGCGAGTAGCCCGCGGCGACGGTGACCCCGCGGTCGGCCAGCCGCTCGCTGATGGCCGCGCCGATCCCGCGGATGCCGCCGGTGACCAGCGCGACCTGGCCCGTCATGTCTGCCATGATCGTTCTCCTTCCGTTCAGGCCGGGACGCGCAGGACGAGGGCCTCGCCCTGGCCGCCGCCGCCGCACAGGCCGGCCGCGCCGATCCCGCCGCCGCGCCGGCCCAGCTCCAGCGCGAGGTGCAGGGCGATCCGGGCCCCCGATGCCCCGACCGGGTGGCCCATGGCGATGGCGCCGCCGTTGACGTTGACCACCGACGGGTCGATGTCGAGGTCGCGCATCGACTGGAGGGCGACCGAGGCGAACGCCTCGTTGATCTCGAACAGGTCCATGTCGGCCGGTGTGCGGCCCTCCTTGCCCAGGGCCTTGGCGATCGCGTTGGACGGCTGGGACAGCAGCGAGGGATCCGGGCCGGCCACGACACCGTGCGCCCCGATCTCGGCCAGCACCGGCGCGCCGAGCTCCTCGGCCTTGGCCCGGCTCATCACGACGACGGCCGCGGCACCGTCGGAGATCTGGGAGGCCGATCCGGCGGTCACGGTGCCGTCGGCGGCGAAGGCCGGGCGCAGCCTGCCCAGGCTCTCCGCCGTGGTGCCCGGCCGCACCCCCTCGTCCTCGGTGACCGGCAGCGGCTCTCCGCGGCGCTGCGGCACCCTCACCGGCACGATCTCGTCGTCGAACAGGCCGTTCTTGCGCGCGGTGGTGGCCCGGTCGTGCGAGGACGCGGAGTACTCGTCCTGATCCTCGCGGCTGATGTTGCGGGCCTTGTTGTAGTAGTCGGTGGCGGCGCCCATGCCGAGCTGGTCGAACGAGCAGAACAACGCGTCGTGGGCGGTGGAGTCGACGATCTCGGAGTTGCCGTAGCGCAGCCCCGCTCGTGCCCCGGGCAGCAGGTACGGGCCGCCGGTCATGGACTCCATACCGCCGGCGACGACCACGTCGAACTCGCCGTAGCCGATGAGCTGGTCGGCCATCGCGATCGCGTTGAGCCCCGAGAGGCACACCTTGTTGACGGTGAGCCCGGGCACCGTCATCGGGATCCCGCCCTTGACCGCGGCCTGCCGGGCGGTGATCTGCCCGGCGCCGGCCTGGATGACGTGTCCCATGATCACGTAGTCGACCTGGTCGCCGGAGATCCCGGCCTTGTCCAGCGCCGCCGCGATGGCGACACCGCCCAGGTCGACCGCGGAGAAGTCCTTCAGCGAGCCGCCGAGCTTTCCGATCGGTGTCCGCGCACCGCCGACGATCACAGATCCTGGCATGGGAGTTCTCCCTTGCAGTTTTGCTGACTGGGGGATTACGTCTTCTTCTTCGGCATGTAGAGGTCGGTGAGCGTGCCCTCGAAGGCCTCGGCGGCCATCCCGATGGTCTCCGACAGCGTCGGATGCGGGTGGACCGTCAGGCCGATGTCGGCCGCGTCGGCGCCCATCTCGATCGCGAGCGCCGCTTCCGAGATCAGGTCGCCGGCCGACGGGCCGACGATGCCGCAGCCGATGATCCGTTCCGTGGTCTCGTCGAACAGGATCTTCGTCATGCCCTCGTCGCGGCCCAGCGACAGGGACCGGCCACTGGCGGCCCAGGGGAACACGCCCTTGCCGTACTTGACGCCGGCGGCCTTCGCCTCGTTCTCGGTGATGCCGGCCCAGGCGACCTCCGGATCCGTGTAGGCCACCGACGGGATGGCCTTCGCGTCGAAGTAGCTGTTGCGCCCCGCGGTGACCTCGGCGGCGACCTTGCCCTCGTGCACCGCCTTGTGCGCGAGCATCGGCTGACCGACGACGTCGCCGATGGCGAAGATGTGCGGCACGTTGGTGCGCTGCTGCTTGTCGACCCGGATGAAACCGCGGTCGTCGACCAGGACGCCCGCGTTCTCCGCCCCGATCTCCCGCCCGTTGGGCCGTCGGCCGACCGAGACCAGCAGCCGGTCGAACACGTCGGTCTGCGGGGCCTTGGAGCTCCCTGCGCTGGAGCTCCCTGCGCTCCCGTCGAAGGTGACGAGCAGCCCGTCCGGACGGGCCTCGACGGCGGTGACCTTCGTCTTGAGATAGATGTTCTCGTACCGCTCGGTGATCCGCTTGGTGAGTGGCGCGACGATGTCCTTGTCAGCCCCGGGGATCAACTGGTCCATCAGCTCCACGACGGTGACCGCCGAGCCGATCTCGGAGTACACCGTGGCCATCTCCAGGCCGATGATCCCGCCGCCGAGCACGAGCAGCCGCTCCGGTATGCCGTCGAGGGCGAGCGCACCGGTGGAGTCGATGACGCGCGGATCGTCGTGCGGCACGAAGGGCAGCGTGATCGGCTCCGAACCGGCGGCGATGATCGCCTGGTCGAAGCTGACGACCTTCGTGGAGCCGTCGTCGGCGGTCGCCTCGAGCTGGTTCATCGACATGAACCGCCCGGCACCCTGCACGGTCGTGACCTTGCGCTGGCGGGCCAGCCCGGCCAGCCCACCGGTCAGCCGCGAGACGACGCCGTCCTTCCAGCCGCGGAGCCGGTCGACGTCGATGGCCGGCCCGGTGAACGAGAGGCCGTGCTCGGCCATCTCCCTGGTCTCGGCGATGACCTTGGCCGCGTGCAGCAACGCCTTGGACGGGATACAGCCCACGTTGAGGCACACCCCGCCCAGGGTGGGCCACCGGTCGACCAGGACGACCGATTTCCCCAGGTCGGCGGCGCGGAAGGCGGCCGTGTACCCGCCCGGTCCGGCACCGAGCACCAGGACCTCGGCGTGCACGTCGCCGCGCTCGACGGCCGGCGGCCTCGGGGCCGGCGCGACGGCCGCCGCAGCCGCCGCAGGCGGCGGTGCCGCTGCGCCCGGCGCGATGTCCCGGGTCCGCAGATGCGCGATGACGTGCCCCTGGGACACCGTGTCGCCGACGGCGACCGTCACCTCCTCGATGGTGCCGGTCGCCGGGGACGGCACGTCCATCGTCGCCTTGTCCGACTCCAGGGTGATCAGCGGATCCTCGGCCGCCACCCGGTCGCCGGCCGCGACGTGCACCTCGATCACCGGCACGTCGGCGAAGCCGCCGATGTCGGGAACGTCGACGTCGATGCGCTCGTACACCCCGCTGGGCGAGCCGTAGTCCGCGGGCCCGGTCGTGGCGGGCGCGGCGTCCTCCCGGATCCGCTCCTTCGGTGGGGTGCCCGGGGGGCCGGCGGCGTCCACCGCCGCGATCACGGTGCCCCGGGACACGGTGTCGCCGACGCCGACCCGCAGCTCGGTGATCGTGCCCGCGAACGGGGCGGGCACGTCCAGGGTGGCCTTGTCCGACTCCAGGGTCAGCAGCGGGTCCTCCGCGGCCACCGTGTCTCCGGGCCTGACGTGGATCTCGATGATCGGCACGTCGGCGAAGTCGCCGATGTCGGGAACCTGGATCTCCTGCGCACTCATCGTTGAGCTCCCGGCGTGGTCAGAGGAGGAGGCGACGGTCGTCCTCGAGCAGGTGGCCCAGGTGCCGGGTGAAGCGGGCAGCCAGCGCACCGTCGATGACGCGGTGGTCGTAGGACAGCGAGAGCGGCAGCATCAGCCGCGGCGTGAACTCCGATCCGTTCCACACCGGCGCGGTCCGCGACCGGACGACGCCGAGGATCGCGACCTCGGGCGCGTTGACGATCGGGGTGAAGCTGGTGCCGCCGATACCGCCCAGGCTGGAGATGGTGAACGTGCCCCCGGACATGTCGGCCGGGGAGAGCTTGCCGTCGCGGGCCTTCGCCGAGATGACCCCGAACTCCCGGGACAGCTCGATGATCCCCTTGCGGTCGGCGTCGGAGACCACCGGCACGACGAGCCCGTCAGGGGTGTCCACCGCGATGCCGATGTTGTAGTAGTCCTTCAGGATCAGGGCGTCCTTCTCCGGCGTCAGCGAGCTGTTGAACTCCGGGAACTTCTTCAGCGCCGACACCACGGCCTTGACGAGGAAGGCGAGCAGGGTGACCCGGTAGCCTGCGCCGTCCGTGGCGGCCTTCGCCGCGGTGTCCAGCTCCTTGCGGTAGCGGTCGAGCTCGGTGATGTCGGCTTCGTCGTTGTGCGTCACGTGCGGGATGTTCAGCCAGGAGCGGTGCAGGAACGGCCCGGAGACCTTCTTGATCCGCGACAGCGGCCGGATCGTGACGGGTCCGAACTCGGCGAAGTCCTGGGCCGGGATCTCGGGGATCCCGGCTCCCGCCGGGGTGGTCGCGGCGGGAGCCGGGGGTGTGGCGGGGCCGCGAACGTGGCTCAGCAGGTCGTCCTTGGTGACCCGGCCCTTCGGACCGGTGCCGGTGACCGCAGCGAGGTCGATGCCGAACTCCCGGGCCATCCGGCGCACACTCGGCCCCGCATGGACACCGAGCGCGTCGGCGACCACGCCGGCGGCGGGCGCCGGGACCGGGCCGGGCGTCGGGGCGGTCATCGTCGGCGCGGGCGCTGCCGGCGCCGGTTCCTGCTGCTCGACCAGGGACGGGGGCGGGACCAGCGCGCCGTCGCCCGGCGCGAGCAGCAGGATCGGCGCGCCCTCGCTCACCTGGTCGCCGACCTTGACCAGCACGTCGAGCACCGACCCGGCCGCCGGGGCGGGCACGTCCATGGTCGCCTTGTCCGACTCGAGGGTGACCAGCGGATCCTCGGCGTTGACCTGGTCACCGGGGTTGACGTGCACCTCGATGATCGGCACATCGCTGAAGCCGCCGATGTCGGGGACCTTGACCTCGGTCGCGTCTGACATGTGCTCTTCCCCTCTTGCCCCAGGGATCCTGCTGGTCGTCGGCCTCTGTCACGGCCCGGGCCGCGGCAGGGGGGCGGGTGTCGGTCGGGGACGCGCGACTCAGGCGCGCGCCGGTTCGGGCTTGCCGGGATCGATCCCGTAGCGCCCGATCGCCTCGGCCACCGTGCTCGCCGGGATCGCCCCGTCCCGCGCGAGCGCGGACAGCGCCGCCACGGCGACGAAGCGCCGGTCGACCTCGAAGTGTTCGCGCAGGGCGCGGCGATAGTCCGAGCGGCCGAAGCCGTCGGTGCCCAGGACCGTGTAGGAGCGGGGCACGTAGGGCCGGATCTGCTCGGCGTAGGCGCGGATGTAGTCGGTGGCCGCGACCACCGGGCCCTCCGGGCGGTCCGCCAGGCAGTGCTCGACGTGGCTCTGCCTGCGTTCCTCGCCGGGGTGCAGCATGTTCCACCGCTCGACGGACATCCCGTCGCGGCCCAGTTCGGTGAAGCTCGGCGCGCTCCAGACGTCCGCCACGACGCCGAAGTCCTGCTCCAGCAGGTCGGCGGCCGCGATCACCTCGCGGAGAATGGTGCCGCTGCCCATGAGCTGCACCCGCGGTGCCGGCTCCCGGCCCTCCTCCGCCGCCCGCCCCTCGCGGAACAGGTAGAGGCCCTTGACGAGGTCCTCCCGGATGGTCGGGTCCTCCGGCATGGGCGGATGCCGGTAGTTCTCGTTCATGACGGTGAGGTAGTAGAAGACGTCCTCCTGCTCGGCGTACATCCGCCGCAGCCCGTCCTGGACGATCACCGCCACCTCGTAGGCGAAGGTCGGGTCGTAGGAGACGCAGTTCGGGATGGTCGCCGCGAGCAGGTGGCTGTGCCCGTCCTCGTGTTGCAGGCCCTCGCCGTTGAGCGTCGTGCGCCCGGCGGTGCCGCCGACGAGGAACCCGCGGGCGCGCATGTCCCCGGCCGCCCACGCGAGGTCGCCGATCCGCTGGAATCCGAAGATCGAGTAGTAGATGTAGAACGGGATCATCGGGGTGTCGTTCGTGCTGTAGGACGTGGCCGCGGCGATCCAGGACGACATCGCACCGGCCTCGTTGATCCCCTCCTGCAGCAGTTGGCCGTTGCGGTCCTCCTTGTAGTACATGAGCTGGTTGGCGTCCTCGGGCTGGTAGAGCTGCCCGACCTGGGAGAAGATGCCGAACTGGCGGAACAGGCCCTCCATGCCGAACGTGCGGGACTCGTCGGGCACGATCGGCACCACGCGCTTGCCGATCTGCTTGTCCCGCAGCAGCGTCGTCAGGATCCGCACGAACGCCATCGTCGTGGAGATCTCCCGTTCCCCGGTGCCCTTGAGCTGGGCGTCGAACGCCGTCAGCTCCGGCACGGGCAGCGTCTCGGACGAGCGTCCGCGGCGCGCCGGCAGGGCGCCACCCAGCTCTGCGCGGCGTTGTCGCAGGTAGGCGAGTTCCCTGCTCTCCTCGGGCAGCCGCAGGAACGGCACCTCGGCGACCTGGTCGTCCGGGATGTCGAGCCCGAAGCGGTCCCGGAAGGCGCGCAGGACGTCGACGCCCATCTTCTTCTGCTGGTGGGTGATGTTCTGGCCCTCGCCGGCCTCGCCCATTCCGTAGCCCTTGACCGTCTTGGCCAGGATGACGGTGGGCCGGCCGGTGTGTTCGACGGCGGCGGCGTAGGCGGCGTAGACCTTCTGCGGGTCGTGGCCGCCGCGGGTCAGCGCCCAGATGTCGTCGTCGGACATGTCCGCGACGAGGTCCAGCAGCTCGGGGTAGCGACCGAAGAAGTGCTGGCGGACGTAGGCGCCGTTCTTGGACTTGAAGTCCTGGTACTCCCCGTCGACGCACTCCTCCATCCGCTTGAGCAGCAGACCGGTCTTGTCCGCGGCGATCAGCGGATCCCACCCGGATCCCCAGATCACCTTGATCACGTTCCAGCCCGCGCCCCGGAACACTCCCTCCAGCTCCTGGATGATCTTTCCGTTGCCGCGGACCGGACCGTCCAGGCGCTGCAGGTTGCAGTTCACCACGAAGATCAGGTTGTCCAGCTTCTCCCTGCCGGCCAGCGAGATCGCGCCCAATGACTCCGGCTCGTCCATCTCGCCGTCGCCCAGGAAGGCCCACACGTGCCGCGGCGCGGTGTCGGCCAGCCCGCGGGCGTGCAGATACTTCAGGAACCGCGCCTGGTAGATCGCCATCAACGGGCTCAGCCCCATCGACACCGTGGGAAACTGCCAGAACTCCGGCATCAGCCACGGGTGCGGGTAGGACGACAGGCCGCCGCCTCCGACCTCCTGGCGGAAGTTCAGCAACTGTTCCTCGGTGATCCGGCCCTCGAGGAACGCCCGCGCGTAGATGCCCGGCGAGCAGTGCCCCTGCACGAACACCAGGTCCCCACCGTGGTCCTCGCCCGGCGCGTGCCAGAAGTGTTCGAAGCCCACGTCGTAGAGCGTCGCCGCGGACTGGAAGCTGGCGATGTGCCCGCCGAGCTCCGAGGACTCCTTGTTCGCGCGCAGCACGGTCGCCACCGCGTTCCACCGGATCATCGACCGGATCCGGTGTTCGATCTCCCGGTCACCGGGCTGCGGCGGCTCGCGTCCCGGGGGGATCGTGTTGAGGTACGGCGTCGAGGCCGAGTAGGGGACGGGCGCACCGACCCGGCGGGCCTCGCGCATCAGCTCCTCGAGCAGGAACGAGGCTCGGTCGGCGCCGTCGAACTCCACGACGGAGTCGAGAGCGTCAAGCCATTCGCGGGTCTCCAGCGGGTCCAGGTCTTCGAGCATCGGCGCTCCTAGGACGTCCCGCGGGACTGGCCCCGTGGCGCGCTAACACGTTTTAGCTTCGCTCCTGGAGCCAACTTGCGCGGTGATCCGAATGAGTGGGAGCGACCAGAGCCGCCCGGTTGCCCCGGAGGCCCCGGAGGTGAAGCCTCGCTGCTGGACAGGGGCTTGACTGTTCGCCGAAAGCAGGCTGCCAGACCCGCAGGTGGCGGGCAATGGGAGATTGTCACTCTCCGCCACGTCATGGCCGGTCTTGCGCCCGCCGGTCCTGTGACCTGCTCCGTTCGTCGGATGACGGGTGCATCCGCGCCGGGACCTTTCCGCTCAGCGGGATGGCGGCCCGACCGACGCGCGCTCCCGCAGCGGCATCGGCACCCACACCACCTTGTAGCCCCCGCCGTCGCCGTCGTGGCCGCCGCGGCTCCTGGACAGCAGCAGCTCGACCGCGATCCGGCCCATCTCGTAGTGCGGCAGGGCCACGCTGGTGAGCTTGGGCCGCAGCCACGACGCGAGGTCGGAGTCGTCGAAGGAGACGACCGATGTGTCGGTGGGGACGCCGAGGCCGGCCTCCTGCAGCGCCTGGTAGGCGCCCAGCGCGATGCGGTCGTTGTAGCAGATCAGCGCGCGCGGCCGACGCCCGCTTCGCAGGAACTCGCTGACGGCCTCGAAGCCGGACTCCGGCCACCACCTGCACGGGAGGAGACCGGCGAGGTCTGCGCCGCGTGCGTGCAGGACCTCGTTGATCCCCGCGTGGCGTTCGGACGCCGCGAAGACGCCCGGAACCTGCTCGCCCACGAGGTAGATGCCCTCCCGGTGACCGGCGTCGAGCAGCGCTGTCGCCGCGGAGCGCCCGGCCTCGCGCTCGTGGGGAAGGACGCTGGGCGCGGCCAGGCCGTCCGCGGTGCAGTTCAGCAGCACCAGCGGATGGTCCTGGATCCGTTTCGGCACCCGCGCGCCCCGGGTGAACATCGTGGCGTAGACGAAGCCGTCGACCTGGCGGTCGAGGAAGTGCTCGATGAGCCGCGCCTCGACCTCCGGGTCGTCCTCGGTCTCACCCACGTACAGCAGATGCTCCCGCGCCACGGCGGCGGCGAGGCTGCCGTGCACGATCTCGCCCGCGTACGGCTCCGTGGCGATGGTGTCGGACACGAGCGCCACGGTATGCGTGATCTTGGTGCGCAGGCCGCGGGAGACGAGGTTCGGCCGATAACCCAACTCGTGCGCGGCCCGCAGCACCCGCTGCCGGGCGTCCTCGGAGATCCGCATGTCGAGCCGGCCGTTCAGGACGAACGACGCGGTGGTCGGTGACACCTCGGCCCGTCGCGCGACCTCGGTCAACGTCACACGGGGCACCGGTCCAGACTGCCACGCCCCGCCGGCAGCGGCCCCCCACCGCGCCGAACCGTGCGATCGGCGGTCAGCGACACCGACCGGCGCCGGGGGAGGGCACCGCGGTGAACGTCTGCGGTGCGGCGAAGCCGCGATCGGAGAACGCCCCGGCGACGGCCGTGGCGACGGCGCCGGTGTCCGGGGCGTCGACGAGGGCGATGACGCAGCCCCCGAAGCCTCCGCCGGTCATGCGGGCCCCGTGGGCGCCGGCGGCCAGCGCCGCGTCCACGGCGACGTCGAGGTGCGCGACGGTGACCTCGAAGTCCTCGCGCAGCGAGAGGTGGGAGGCGGTCAGCACCGGCCCGATGGCGCGCGGATCGATGCCGGCCCGCAGCGTGGCCACGACGTCGAGGACGCGGGCGTTCTCGGTGACGACGTGGCGGGCGCGGCGGCGCCGGCGGGGGTCGCGGATGCGGTCGAGGTCGGCGGGTACGGCGTCGCGCAGGGCGGCGACGCCGAGATCCGCGGCAGCGGCGGTGCAGTCCGCGCGCCGGGCGGCGTACTGCCCGTCGACGAGGGTGTGCGGGGCGCGGGTGTCGACGACCAGCAGCGCCAGGCCACGGGCGGCGAGGTCGAGCGGGACGTGCTCGACGGCCATGGTGCGGGTGTCCAGGAAGACCAGCGTCCCCGCGCGGCCGTGCAGCGCGGCCATCTGGTCCATGACCCCGGTGGGCGCGCCGACGAACCGGTTCTCGGCGCGTTGGGCGAGCCGGGCGAGCTCGGTGCGGTCGGGCCGCCCCGCCGGAGCAGCCGTCGGAGTCGCGGTCGGAGCCGCCGGGGCAGCCGCGGTCAGATCGGCCAGCGCGACCGCGACCGCGCACTCCACGGCCGCCGACGAGGACAGCCCGGCGCCGATGGGGACGTCGCTGTCGAGGACCAGGTCGAGGTCGCGAACCGGATGCCCGGCGGTGCGCAGGGACCACACGACGCCGGCGACGTAGGCGCCCCAGCCGCCGACGTCCCCGGGGGAGACGGTCGCAGCGCTGAACCGGACGGGCTCGGGATCCTGCTGCAGGGAGCGCACGGTGGAGCCGGGCCCGGATGCGGGCGCGGCGGCGACCAGGGCGCGACGGTCCAGGGCGAGGGGGAGGACGTAGCCGTCGTTGTAGTCGGTGTGCTCGCCGATGAGGTTGACCCGCCCGGGCGCGGCCCACACCCCCGCCGGGTCGCGGCCGACCATGCGGGCGAAGGCGGCGGCGCAGCGCCCGGCTGCCCTGTCGTCCGGACCCGGGCCGGTGATCAGTCGCCGGCCGCCGGTCATGGCGCGGACCTGGGTGCGTCGCGCGCCGCCGTCGGGCCGATCTCGCGGAGCCGGGCGGCGACCTGCTCGGGCAGGGTGTCGTTGATGAACACGCCCATCCCGGACTCGGACCCGGCGAGATACTTGAGCCGGCCCGGGGCCCGGCGGACGGAGAAGATCTCCAGGTGCAGCCGGGCGAGGTCGCGGTCGGTGTGCACGGGCGCCTGATGCCAGCACGCCATGTAGGGCAGCGGGCCGGCCGCGTCGCCGTGCAGGGCGTCGAGCCGGGCGAGCAGGTCGAGGTACAGCGTGGCGAGGTCGTCGCGCTCGTCGGAGGTGAGGGCGGGCAGGTCGGGGGCACCCCGGTGCGGATAGAGGTGGACCTCCACGGGCCAGCGTGCCGCCGTGGGCACGAACGCGGTCCAGTGCGCCGTCTCCGCGACGACCCGGACAGCGGCGTCGCGCTCGGCGGCCAGCACGTCGGCGAACAGGTTGCGCCCGGTGCGGTCGCGGTGGCGGTGGGCCGAGTCGAGCTGGCGCCGCGTGCGGGGGGTGAGGAAGGGGTAGCCGTAGATCTGGCCGTGCGGGTGGTCCAGCGTCACCCCGATCTCCGCGCCGCGGTTCTCGAAGCAGAACACCTGCTCGACGCCGGTGTGCGCGGCCAGCCGAACCGTGCGGTCGGCCCACACGTCGACGATCAGCCGGACCCGTTCGGGGGACAGGCGGCTGAACGATGTGGTGTGGTCGCTGGAGAAGCAGACCACCTCGCACCGGCCGAGCTCACCGCCGAAGGCGGGGAAGCGGTTCTCGAACACGACGACGTCGTAGTCGGGTGCGGGGATCTCGGTCGCCCGCCCGGGCCCGGACGGGCACAGCGGGCACCGGTCGGCCGGGGGAAGGAAGGTCCGGGCCTGCCGGTGCGCGGCCAGCGCGACCCACTCGTCGAGCAGCGGGTCGTAGCGGATCTCCGAGTGCCCGGTCACGGGCGGCAGGTCCCGGGTGTCCGCGATCACCCGCCGGGCGCGGGGACTCTCGTCGTAGAAGACGATCTCCCGGCCGTCCGCCAGCCGGCCGGAGGTGCACGGGGGTGCGGCAGCCGCCCTCGCGGTGGTCGGGGGCTTCGTCATCGTGCCTCCACAGGACGCGGGAGAGGAGTCGAGCGGTCCGGGGGAGTCGCCGTCCGGTGCCTTACGTGAACAGAGTGCGACGAGACGTCGACCCAGGGCAACGATCGCGGCGATCCGGCCGCGTCGGGCCCGTCCGGCCGCCCACCGCACGGAACGGGAGCTTCCACGCACACCCGGTGGGAGCACTGGCCCGACGGCGGCCACTAGAAGGTACTGTCGCCGGCTAGACACCGAGCACGGCCCTAGTGATCGCGAACGCGCAGGCGCACGGCGATCGGCACAACCTGTTCTGGAGGATCGACTGGTGGGTGAGAGGACCTTCCTCCCCGAGGTCGAACGCTCGACGAGCGCTACAGGCCACGGATGGGCCCGGCAGGACCCCACGGACAGCGGCCGGCCGGCCCTGGTGGCCCCGCGGCCGCCGCACGACGGCGAGGACCCGCTGGTCAGCGTGGCGAGGCGGCTGCAGAGCCAGCTCGAGCAGCACGTGCGGCGGCTCGGCCGGATGCACGCCGACGAGCAGCGTGGCGAGTATGCGGCCGGCCTGTCCGAGCTGCTCGACGCGACCCGCCGGATGCGCCGCAACAGCGAGAGTCTGCTGATGCTGTGCGGCGTGGACCCGGGCTCGCGAAACGGCGCCCCGCGGGGCCTTCTCGACGTGCTGCACGAAGCCGTGTCCGTGTCCGATGATCCGCGTCGCATCGTGGTGCTGCCCGCACCGTCGGCCTCCCTCCTGCCCCGCGCGGCCGTCGAGCTGCTGCATCTGCTCGCCGAGGTGCTGGACCACGCGACGTCGGCGTCCCGGCCGGGTTCCCGGATCGACGTCGTGAGCCGCACGGAGGCCGATGGCGGGCTGTCCGTCGAGGTCCTCGCCGACGGGTCCGGTGCGCCGCGGCGGCACCGGCCGCATCCGGGATCGGCGATCGCCGATCGGCTCGCTCAGCGCTCCGGCACGGCGATCCGGCTGCGGCGCCCGCATCCCGGCGCCGACTCGGGTTCGGTCGCGATCCTGCACTGCCCGCCGGCGCTCATCAGCGGCGTCGAGGCCGAGCCGGCCCTGCCGCAGCCCGGGCTGCGGGACCTGCCGTCCGCACTTCCGGGAACCGACGGTCGCAACGACGCGCCGCGCCCGGCTCCCGGCGACCCGGCGGCCTTGCGTGATCCGGTGGGGCTGGGCGAGCCGGTGGGGCTGGGCGAGCCGGCGGGTCTGCGTGGCCCGACGGGTCTGCGTGATCCGGTGGGGCTGGGCGAGCCGGTCGGACTGGGCGAGCCGGTCGGACTGGGCAAGCCCGCGGGGCTGCGGGACCCGGCGGCCTTGCGCGAGCCGGTGGAGCTGGGCGAGCCGGTCGACCCCGGAGCACAGCCGGTGGCGTCCCTGGGGGCCGACGAGCTGTTCGGGCCGTTGCAGGACCAGGGACGCGAGCCGGCGGACGATCTCATGTCCACTCCGATCTTCGAAGCCGTCGCCTCGGCCTGGTTCCGGAACGAGCCGTCCGACGGGAACGGTTCGCCGGAGCAGGGATCCAGGTCGGCGAAGCCGGTCGACTGGGACTCGCCCAGCGACGCGGAGTGGCGAGCTGCGCAAGCCCGGGCCGCCCAGCCGGATCCGGAGCTGACGACGGCGAGCGGTCTCCCGCGCCGCCGCCCGGGCGGCCAACTCGTCGCGCCGCCGCTCGCAACGGCGGATTCCGCCCCGCCCGGTCCGGGCGAGCGCGTGCCGGACCGCGTACGCGACCGACTCGCGACGTACCAGCGGGGCCTGCGGCAGGGGCGGCACCGCGCCGCGGACCCCGAACCGCCGCAGGCGGCTGCGAGCGAGCCCGGCCCCTGGTGGTCCGAGTCCGGCATCTGATCGGGCGGCCGTACCTGCGGCCCCATCGCCGGACCGCCGTCCGGTGTCCTGATCGCGCCGACCACCCACGGCGCCCGATCGACGGTCTCGGGCGGCAGATGCACGACGCGTGCCCGGCCGAGCCCCTGCGACCCTCGCGGTGGCCCAGGACCGCCACGAGTCCCCACCGGCCGGACTCGACGAGCACGGCCACGAGTCGGGTAGCCGGACCGCCATCGCCGCGGACGGACCGTGCGGCGGCTCGTCCCTCTCGTGGTGATCGCTGCGAGCGCAGGCCTGGTGACGGCCCGCGCCGGCTGACGACGCGTTCGCCCCCGAAACATCTCCATTAGCGCCGGCCACGCTGGGCGTCAAGATCTCGATTTGGTCGAGCTTCTCGGATACTGTCCAGTCAGTCTACCGACGGCGATCGTCGATCCGCCGAGGCCATGGAGGTCGGGGTGTCGCTTGCGTACGCGGCCGGGGACGGGTCGGTCCCGCTGCTCGACGAGACCATCGGGGAGAACCTGGCGCGGACGGCTGCCCGGTACCCGCACGCGGAGGCGGTCGTCGATGTGGCGCGGGGGGTGCGGCTGGACTACCCCGCGTTCCTGTCCGAGGTGGACGGGCTGGCACGGGCCCTGCTCGCCGCGGGCGTCGGGCACGGTGACCGGGTCGCGGTCTGGACGGCGAACCGGGCGGAGTCGGTCGTCACCCAGTACGCGACGGCCGCGATCGGTGCCGTCCTCGTCGGGGTCAACCCGGCGTACCAGCAGGCCGAGCTGGACCACGTCCTGCGCCACGCCGCCGTGAGCGTGGTGCTGGCCGCCCGGAGCCATCGCGACAGCGACTACGGCCGGATGCTCGCGGAGGCGGGCCGGGCGGGCTGGCAGGGGGGCGCGGTCCTGTTCGACAGCGGCGGGTGGGCCGAGTTCCTCGAGGCCGGGCGCCGGGTCGAGGAGTCCCGGCTGACCGCCGCGAAGGCGGCGGTGGCCCCGGACGACGTGTTCTGCCTGCAGTACACGAGCGGCACCACCGGGGCGCCGAAGGGGGCCATGATCACGCACCGGTCCGCACTCAACAACGGCCTGTCGGCGGGCCGGGGGCTGCGGCTCACCGAGCGCGACCGGCTGTGCGTGTGCCTGCCGTTCTTCCACGCCTTCGGCATCGTCGCGAGCAACCTGGCCTGTACGACGCACGGGGCCGCGATCGTCATCAGCGCGCCCGGCTTCGACGCGGCGGCGGTGCTGGCCACGGTCGAGCGGGAGCGGTGCACGGCCCTGCACGGCGTGCCCACGATGTTCATCGCCGAGCTCGCCCACCCGGACTTCGACTCCTTCGACCTGTCCAGCCTGCGCACCGGGATCATGGGCGGGTCGCCGTGCCCGCAGGACGTGGTGCAGGCGGTGGCTCATCGCATGGGGATGTCCGAGCTCACGGTCGGCTTCGGGATGAGCGAGTTGACGTCGTTGACGACGCAGACGCGCGTCGACGACCCGCTCGAGCGGCGCTACGGGACCGTCGGGCGGCCCCTTCCCCACCTCGAGGCCCGGGTGGTGGACGCCGAGGGGCGGACGGCACGCTGCGGCGAGGTGGGCGAACTCGTGGTCCGGGGTTACAGCAGGATGGCCGGCTACTGGGAGGATGCCGAGCAGACGGCGACCGCGATCGACGCCGACGGCTGGCTGCACACCGGCGACCTGGCGACCATCGACGCCGGGGGGTACGTCCAGATCGTCGGGCGGCTCAAGGACATGGTGTGCCGGGGCGGGGAGAACATCTATCCCCGGGAGATCGAGGACGTGCTGCACCGGTTGCCCGACGTGGTCGAGGCCCAGGTCGTCGGCGTGCCCGACCCGAAGTACGGCGAGGAGGTGCTGGCGGCCGTGCACCTGCGGCCCGGCAGTGATCTCGACGAGGACGCCGTCCGAACCTACTGCCGCGAGCACCTGGCCTACTACAAGGTGCCCCGCCACGTCGTCTTCATCCAGGACTTCCCGAGAACGGCCAGCGGCAAGGTGAAGAAGCGGGAGTTGCGCGATGCGCTCGCCGCACGTCTGGGCGCCGCTGTGTCCGGATAGTCCGAAGGAGTTCTCCAACGGCTTCTTGACCACTTCTTCCGGTCGGTATACTGTCCGGTCAGTTCGCAAGACTCGAATTCATTCCCTCAGCGACGAGGAGCTCGTGTGAACGTCGTCGGCGAAACCCATTTCCCCTGCCCGGGGAATGCGCGGGGCAAGCGATCCGGGTCGATCGGATGACCGGCACCGAGACGTCGCCGCGGGTCGACGGCGGCACGCCTGCCGACTCGCCGCGGGCGCTGCTGGACATCAGCGGGCTCTGCGCCGGCTACGGCAAGCACGTGGTCCTCGACGGGGTGTCGTTGCGCGTGGGCCAGGGTGAGTTCGTGGCCCTGCTCGGGCACAACGGCGCGGGCAAGACCACCCTCCTGCGCTCGATCGTCGGGTTGGTCCAGCCGCGTTCGGGGCGGGTGCTGTTCGGCGGTGCCGACCTGACCGGCCAGTCGGCCGCCGCGATCATCGCCTCGGGGATCGCGCTGGTCCCGCAGGGTCATGGGGTGTTCCCGTCGCTGAGCATCGCGGAGAACCTGGCCCTGGCCGGCTCGGTGGGCACCCGCGGCCGGTCCGCGGCCGGTGAGGTCCGCGACTTCGTGCTCGGGCTGTTCCCACTGCTCACCGAGCGCCCCCGGGCCCGGGCCGGATCGCTGAGCGGCGGGCAGCGCCAGATGCTGGCCATCGCCATGGCGCTGATGGCCAAGCCGCGGCTGGTGCTGCTCGACGAGCCGTCGACCGGGCTTGCTCCGCTGCTCGTGGACGAGGTGCTCGCCGCCGTGAAGCAGATCAACCGCGAGCTGGGGACGAGCGTGCTGCTGGTCGAGCAGGACATTCGGCGCACCTTGGTGCACGCAGATCGGGTGTACGTGATCAAGCTCGGCGCTCCTGCATTCGACGGGACGCCCGAGGAAATGCACGAGCAGGACTGGTCGGGGCTTTTCTGAGTCTGCAGCAACTGTCCGAAGAAATCGTCGGCAGGTCAGTTCTCTGACCTTTCAGCAAGGAGAAGACGGGTGAAGTCTGCTCTACGCAAGCACAGACTGGCCGGCATCGGCGTCGCGCTCTGCCTCGCGCTCACCGCATGCGGCGGGTCCGGGGGCGGCGCGGGTGAGGTCGACGGCGTGACGACCTACAAGCTCGGTGCCGCGATGGCGCTCTCGGGCGGGCAGGGGGCGCTGGGCAACGACTTCGTGCAGTACATGCAGTACGGCGTCGAGGCGGCGAACCAGCAGTACGCCGCCGACGGCATCCGGATCGAGCTCGTCGCCGAGGACACCCAGGCGACCGCCGAGATCGGCGTCGCCGCGCTCAACAAGCTCGCCTCCGTCGAGAACGCGCCCATGGTCGTCACGGCCTGGAGCGCGGTGGTCAAGGCGATGGCGCCCATGGCCGAGGACCTCGGCGTCGCGGTGGTGAACACCGGCGCGAACAGTCCGGAGCTCGAGGCGGCCAGTGGCGCGCTCGCCAACTTCTTCCCGCTCGCCTCCCTCGACGTCGAGGCGCTGGGCACCTACATGGCGGAGAAGGAGGGCAAGCGCCGGGCCGCGATCATCTACATCGACAACGCGACCGGCCAGGGTGCGAAGGACATCTACCGGAAGGCCTTCGAGGCGGCCGGCGGCCAGGTCGTCGCCGTCGAGAGCGTCGCACCCGACGCCGTCGACGCCTCGTCGCAGGTGGCGAAGATCGCCGCCGCCAACCCCGACACCGTGCACGTGCACACCCTGTCCAACGAGGGCCCGGTCGTGCTGCGGGCGCTGCGCGACCAGGGCCTCGCGGCCCAGGTGACCACCTACGCCGGTGTCGCCGAGGACGCCGCGGCCCGGCAGGCCAGCGGCCAGGCGGCCGACGGGATCATCTACACGAGCGTGGCCTCCGTCGGCTCGTCGGACCCCGACGTGGCCGCGATCGTCGAGCGGTTCAAGCAGGACAAGGGCCGCGAGGCGCCCGGGCTGTCCTACGGCATCTACATGCACGACAGCGTCTTCCTCTACGCCGAGGCGATCAAGCGGCTGCGCGCGTCCGGGCGCGAGGTGACCGGGGAGAACATCATCCAGGTCTTCCGCGAGGGCACGCCGCTGCCGGTGCGGCTGCAGGGTGAGGCGACCTTCACCGACACCCTCACCATCCGCAAGCCGATCGACCTCAAGCGGATCGTCAGCTCCGCCCGGCCGGTCGTCGAGGACGAGAAGTTCGTGACGCTGCAGCCCTGACGTCCACCACCCGGGCCGGCGCGACCCCGCACGCGCCGCGCCGTCCCGGGGCACGTCCACAATCGAGGATCAAGCATGGATCTGGACCTGCTCCTGCAGCTCGTCAAGAACGGCGTCGTGCTGGGCCTGCTCTACGGGTTGTTCGCCTACGGGCTCAGCCTGATCATGGCGGCCACCGGCATCTTCCACCTTGCCCACGGGTTGGCCCTGGTCGCGACGGCCTACAGCTTCTGGTGGCTGTTCGCGGCGGCCGGGCTCGGCGCCCTGGTCGCGACGGTGCTCAGCCTGGCCGTCGGCGGCGTGGTCGGCGTCGGCGTCGAACTGCTCGTCTACCGCCCGCTGCGCCGAGCGGGCGCCGGCCACATGGCCCAGCTGGTCGCCTCGCTGTCGGTGCTCACGCTCGGGCAGAGCCTGCTGGAGCTCGGCTTCGGTTCCGACGCGAAGGCGGTCCCGCCGACGGCGTTCCTGGACTGGACCGTCGCGGTCGGGCCGCTCGTGATCCGCAGCTGGGACCTTCTGGTGCTGGCGGCCAGCGTGGTCGTGTTCGTGGCCCTGTACGTCCTGCAGACCCGGACACCCGTCGGGCTGTCCTTCCGGGCGGTGGGCGACAACGCGATGCGGGCCGAGACCCTCGGCATCCGCATCCAGCGGACCTACCTCTGGGTGTTCCTCGTCGGCTCGGTGGTCGCGGCCATGCCCGGGGTGCTGCTGGCCGTGCAGACGCCGACGCGGCCCTCGATGGGCTTCGAGCTGCTCGTGATGGCGGTGATCGCCCTGGTCATCGGCGGCGTCGGCAGCATGCCGGGCGCGCTGCTGGGCGGCATCGTGATCGGCCTCGTCGAGAGCGTGGCGGCCTTCCGGCTGCCCACCGAATGGGCCCACCTGGTCCTGTTCGCGCTGCTGTTCGTCTTCCTCGTCGCCCGGCCGCACGGCCTGACCAGGGCGACGGTGCGGCATGCCTGACCCGACCGCCACCGCCGGACCGTCACCGACCGGGAAGGGAGCCGGAGCCCGATGAGCTTCTACCTCAACAACCTGTTCTCCCTGCTCGCGATCTTCGTCATCCTCGGGCTGTCGTTCAACCTGCTGATGGGGTACGCGGGGCTGTTCTCCATCGCCCACGGCGCCTACTTCGGTGTCGGCGCCTACACCACCGCGGTCCTCATGCGCGACGGCGAGTGGAGCTTCCTGCCGGCGCTGGCCGTCGCGTTCGCCCTGTGCGGGCTGCTCAGCCTGGTGCTCGGCGTGGCGGCCCGCCGCGTCACCGACATCTACCTGGTCCTGCTCACGCTGGCGTTCCAGGTCGCCGCGGTCCGGCTGTTCTCGATCCTGGAGATCACCGGCGGCGCGGGTGGGCTCGTCGGCATCCCGCGGCCGGACCTGTTCGGCCTCACCCTCTCCGCCCCGCAGGTGATCATCGTCGCCTGGGTGCTGTGCGCGGTCGTGACGGTGGGCCTGCGGACGCTCGTGCGTTCGCCGTTCGGCCGGACGCTGGAGAGCCTGCGCGAGGACGAACTGGCGGCCCGTTCCCTGGGCAAGGCCACCGCGACCGCGAAGGTCAAGGTGTTCGCCCTGTCCTCCGCGATCGCCGGTGCTGCCGGTGGGCTGCTGGCGGTGCACCTGCGCTTCATCAGCCCCGCGGAGTTCGGGCTGGACCGGTCGATCGAGATCCTGTCGCTCACGATCATCGGCGGGCTCGCGGCGTTCTGGGGGCCGTACCTGGGGGCGGCGGTCATCGTCCTCATCCCGCAGGCGCTGAGCTTCCTGGCCCTGCCGACCTCGCTGGTCGGCGCGGTGAACGGGCTCGCGTTCTCCGTGCTGGTGCTGCTGTTCCTGCGGTTCCGGCCGCAGGGTCTGGTGGGCGGGCGGCGGCGCCGGGAGCCGGAGGTGCCCGAAGCCCCGGCGGACGCCGCTCCGGCCCCCCGCAACGAGGTGGACCCGCCCGCCTCGCCGCTCGCGCGGACCGCCGCCGGGGCGGCCGCCGGCGTGCTGCGCTGCGAGAACGTGTCCATCGCGTTCGGCGGGCTGAAGGCCGTCGACGACGTCTCGCTGACGCTGCAGCCGGGCGTCATCACCGGCCTCGTCGGTCCCAACGGCGCCGGGAAGACGACGTTGTTCAACCTGCTCAGCGGGCTGCTCACGCCACAGACCGGCCGGGTCTTCCTGGGCGACCGCGACATCACCGGGGTGTCGCTGGACGCCCGGGCGCGCGCCGGCATCGTGCGGTCCTTCCAGGACATGCGGCTGTTCGCCGGGATGTCCTGCCGGGACAACCTGCTCGTCTCGCTGACCCCGCTGGCCGACGAGCGCATCCTGCGCCTGCCCGGTCGTGGCGCCGAGGCCGACCGTCGCCGGCGGGCCGAGGAACTCCTGGCGTACCTGGGCCTGGCCCGGCACGCGGAGACCCTCGCGGGCAACCTGTCCTACGCCGAGCAGAAACTGCTGATGATCGGGCGGCTGCTGGCCACCGACGCGCACTGCTACCTGCTCGACGAGCCCATGTCCGGACTGGACGCCGAGGGGCGCGAGCGCATCCTCGCGCTGCTCCGCGAGACCGTCGCCAACGGCGCCACCATCTGTCTGGTCGAGCACAGCATCGACGTGATGACGCAGGTGTGCACCCGGATCGCGTTCCTCGCCGACGGCCGGCTCGTCCGCGAGGGCCCGACCGACGAGATCGTCTCCGACCGCGAACTCGCGGCCACCTACTTCGGGAGCTGAGCCGATGGTCGAGGCAGTGATCGTGGCGGCCACCCGGACCGCCGTGGGCCGGGCACGCAAGGGCGCCCTGGCGGCGATGCGGGCCGACGACCTCGCCGCCACCGTCGCCCGCGCCGCGCTGGACCAGGCGCGGGGACTCGACGCGGACGAGCTCGACGACCTCTACCTGGGGGTCTCCAACCAGACCGGGGAGCAGGCCCAGAACCTCGGGCGACGGGTCGCCGTGCTGCTGGGCGCGGACACCCTGCCCGCGGCCACCGTGAGCCGGGCCTGCTCCTCGTCGGTCCAGACCGCGCGGATGGCGTTCCACGCCATCAAGGCCGGTGAGGGCGACGCGTTCCTCTCCGTCGGCGTCGAGTGCGTGTCGCGGTACACCCAGATGCCCACGCCCGCGACGGACAACCCGCTGTTCGCCGCGGCGCGGGAGCGGTCTGCGGTCCGGGCGGCCGGCGGCGACGGCGCCTGGACGGACCCGCGCCGGACCGGCGGACTCCCCGACTTCTACCTGGCGATGGGCCAGACCGCGGAGAACGTCGCGGCGCTGTGCGGCGTCAGCAGGCGTGAGCAGGACGAGTTCGCGCTGCGCTCACAGGAACGCTACGCCGCGGCGCTGGCCGCCGGCGTCCCCGACCGGGAGATCACGCCGGTCACGCTGCCGGACGGCACGGTGTTCGCCGCGGACGAGTCGCCCCGCCCGGCCACCACGGCCGAGGGGCTGGCCGCCCTGGCCCCGGTCTTCCGTCCGAACGGGACGGTGACCGCCGGCAACTGTTGCCCGCTCAACGACGGCGCGGCCGCCGTGGTGATCACCAGCGATGTCCGGGCGGCGGAGCTGGGGCTGGCCCCGCGGGCCCGCATCGTCGCGACCGGCGTCTCGGGGCTCTCGCCGGAGATCATGGGCCTGGGGCCGGTGGAGGCGAGCCGTCGCGCCCTGGCCCGGGCCCGGATGTCCATCTCGGACGTCGACCTCGTCGAGATCAACGAGGCGTTCGCGGCCCAGGTGATCCCCTGCCAACGCGAGCTCGGTGTCGACCCGGAACGGCTGAACGTGCACGGCGGCGCGATCGCCCTCGGCCACCCGTTCGGGATGACCGGTGCCCGGATCATGACCACGCTGCTCACCGCGCTCGAGACGCGCGACGCGCAGGTGGGGCTCGTGACCATGTGTGTCGGCAGCGGCCAGGGCATGGCACTCGTGCTCGAGCGGCTCGGCTGAGCGCCCGCACACCGACCGACCCCGACGAGAGGGATCAAGCGATGGACTTCCTGCTCACCGAGGACCAGCAGGACCTGCAGAAGGCCGTCCGGGAGCTCGCGGCGAACTTCGACGACGACTACTGGGCGACCCGCGACGAGCGGCACGAGTTCCCCACGGAGTTCTACGACGCGTTCGCGAAGGCGGGCTGGGTCGGGATCGCCGTCCCGGAGGAGTACGGCGGAGCGGGCCAGGGTGTCGCCGAGGCAGCCCTGATGCTCGAGGAGATCGCCGCCTCCGGGGCCGGCATGAACGGGTGCAGCTCGATGCACCTGACGATCTTCGGCCTGAACACCGTGGTCAAGCACGGCACCGAGGCGCTGCGGCAGGAGGTGCTGCCGGCCGCCGCGGACGGCAGCCTGCACGTCTGCTTCGGGGTCACCGAGCCCGACGCGGGCACCGACACGACCCGCATCTCGACCTTCGCGCGGCGCGACGGCGACTCCTACGTCATCCGCGGCCGCAAGGTGTGGATCACCAAGGCGGGGCTGGCGAGCAAGATGATCCTGATCGCCCGGACGACCCCCCGGGACCAGGTCCGCAAGCCGACCGAGGGCATGTCGCTGTTCCTCGTCGACATCGACCCGGAGGCCGTGCAGGTCTCACCGATCCCGAAGATGGGCCGCAACGCCGTGGCCTCCTACGAGGTGGTCATCGACGACCTGCGGGTGCCTGTCGAGGCCCGCATCGGTGAGGAGGGCGAGGGCTTCCGCTACCTGCTCGACGGGCTCAACCCCGAGCGGATCCTGCTCGCGCACGAGTCGCTGGGCCTGGGCCGGGCGGGCGTGCGCCGGGCCGTGCAGTACGCCAGGGAACGGATCGTCTTCGACCGGCCCATCGGGTCGAACCAGGGGATCGCGTTCCCCCTGGCCGAGGCGACCATGCGCCTGGACGCCGCGGAGCTCGTCGCGCGCAAGGCGGCCTGGCTCTACGACCGGGGCATGCCGTGCGGGCGGGAGGCGAACACCGCCAAGTTCCTGTGCGCCGACGCGGCGTTCACCGCCACCGACCAGGCCCTGCAGACCCACGGGGGCATGGGCTACGCCCGCGAGTACCACGTCGAGCGCTACTTCCGGGAGGCGCGGCTCATGCGGCTGGCCCCGGTGAGCCAGGAGATGGTCCTCAACTACGTCAGCCGCCACGTGCTCGACCTGCCGCGCTCCTACTGACGGCCCGCACCCACCCATCATCGAACGGAGATCCCCATGGCCTCCAGCCCGTCTCCCGTGAGCGTCGCATCCGGCGGCGCCCTGACCGCCGGTGTGCACCTGCCGCAGGCCGGACCCGCCGCGTCCGGGGAGAACATGGCCCGGGCCGCGGTGCACGCCGAGGATCTCGGGTTCGCCGGGGCGTGGCTGTCCGACCACCTCGTGGTCCAGCAGGGTGCGGACTATCCGCCGTCGGCCTACCAGTACGAGGCGCTGGTGTCGATGACCTGGGTCGCGGCCGCCACCCGCCGCATCGAGCTCGGGCTGTCGGTGATCGTGCTGCCGATGCGGCCCCCGGTCGTCACGGCGAAGATGCTGAGCTCGATCGACCTGCTCAGCGGTGGGCGCACGATCGTCGGCGTGGCCGGCGGGTACCTGGAGGCGGAGTTCGACACCCTCGGCGTCCCGTTCGCCGAGCGCGGTCCCCGTACCGACGAGGCGCTGCAGATGATGCGGACACTGTGGACCGAGGACCCGGTGACCGGGGAGTTCCCGGTGCACGGCGTGCGGTTCGCGAACATGCGGATGAAGCCGCAGCCCTCGCGGCACATCCCGATCTGGGTCGGCGGGCACGCGCCGCCCGCACTGCGCCGCGCGATCCGGTCCGGCGACGGCTGGCACGGCATCCTGCGCGGCACCTCCGGGCTGCCCGCGGACCTGGTGGAGCAGCTGGAGAAGCTGCGTGCCGAACGGCCCGAACGTGAGTTCGTGCTCTCGGTGCGGGCGATGTGGGACGGCCTGGAGGACGACCACGACGGGATCCTGCGCTGCATCGAGCGCCTGCAGGCCCTCGGCGTGACCCACGTCGTCGGCGAGCCCCGGCAGCGCACCCTGGAGGGCTACCTGCGCTCCGCCGAGCAGCTCGCGGCGCTGTTCCGCCGGGCCGGCGCGACGATGACGGCCTGAGGCGAGCCGAACCATGGAACCCCTCCGAGACGCGGGCGCGTTCGCGGCGTCCCTGGACGCCTACATCGCCGAGGCGTTCGCACCGGGATACTTCCCGGCGACGCTCGGCGTCGGGCTCGTGGCATGCGGCGACGGACGGGCGCGGCTGCGGCTGCCGTTCCGCCCGGCGCACCGGCAGAACGCCGGGGTGCTGCAGGGCGGCGTCACCGCGACATTGATCGACATGGCCATGGCCTGGGCCGTGACCTCGGCGGTCCACCCGCGCGGCACCGCGACGATCAACCTCGACGTGAACTACGTCCGCCCGGTGGTGGACGCCGATCTGGAGTGCGAGGCCGTCGTCGTGCGGGCCGGCCGCACGGTCGCCACCGTGCGGGCCGAGGTCATGACCGACGACGGCAGCGTGGTCGCGACCGGCTCCGGCAACTTCCTGGTCCGCCCGCCGCAGCCCGCCGGGGTGCGGCCATGACGGCGGCGATGCCGGGACGGGCGCAGGTGCTGGCGGCGCTGCCCGGCGTGCTGGCCCGCCACGCACCGGAGCTCGACGCCGCGATCGTCGCCGAGCGCGGGTACCCGGCCGCGTCGGTCCGGCGCGACCGGGAGGGCCTGCTCGCCGACGCCGCGCGGGCCGCGACCGGCGCCGACCCGGCGGCCGGCCGGGCACCGCTGACCGGCCGGAACGGCGGGGACCGGTACCTGCTCTGCGTGCTGTCCTACAACATCGGGTACTGGGCGCTGGTCCCGGTGCTCAACTGCGTGCTGCCCGGCAACCACGTCCGGCTGCGGTTCCCGCGCGGCGCCGACCGGATCGCCGCGGCCATGCTCGCCGTGCTGCACGACCTCGTGGGACCGGATCGGGTCGTCGTCGACGATCGCCCCGGGCGGGAGCTGGCCCGCGCGGCCGCCGAGGACCCCGGCTGCGCCGGGGTCTGCCTCTACGGATCGGACCGGGCCGGGTGGGGCTTCCGCGGCGCCGCCGAGGCCGGCGTGGTCGTGGTGGTCGAGGGCCCGGGCAACGATCCCGCGCTCGTCCTGCCCGACGCCGCGCCGGACGTCGCGGCCCGGCTGACGGCGATGAAGTACGCCTACGGCTCGGGACAGGCGTGCGTCGCGCCCGAACGGATCCTGGTGGCCCGCAGCCGCTACGCCGAGGTCGTCGACGGGCTCGCGGCCGCCGCCGCGGAGCTCGTGGTCGGCGATCCCGCCGATCCGCGGGTGGACGTCGGGCCGATCCTGCACACCGGGGTGCTCGCCCGGCTGCGCGAGCAGCTGGACGACGCGGTGGCCCACGGTGCGCAGGTCGTGACCGGCAAGCTCGACGCGGACGGTTCCGCCCGTCCCACCGTTGTGGCCGGCCTGACCCCGGCGATGCGGGCGATGACCGAGGAGGTGTTCGGCCCGGTCGTCTACGTCGCCCCCGTCGAGGACGACGACGAGGCGGTCGAGCTGGCCGCCGCGTCGTCGATGGGGCTGAGCGCGTCGGTGTGGGGCCGCCGGGGCGCCGAGGCGGTGGCCGCCCGGCTGCGCGGGGCGCCCGCCCTCGAGCAGGTCGACGCGCCGGTGACCGGGCGGTTCGGTCTGGTCTCGGTGAACCGGCCCGGAACGGCGAACTCGCTGCACATCCCGTTCGGCGGCTACGGACGGTCGGGCTGGGTCTGGCGCCCGGACCCCGGCGAACCGCCCACCTTCTGGCAGGGCCCCAAGCACCTCGGCCGGGTGTTCTCCCGATGACACCCGGCGTCACCCCGGGCGGGCCGACCGCCCCCCTCACTGAAGGAGTCGTCATGTCGAAGCTCGACGGTCAGGTCGCCGTGGTCACCGGAGGCGGGCAGGGGATCGGCGCGGCCACCGTGCACCGCCTGGCCGAGGACGGCGCGCACGTCGTGGCCCTGGACCTCGACCTGGACAACGCGGAGAAGGCCGTGGCCGATCTGCCCCGGCCCGGGCTCGCACTGGCCTGCGACGTGACCGACCGGGCGCAGGTCCGCGACGCCGTCGCCCGGACCGTCGAGCGCTTCGGCCGCATCGACGTCCTGGTCAACAACGCCGGCGTCACCCGGGACGCGCTGGTGCACAAGATGACCGACGAGGAGTGGGACCTGGTGCTCGCCACCCACCTGACCGGCGGCTTCTACGTGACCCAGGCCGTGCAGGAGCACATGGTCGCCAATCGCTACGGCCGCATCGTGTTCCTGTCCTCGCGCGCGGCGCTGGGCAACCGCGGCCAGATCAACTACTCCGCGGCGAAGGCCGGCCTGCAGGGCATGGCCCGCACCCTCGCGATCGAGCTCGGCCGGTTCGGGATCACCGTGAACACGGTGGCGCCCGGCTTCGTCGAGACGGCGATGACGCGGGCCATCATCGAGAAGACCGGCGACTCCTGGGAGAACCTCGTGGCCGCCATGACCGAGCGGGCCGCCGTCAAGCGCACCGGCAAGCCCGAGGACATCGCGGCGGTCATCTCCTTCCTGTCCTCCCCGGACTCCGGTTTCGTCACCGGCCAGACCATCTACGCCACCGGCAGCCCCGCCGTCTGAGGCCCGAGCGATCCTGGAGGAACCGTGGAACGCTGCACGATCGGCGACGTCATCCGCCGGGGCGCCCAGCTGTTCGGCGACCGCACCGCCCTGGTGTCCGACGGGCGCCGCCACTCCTACGCGGAGCTGGATGAGACCTCGACGCGGCTGGCCGACGCGTTGCTGACGGCGGGTGCCGCGCCCGGCGACCGGGTCGCCACGCTGCTGTTCAACGACGCCGCCCACGTCGTGGTGTTCCTCGCCGCCGCCAAGGCGGGGCTGGTGATCGTGCCGGTCAACCGGCGCCTCACCGCGTCCGAGGTGGCTGCGGTCCTCGTGAGCGCCCGGCCGGCCGTGCTGATCCACGACGCGGCGCTGGAGCCACTGGCCCGGGCCGGCACGGCGGACCCGACGGTGCGACTGGTGCGGGTGGGCGGCGACCCGACGCAGGGGTGCTCGTTCGAGATGCTGGTCGGGAAGGGGTTCGGCACGCCGCCGTCGGTGCCGGTGTCCGGGGCCGACATCCAGGCGATCTACTACACCTCGGGGACCACCGGCGCGCCCAAGGGCGTGGTGCGCAGCCACCAGAGCAACATGTACATGGCCTGGGGCTATCTCGCGATGATGCCGGTGCGACCGGACGATTCGGTGTTCTACGCCTTCCCCCTCACCAGCGCCGCGTTCTACGGCCTGACCGTCCCGGCCTGGATGCAGGGGGCGAAGGTGGTCATGCATCGGGAGTTCGACGCGGCCCGGCTGATCCGCGACCTGTGCGCGGAGCAGGTCACCCACACCGCGCTGGCCCCGACGATGTGGGAGATGCTGATGGCCGAACCCGCGCACCGCGACCACCCGCCGACGAGCCTGCGGTACGCGCTGTGGGGCGGCAGCCCGATCCGGGCCGGCACGCTGGCGCGGCTGGCGGAGTGGCTGCCGGTCCCGGCCGGCGGCGTCTACGGCCTCACCGAGGCCACCTGCGTGACGGCCTGCGTGGGTGAGGACCTGGTGGCGGCGCCGTCGTCCTGCGGGCGCCCGACAGCGGGCTCGATGGTCCGCGTGGTGGACCCCGAGCGCCGTCCGGTGCCCGCGGGGGAGCTGGGCGAGGTGGAGATCTGCTCGCTCGTCTGCGCCGACGGCTACTACGGCAACCCGGAGCTGACCGCCGAGGTCTTCGTGGACGGCTGGTTCCGCACCGGCGACGTCGGGTGCCTCGACGCCGACGGCCGGTTGTCCATCGTGGACCGGGTCAAGGATCTGATCATCAGCGGCGGGGAGAACATCTACCCGGGGGAGATCGAGAACGCGGTGACGGGCCTGCCCGGGGTCCAGGAGGTCTGCGCGCTCGGGGTCCCGGACGAGAAGTGGGGGGAGACCGTGTGCGTGTTCATCGCGCCCCGGCCCGGCGCGGAGGTCACGGTCGACGCGGTGCTCGACGCCTGCCGGGAGCGACTGGCCGGCTACAAGCGCCCGCGCTACGTCGAGTTCCTGCCCACGCTGCCCAAGAACTCCATGGGCAAGTTCGTCAAGGCGAGCCTGCTCGACGAGTGGCGCAGCCGGTTGCGGGGGGCAGCCCGCTGAACGGACAGCACGCGCTCCCGGCCACCGGGGGCGCCCCGGGCCCGGTGTTCCCTGTTGCAGGCGCGGCGCCGGCGGTCGTTAGGCTGGGTTCTCCCGCGGGAGGGCCGCGGTCGCCCGCGTCGCAGGCAATCCCTTCCGAGGTGCGGCGCGCTCCGTGCCTCCGTTCGTCGAAGGAGCACACGTGGTGAGGCCGGCTCCGGCGCGGGGCGAGGCGGAGGCCTCCGCCCGCGGACACGAAGCGGAGGAGGAACGCCGCCGGCGCATCCTCGACGCCGCGACGGAGCTGTTCGACGCCCGGGGCTTCGAGGGCACGACGACGGACGACATCGCCGCGGCGGCCGGCATCACCAAGCGGACGCTGTACCGCTACATGGGCAGCAAGGAGCACCTGCTCTTCGAGATCCACGACAGGTGGATGCGCGATCTGCTGCCGGAGGTGAGCACCCACTCCGGAAGCCCGGAGCAGCGGATCCGGGCCATGATCGCGTCCCAGATGCGGATGATCGCCGATCATCTGCAGGAGGTGAAGGTCTTCTTCGAGGAGGTCAAGCACCTCAGCCCGCGCAAGCGGGCGGACGTGGTCGCCCGCCGTGAGGCCTACGAGCAGGTCCTCGACGGGATCCTGACCGACGGGGTGGCGGCCGGGGATCTCACGGTGCCGGACCTGCGCCTGACGACCCTGGGGATCCTGGGCGCGATCAACGAGACCTATCGCTGGTACCGGGCCGACGGACGACACGGCCCCGACGAGCTGGCGGAACTCATCGCGGACCTGTTCCTCCGCGGGTTGGCGCCGCGGGGACCCGGCGCGGCCCCGGCATCGCTCGACCCCGCGCTGCCCGCCGGAGTCCCGCCCGTGGCCCCGGGCCCCGACCGGGCGCAGCCGATGGGGCGCATCGTCAGTGCAGCCGGGCGGTTGTTCCGGGAGAAGGGCTATCACGGGACGAACACCCGGGAGCTCGCCGACGCCGCAGGCCTGACCAAGGGCGCGCTGTTCTACCACGTGGGTCACAAGGAGGAGGTGCTGGTCCGGATCCACGAGACGGTGGTGGGGCGAGGCGTGGCCGCCCTGTCCGGGGCCGACCGGGACGACGCCCCGGCGACGGAGACGATCGCCCGCATGATCGTCGCGCACTTCCGGGTGATCGCCGCCGACCGCGACGCCGTCGCCGTGGCGAGCGAGGAGATGAAGTACCTCCCGGCGGAGGCACGGCAGCGTGTCCTGACGCGTCGCGACGAGTTCGAGGGCCTCCTGGAGACCGCCGTGATGCGGGGCCGGGACCGTGGTGAGCTCGCCGTCTCCGATCCCCGCGTCGCGGCCCTGACGATCATCGGCCTGCTGAACTCCACCTACCGCTGGTACCGGCCGGGAGGCCGGCTCTCCCCGGACGACCTGGGTATGGCGTTGGCGCGGCTGGTGCTGAACGGGGTGTCGGCCCGCGGCTGAGCGGGCCGGCTGTGTCCTGAAGTGCTACGAGGTGACCGGGTCGGCGCCTGGTAGAAGGTATACTGTCTGGACGGTATCTCGCCTCCGGACCCGATGTCGCGCCAGGAGGCCCGCATGCAATTCGGTCTAGCCCTCGCCGGCCAGTTCCTGCCGGGAGACGATCCCCGCACCCGGGTCGCGGAGACGCTCGAGCAGGTGCGGGCCGCGCGCGAGGCGGGTTTCGCCTCGGTCTGGGCCTTCCAGCACTTCCTCGCCGACTTCCAGTTCCTGCAGCCCGTCCCGCTGCTCGCCCGGTTGCTGTCCGAGGCGGGGGACATGCACATCGGCACGTCGGTCCTGCTGGCGCCGTTCTACCCGCCGGTCCTGCTCGCCGAGGAGCTGGCGACGCTCGACGTGCTGGCCGACGGCCGGCTCATCGTCGGGATGGGCGCGGGCTACCGCGACGAGGAGTTCCGGGCCTTCGGCGTTCCCCGCGCCGAGCGGCTGGAGCGGCTGGCCGAGACGGTGCAGGTGCTGCGGGACCTCTGGAGCGGCGCTCCGGTCACCCACCGCACATCCCGGTTCGCGCTCGAGGACGCGCGGCTGCGGCTCCGCCCGATCCAGGGGGAGCGGGTGCCCGTCTGGATCGGCGCGACCGGACCGCGCGGGCTGCGCCAGGCCGCCCGCATCGGCGACGAGTGGCTCGCCTCGCCCGAGCTGTCACTGCCCGCGGTGGCCCGGCGGCAGAAGGTCTACCGCGATGCGCTGCCCGACGGCGTCCGGCCCGGGTCCAAGGCGTTCCCGCTGCTCCGGGAGGCCTACGTCGCGGGCAGCCGGGAGGCCGCCATCCGCACCGCCCGCCCGGCGCTGACCACCAAGTACGAGGCGTACGCGCGATGGGGTCACGAGGTCGGCGACTTCGACGAGCTGAGCCAGGACTCGTTCGTGCTCGGCAGCGTCGCCGACTGCGTCGAGCAGGTGCAGCGCTACGCCGCCGAGCTCGCGACATCGCACCTCATCGTGCGGATGCAGTGGCCCGGGCTCGAGCAGCGAGAGGTGCTGGACAGCATCGGCGCCTTCGCCGAGGTCATCGCGCGGTTCTCCCGATGAGGCCCGCCACGACCGACCGCCCCCGTCCTGCGGCGACCCCGTCGCTACCCACCGTCACGACTGGAGGCCCCGTGCCCATCGCAGTTGACCAGAGCACCCCGATCGATGCCGAGCGACTGCGCTCGGCGGTCGCCGCGGCGAACCTGCCGACGCTGCTGATGGTTCTCTACCAGCTCACCGGTGAGCGGCGGTGGCTTGCGGACCCGTTCCGGCCGACCCGCACCAAGGGCATGAGCGACCACGACCTCGGCGGGTTCGACGACGACGTGCAGCGCCGGATCCGGGAGGCGGCGGTGGAGGCCGTCCAGGCCTGGAACGCCGGGACCCCGGCCGCCGTCCCGGCGCCCACCGGGGACCTGCTGCTGGAGATGATGAGCACCTGCGTGGGTGAGCCCGTCCCGGCCGAGTACGAGCCGATGATGGCCCGGGAGATGGGCTTCGCCCAGGCGCCGGCGCGCCGGCCGCAGGGTGGCGGCGCCGCCGACTTCTCCGTCGTCGTCATCGGGGCCGGGGTCTCCGGTCTCACCGCGGCGCGGGCCCTGCGCGAGGCAGGGATCTCCCACGTCGTCCTGGAGAAGAACCAGCAGGTGGGCGGGACGTGGCTGGAGAACCGGTACCCGGGCTGCGGTGTCGACACCCCGAGCTACCTGTACTCGTTCTCCTTCTTCCCCCGGCAGTGGTCCACCCACTTCGGCAAGCGCGACGAGGTCGTCGGCTACGTCCAGGAGATGGCCCGGCAGTGCGATCTGCTGGGATCGATCCGGTTCGGTACCGAGGTGGTCGCCGCGTCCTACGACGAGGCCGGCCGGCGGTGGACCGTCGCCGCCCGCGACGAGCACGGCCGCGAGCACACCTACGTCGCCAACGCGGTCATCACCGCCGTCGGCCAGCTCAACCGGCCCAAGATGCCGAACCTGCCCGGTCAGGACAGCTTCCGCGGCCCGTTGTTCCACTCCGCACGCTGGCCCGAGGGCCTCGACGTGCGGGGCAAGCGGGTCGCGGTCATCGGCACCGGGGCCAGTGCGATGCAGATCGTGCCGGCGATCGCCGACGAGGTCGCCCACCTCACGGTCGTCCAGCGCTCGCCGCAGTGGGCGGCCCCGAACGCGAACTACTTCCGCCCCGTCGGTGACGACCTGCACTGGCTGATGGAGAACGTCCCCTACTACCACGAGTGGTACCGGTTCCGGCTGGCCTGGACCTTCACCGACAAGGTCCACCCGTCGCTTCAGATCGATCCCGAGTGGCCGCACCCCGAGCGGGCGGTCAACGCGGTCAACGACGGCCACCGCGAGTTCTTCACCCGCTACCTGCGCGAGCAGCTCGAGGGCCGCGAGGACCTCCAGGCCAAGGCTCTGCCCCAGTACCCCCCGTTCGGCAAGCGGATGCTGATCGACAACGGCTGGTTCGCCGCGCTGCGCCGCCCGAACGTGCACCTGGTCACCGACGGCGTCACCGAGGTGACCGAGACCGGGTTCCGCACCGCCGCGGGCGAGGAGCACGAGGCCGACGTCATCGTGTTCGCGACGGGTTTCGAGGCCCAACGCCTGCTGCACCCGCTGGACCTGCGTGGCCGCTCCGGCCGGTCGATCCGCGAGGCCTGGGGAGAGGACGACGCGCGGGCCCATCTGGGCATCACCACACCGGGTTTCCCCAACCTGTTCTTCCTCTACGGGCCCAACACCAACCTCGGCCACGGCGGCAGCTACATCTGGATCGCCGAGTGCCAGGTCCGCTACGTCATCGACCTGATCTGCACGATGATCGAGCAGCGGATCGGCGCCGTCGAGTGCCGGCCGGAGGTGAACGAGGCCTACAACCGGCGCGTCGACGAGGCTCACGACGCGATGATCTGGAGCCATCCCGGGATGGACACGTGGTACCGCAACCAGCAGGGCCGGGTCGTCACGAACGCGCCCTGGCGTGTCGTGGACTACTCGCGCATGACCGAGGCGGCGGACCTCTCCGACTTCATCGTCGAACCGATGGGGGCCGGTGACGGAACCGCCGGCCGGTCCGGTGCCCGGGTGTTCCGCTCGGCCGCCGAGGTCGTGGCTGCGAAGGGCGACTTCCTCGGCCGCAGCGACTGGGTGGTCGTCGACGAGGCCCGGATCCGGCTGTTCGCGGACGCGACCGGCGACCACCACTGGCTGCACCTGGACCACGCGCGAGCCGCCGAGGGTCCGTTCGGCACCACGATCGCCCACGGGTTCCTGACCCTCGCGCTCATCGCGGAGTTCGCCCCGCAGGTGGTCCGCTTCGAGGGCTCGGACATGGGCGTCAACTACGGGTTGAACCGGGTGCGGTTCCCGGCGCCGGTGCCCGCCGGTGGCCGGATCAGGGCGGCGGTCGAGCTGGTCGACGCCGCGGAGATCGACGGGGGAGTGCAGGTGGTCATGCGCTACACGGTGGAACTGCAGGGCAGCGACAAGCCGGTCTGCGTGGCCGAGCACGTCAACCGACGCTACTTCGGCGCATGAGCGGCCGGGACGGGGGCGCCCCGGCGGCAGGGTCGGGGTCGGGTCCGGCGTCGGTACCGATGGAGCAGTGGGGCCGGCGGCTCAGCGACGCCGTGCGTGCGGCGCTGGACGCCGGTGACGTCGCGGCCGCGCTGCGGCTCGTCCGCGAGGGGGACGGGCAGACCCGCTCACTGGCCAAGGAGTACTCCCTGATGTACCGCGGGCTGGGGATCACCGTGCGCGTGATCCTCGACGAGCTGCGGATGAGCGAGGACACCGCCGCGGGTTCGGGGGCAGCCGCTGGTGCCGCTGTGGTGGTGCACCGCTTCCGGTCGGATTTCGTCCGGATCATGGAGCAGGTGTGGGGGGACGCACCACCCCCGCCGGGGCCGTTGAGCAGCCCGGCCGACGAGGCGCGCGAGTGCGTCGCGTTGCTGGAGTTCGGCGAGCAGCGGTTCGACGCCGAGCAGCGGGGGATGGCCGAGCAGGTGGCCGCCGCGCTGGAGGGCGGGGAGGTGGAGCGGGCCCGGGAACTGCTCGACCGCAAGGAGGCGGGCCAGTTCGTGCCGCTGCACGACCGGCTGATCCGGGTGATGGCCGAGTCGTTCGCGCACGTGCTCGCCGAACGCGGACCCGACGGGTTGCTGCAGTTCCACCTCGACGTCGCGCAGGGCCAGCGCGCGGGCATCGACAAGTGGGAGGCGTTGCCGGCCCGCGACCTGGCGCACGCCTTCACCTTCCTGCTCAAGCAGCACATGGGAACCGTCGAGGTCCGCGAGGAACCGGACCGGTTCGTGCTGGAGCAGGCGCTCTGCGGCAGCGGGGGCCGGCTCGTCGCCGGGGGCGCCTACGCGGGTCCGGACGCGCTGCCGCGGGTACGCGGCGGCGGGGTGCTCACCGCGGGGCGGGACACGCTGCCGGTGTACTGCACGCACTGCCCGGGGTGGAACACCCTCGCCCCGCAGAGGTGGTACGGCCACCCCCACGTCGTCGTCGCCGATCCGGCCCGCCCGGACGGAGCGTGCACGCTGCACATCCCGAAGCGGGCCGGTTCGACGTGACTGCGCCCGCGGCCCGGGGTACCTGACACGGACACCGATGGGGAGAGGCGTACGAGATGGTGACCCCCGAACACCTGGCCGACTTCGAGCAGGCCCGCAGCCGCGCCTATGAGCTGTTGGGCGACGCCGCCGAGGAGCTGAGGAGGGAAGGCCTGCCCGGTAGCCCGCCGCCCGGCTCGCTCGCCGCCGCGGCGCTCGTCGAGGCGCTGCGCCTCATCTCGGCGGCGGAGGACGCGCTCGACCGGATGTCCGGCTGAACCGGGCCCGCCGGTAGCTCGCTGCCTCGGCGGGACCGGCGCCGGAGGAGCGCGACGCCCGGTCCACGCAGCAGCAGCGGGCCGACGAGATGGGCGCTCGGCTGTGGCTAGTCCATGGCGAACGGGTCGTAGCGGATGCGGTCGAGTGGCGTGCCGGCGACCAGCATCCGGGTCACCGTGGCGCGGATCATGGCGGGGGAGCCGCAGACAATCACGTCATGGTCGGCCCAGGCGCCGTAGTGGGTCACCGCGTCGGCCAGCGTCCCGGGCTCCGCTCCGGCGCTGTCGGGGTCGTGTTCGAGGACCGGGACGATGTCGAGCCAGGGATGGGTGTAGGACAGCGCGCGCAGATCGGGCAGGGCGTAGAGGTCATCGCGGGTGCGCCCGCCGAAGAACATCTGGGTGCGCCGGGTCTGGCCCTGTTCGGCGAGTCCCGTGAGCAGGGCCTTGATCGGCGCCACGCCGGTGCCGCCGGCGATCAGGAGCAGTCCCCGGTCGGCGGTGGGGCTCAGGTGGAGGCTGCCCAGTGGCGGCCCGATCCGCCAGGTGTCGCCCGGGCGGGCGTGCGCGACGATGGCGCGGCTGACCCAGCCGCCCTCGACCCTGCGGACGTGGAACTCCAGCATTCCGTCGTCCCGGGGCGGATTCGCGGGGGACAGGTACCGCCACAGCCGCGGCCGCTGCGGGGTCTCCACGCTGAGGTACTGGCCGGCGTGGTACGGGATCGGCTCCGTGGTCTGCACCGTGACGATGGCGAGGTCCCAGCCGACCTGTCGGTGGCTGACCACCCGCCCCAGCCAGGACCTCGGGCCGCGTTCGGCGTCGGCGGCGGCCCGCATGTGACGCGACACGATGGCGTAGGCGTCGGTCCAGGCGCGGGCGACGGCCGGGGTCCAGGCGTCACCGGAGAAGTGCTCGACCGCGCCCAGCAGCGCCGCCCCGAGCGCCTCGTAGTGCTCGGCGACGACGTCGAACTTGCGGTGGTCGCGGCCGAGCTGAGCCAGGAACGGGGCCAGGTCCTCGGGCCGGTCGACCATCTGAACGACGTGCACCACGGCTCGCAGCAGCCGGCTGCGTTGCACCTGCATGTTGATCGGGAACAGGTTCCGGGTCTGCGGGGCGCGCTGGAACAACAGCCCGTAGAACAGTCGTGCCAGCTCGTCGGAGTGCGGCTCGACGGCCGCCCAGCTCGCCTGGACGGTCGTCACCATCCTCGCCGCCTCGGCCGGTGTGGGCTCGGCGGGTTCTGGCGGGTTCGCGGGGAACGAGACTCCTGCGGTCATGGGTGGGTGCGGTTCTCTCTTCTCGCCGGTTCGGACCGGTCGGGTTCGCTTCGCACGTCCCGCCGGTGGGGGGAGCGACCGGCTCGACGGCCGTCGTCATCGGCGGTCCCCCGCGCTCGTGCCCGGCTCATCCGGTACCGGGTCCGCGGGGGCGATGTGTGCGACGCACAGGTGCGGTTCGACGAAGGGCACCAGGCTGCTCACGGTGGCGGGCGCCCGCAACTCGGTCAGGGCTCCCCGGAGCAGGCCCAGGTGCAGGGAGCACACGACATCCGGGTGCTCGGCAGCGACGGCCCGGAACGGGCAGGTGTGCAGTCGGATCTGCAGGTCCTCCCCGTCCCGGGTGACATCGGGCTCGAAGCCGAGCTCGGCGAACATGCCACTCACCTGGGCGACGGATTCCTCCAAGGTCAGGACCGTCGAGGGTGGCGGCGCGAGCCGCTTCGTCGTGGCCACGGCGCGGCCGGCACTCTCGGCGCGGCGCGACCGTTCGGCGGGGGTGTCGGCCCAGTGCGCGGCGAGGACGCCGGCGAGTAGCTGGTAGCCGCCGGTCTGGTCCGGGGTGCCGGTGTCACCGGTGCTGGCCGGGGTGTAGAGCAGCCTCGGACGCCCCCTGCGGGTGGCCGGTTCGGTATGGCTTCGTACCAGTCCCGCCTCGCCCAGGACCTCCAGGTGGAAGCGGACCGTGCTGACGTGCAGCCCACAGGCCGCCGCCAGCTCTCGTGCGTCCAGTGCCCCCTCGCCGGCGCGTAACGCGTCCAGCAGTTGCACCCGGCTGGCCACGGCGAGCGCCCCGTGCGCCTTGTGACGCGCGGTCATTCCGTTCGCCCCCACGGCCCTACCCTAATAAAGCGGATGGCCATAGTCTAATAACATGCGATCGGGCAGAGCCCCCGGGCCGCCGGCGCACTCGCCCCCCGACCCGTAGGGATCAGGAATGGACACGACGGCGCCGCACGTGGTGAGAGGGGCGTTCGGGGAACGGGGGCGCCGCACCCGAGCGGCGTGGGAGAGATTCGTCGCGGGTGACGACGATGTCCAGGGCGTACCCTGCCTGATTCTGCTCTCGTGGTATCGCAGCCGGGACCGGTACCTGGTCGACCCGTTGCGCACGAGCCCGCCGCCCTCGATCGGCGCGGGTGGTACCTCGCTGTTGCAGGACAGCGTTTTCACACAGCTCGGCGGAATAGCGGCGTCCCTCGCGGACCACACCGACGGATCCCTCACGACGGTCACCGACGGCTCCGGTCGGATCCTCGGGAGCTGGGGAGCCGACGAGATCCGGCGACGAGCAGCGCAGAGCAACCTTGCACCGCTGTTCACCTGGTCGGAGGCCGCGGCCGGGACGAACGGAATGGGTACTGCTCTGGGTCGGACGCGCCCGGTATCGGTGCGTGGCCCCGAACACTGGTGCTCCTGTCTGCATGAATGGACCTGCAACGGTGTCTCGGTCAAGGATCCGGTGACCGATCAGCCCGTCGCGGTCCTGAACATCTCCTTCTGGAGGCAGGACCCGTCGCGAGCGATCTCGAGTGGGCTGGAACGCGCGGTGGCGCCCCTGAGAAGCCTGCTTCTCGAGCGGGCGGTGCGCGATGGGGCGGACCTGGTCAAGGCATTCCTCGAGGCGGAGCGCAAGGCCACAGCGGACGACGCGGTCGTCGCCGTCGACGCCGGCGGGAACGTCGTCGCGGCCAATCACCGCGCGCGAACCCTGGAGGACCGCCTTCCGGCGATCCCCGCACTCGAACCCGGCGAACGGTGGCGCGCGGCCTCACCTCGACTCCGGGAGATCGCCGCCGAGGCCGGCCTTCGTGCCACGAAGGAGCCGAGCTGGATCGGGACCGGCCGGCTCGATCTCCTCTCCATCGAGACGACGTTCGAGTTCCGGCCCGTCACGTCGGACAACGGGTTCATCGGGGTGCTGCTCGTGAGTACGGACAGTCCGCAGGGAGAGCCCGTACACGTCCCGGCCGAAGTGATGGAGGGTGCTCGAAACCGCATCGTCGGAATCTGCGAGAACCGACTGATCATCCTGACGCCCAACGAGATCCGGTACGCGGAGGCCGACAGGCACGCCGTGTGGCTCGTGACGGATCGGGGGCGGGTGCGGGCGGCGAGTCGGGGAATCGACAACGTCGAACGCGAGCTCGCCCCGTTCGGCTTCCTTCGTGTCCACCGAGGCTATCTCGTGAACGTGCAGCGAATTCGGGAGGTCGATCAGGGATTCTGCAAGGGAACGCTGACGGTGAGCACGCAGCATCACGGCCGGGAGGTCATCCCGGTAGCGCGCCGCCACGTGCCGAGACTGCGGACCGTGCTCAGCATCTGACCGGCGGGGCCTCGGGCCCCGGGCACCGGCCGGACGCCACATCGGGTCTCGTGGTGTCCGGCCGGATGCCTGCGCAGGCTAGATGTGGGCGGGCGACTTCGCCTCCACGTGTGCGATGGTGTCGATGGTCTCCATGTCCTTGGTGAATTCGACGAACTCGTTGTCCATCAGCGCGCGCGGATTGAAGCCGGGGCTGGCCAGGACGCCGTGCACCCGACGGCGCTGCATGCCGAAATTGCCGCCGTCGTAGATCGGGAAGATGGCTGCTTCGCGCAGGTACTTCTCGAACATGTGCTTCTTGTCCGCGCTGTTCACCCCCACCACCTGCATGCACTTGTAGACACTGTCGAACAGTGTCTCCGTGCAGTAGGTCTTGTTCATGGCGCCGATGAGTTCACCGTGATAACCGTGCTCGTCGATGTAATGGGCCGCCTTCCAGCAGAAGTACCGGCAGGCCTCGATACGTGCCGCGACGTCGCCCAGCACGTAGCCGACGTTCTGGAAGTGGATCATCGGATGGGGTGCGCCGGCGGTGTAGGTGCGTGCCCAGGTGAGAGCCGCTTCGTAGGCTGCCCTGGCGACGCCCACGGCGGCGATTCCGGCGACCGGCCCCGACCACGCGAAGTTCCGGTTGATGAGTAGGTCGCCGTTCCCGAAGGTGCCCTCGATCAGGTTGTTCGCCGGGATTCTGGCGTCCTCGAAGATGATCTCGGAGTTCGGCGTGAGGCGGTGTCCGAAGCTGTCGATGATGTTGTAGGTGACGCCGGGCGTACCGCGCTCGACGAGGACGGCCGAAAGCCCTTCCGTGCCGCCCTTCTCCGGATCCGTCCGGACCACGACGAGGTTGACGTCGGCTCCTTCCCCGTCCCAGCCGCCCACGTTGCACGGCCAGTATTTGCGACCGTTCAGCACGTAGCTGTCGCCGTCCTGGCGGGCGGTGACGCCGATGCCGACGGGGTGCGGCAGCGGGGTGTCGAAGTTCGCGGTACCGCCCGGTGAGCCCGGGGGCTCGCTCGCCGCGTAACCGGCGATCCACGCGCCGGAGGAGTCGGAGGTGGCCGCGCCCATGATGCGCTTCTTCTGTTCCTCGGTACCCCAGTACCACACGGGCAGCAGGGCCAGTCCGTTGACCAGGACCGTGCAGGCGAAACCGGGGTCGACGGCGCAGATCTCTTCGGCCGCGAGAATCAGCTCGATGTTGGTCAGGCCTCCTCCGCCGTACTCCTTGGGCAGCATGCCGAACGCTATACCCCGCTTGTAGGCCTCGACGTACGCCGGCTTCGTCAGCTGGAATGCTTTCAAGGGGTCGGGCTCCCGGTCCGCCTCGCGGACCACCTGGGCGAGCACATTCTCCGCGAAGTCCCGCGCCACCATCTGGACTTTCTTCTGCTCCGGAGTGAGCGTGAAGTCGATAGCCATCTGAATGTTCTCCCGTCTGCCAGCGGATCGCCGGGGAACGCCGGACTCGAAGCGCAACCGTCAGAACGTCCACCGGCGCAACCCGAGGCTCACGATGCAGTCACCGAGCTCGGTGTGTGAAGGGAGGTGGCACGAACAGCACCCGAGGCGCCGGCGGGCGGCGACCGGGCGGGCACGAGAGGCGTGCGCCCGCGGCACGGGGCATTCGGTACGGCCGATCAGGCCCGATCAGCTCAGCACGGCCACGACGCTCGGCTCGACGAGCACGACGACGGCGATGAGGGCGAGCAACCCGCCGAACACGCGGCTGATCGTCTCTCCGTACCGGTTCACCTTCTCCACCGCGACCACCGCCGCGATGGCGCCCATCCAGATCAGGCTCATCACGCCGGCGGCGAGCAGCACGGCCATCAGTGCCCAGCAGCACCCGAGGCAGTAGCCACCGTGGCCGATGCCGGCCCGGAACGCCCCGAACCGGCTTCGCACCGCTTCCTGGCCGTGCTGCAGCACGAGCAGCGCGGGCGACCGGCAGTGCCGCAGGCACACCCTCTTGAGCGGGGTGAACTGGTAGAGCCCGGCTGCCAGGAGAACCGCCGCCCCCACGCGCGCAGCCGGCTCGGCCGGTCCGCCCGCGAGCGCTTCGAAACCCAGCACCACCACGTACGCCACCAGGCCGAATCCGGTCCAGACGATGAAGTATCCCGTGGTCAGCGCGGCAGTACCGGCCCAGCCCGCCCCGCCGGCGCGCATGAGACGCGTCATCCCCACCGTGAACGGAGCGATGCTCGGGAGCATCATCGCCGCCATCATCACGACCCACGTGGCGAGGAACAGCCCGGCGCCCGCGGCCCCCGGTCGCATCGCCCCGTCCATGGGAGTCCCGTCCATGGGATGGGCCCCGGTGAGGATGCCGGCGCTCATCTCGGGCATGGCGAGGCGGTGGGTGAGTGACCACGCCGTCGCCGACAGCGCGAACAGCAAGCCGGCGAGCGCGAGCTCGGCCCGCGACCAGCGCCGCAGCGGCGGGGTGTCGGGCCCGCGGCGAGGAGTGCCCGCCCGCGATGTCATGTCGCGTCCGGGCCGCTCCAGTCGAAGGGCATGTGCTTGCTGGAGTTGCCGCTGCGCTCCCAGCGGAATCCGTACGCGTCCGCGCGGTCCGAGGTCGCCCGACCCCAGGTGGCCACCTGGCCCGGCCCGACCTCGGCGCCCGGCAGGTTGTGGACCTGCACCCGGGCGCCCTCCGGGGTCGTGGGCCCGGACAGGGCCTCGACCGTGGCCGCCGCCTTGCCCGGGATCTCGACACTCCACGTGGCGAGATCCTCCGCGATAAAGACGCGGATGGGCACGTACTCCATTCCGCGGATCTCGGCACCGAACACCTCGCCGAACTGGGCGGGCCAGCCACCCGCCTGCCCCCCGAAGATCATCTGTAGCGCTTCCCGCTGCGGATCGTCGGCCCGCTCGTCGACGAACACGGCGGCATAGGCGTCTCTGTGCTCGCCCCAGACGTTGCCCACGAACGACGCGAGCATGGCCACGTTGAGTCCGTCCAGCCTGGTGTCGCCGTAGTTCCCCTCGCGGATGTGCCAGAGCAGCACGCCGTCGCAGTCCCCGTAGGTCGGCGGTTGCGCCCACGAGCACGGGCACGGGATCGAGCACTTGCACGCGTCGAACCATGCGCCCTGGAGCTGCCATCGCTGAGCTGTCGGAGCGGCCATGGTGTCCCTCCGCAGGCCGAGGTTCATCGATCCGGGCAGAGGGGGCAGATTGGCGGTCCCGCCCTGCGGGCGCCAGGGCCGTTGGTCACGTCCTCGGGTGCGACCGCCGAGGCAGACCTGCCCGGGGCGGCCGTCGAGTGCCGCCGCGGCGCACCGCTGCAGCCGCAGGCCTGCGGGCTACGGCGTGTACGGCGCGCGGTCGAGCAGGACGATCCCGTACTGCCACACCGCGTGGATCCACTGGGTGGCCGAGACGAACCCGTGGGCGACCATGTCGGCCAGGAACCGAGGCCGGTGGAACCAGCAGGCCGTCACCCGGACGCCGCGTTGCGGCGATCTCGGCGAGCAGGGCCGTGCGCTCCGCCGGGGTGGTGTTGCCGAGGTTGCTGCCGAGGAACGCCACCGTCGCGGGCCCCGTTCACCGTCGCGCAGGACGGGCTGCGGTCCGGCCGGCGCATCCGTCCAGGGGCCGGCGGCCTCTGGACTACTACATCGGACAACGCGTCGACAGAGGCCAATTGCCCTGGACCGCCCGTCTGCCGCGCCGCAGACTTTGGTTCGACCGCAGGGGGGAGGACCAGTGGCCGAGCTCGGCATCGATCTCGGCACCGCGAACACCGTGGTGTGCGACGTCGCCCAGGGCATCGTGCTGGACGAGCCGACCGTCATGCTGCTCCGCACCGGCGGTGTGCGCCGGCAGCGGGTGCTGGCGGTCGGCCGCAGCGCGTCGGACCTGGTGGGGCGAGCGCCCATGGGCATCGCCGCCGTGCGCCCGCTGCACGACGGGGTCATCACCGACCTGGAGACGGCGCGGGTGTACCTGCGGGCGATCCTGCGCCGGATCGCACCGCGACCGTGGCAACGCGGCCGGATCCGTGCGGTCATCGGCGTGCCCGTGGGGGCCACCGCCCTCGAGCGCCGGGCCCTGCTCGAGGCCGCCGACGAGGCGGGGATCAGCCGGGCGACGTCGCTCGACGAGTCGATCGCGGGCGCGGTCGGTTGCGGGATCGACCCCCTGGAGCGCCGGGTCCACATGGTCGTCGACGTCGGCGGCGGAACGGCCGAGGTGACCGCTTTCTGCTTCGGCGGGATCATCGCCCACCGGTCCTGCCGGGTCGCCGGGGACGAGATGACCCTGGCCGTCTACCACTACCTGCGCGAACACCACCAACTCCTCGCCGGTGAGCTGGACGCCGAGGCGATCAAGATCCGCGCGGGGGCCGAGGAGGAACCGTCGGTCGTCGTGCAGGGCCGCGACGCCGCCACCGGCCGGCCGCGGCTGGCGACCGTCCCGGTCGCCGAGATCACCGAGGTCCTCCGGCCGGTCACCGAGGCGATCACGCAGACGCTGTCGGCCTGCCTGGACGACCTGCCCCCACAGGCCGTCGGCGACGTCCTGGCCGACGGGGTCCTCGTCTTCGGAGGTGGCTCGCTGGCCCGCGGTTTCGACCAGGGTCTGGAACGGGCCTTCGGTTTCCCGATCAAGTTGGCCGAGCAGCCGCTGACCTGCGTGGCCGAAGGGGCGGCGCGTTCCCTGCGCAACCCCGTGCTGCTCGACGCCTACGGCCGGGCGTAGCCGGTCGGCTACGGGGGCCCCTGCAGCGGGCCGGTAGCGAGGATCTCGGCCTGGTGGTCGAGGTAGTACCGCATCGCGTCGTGCACCACGATCCCCGCGTTGTTGGATCCGAGACCGGGACCCTGGACCATCGCCGTCATCACGATGTTCGGGTCGTTCATCGGCGCGGCCGCCGTCATCCAGTTGTCGTAGTGATCGCTCTGCAGGGCGCCGTCCTGCGCGGTGCCGGTCTTCGCGCCCACCGGGACCCCCAGGTCGGAGAGCCGGCGGGCCGTCCCGCCGGTGACCGCGGCGAGCATGCCGTCGCGGACCGGGCCCAGCGAGGAGGCGAACGGCACGGGCGTCGTCGCCGAGGGCGGTAGCGCCGTGTAGGCCGACTGATCGGTCCCGGTGGCGAGGCCCAGCCTCGGGGCGACCAGGTTGCCGGTCGCGATGGCTCCGGTGAGCCGGGCGTTCTGCAGCGGGGTGAGGTGCAGGTAGCCCTGACCGATCCCGAGGATCACCGTCGACCCGCCGTACCAGTGGGCCCCGATCTCGTCGACGGTGTCGGGGGTACCGAGGTAGCCGGGGGACTCGGCCGGCAGATCGATACCGGTCGGCCGGCCCACCCCGAGCGCCCGCGCGGTCTCGATCATCGGATCCGGACCCATGGCGGCGGCGAGCTTGTAGAAGTACACGTCGTTGGACCAGGCGATCGACTGGACCAGGTTCATCGGTCCCATGGGCTGCCAGTTGTCGAACGTGTGGCCGCCCAGGGTGAAGCTGGCCCCGGTCGGCAGCACCTGGTCCGGTGGGAACGTCGGGTGCACCATGTTCGCCGCGGCCACCACGAGCTTGAACGTCGACCCGGGCGGCACGCTCGCCTGGGTCACGTGTTCGAGCATCGGATTGCCGGGAGCCGATGCGGCGTTCTGCAGCGCGCGTGCGTCGATCGGCGGACCGTAGAGGTTGTTGTCGAACGACGGCAGGCTGGCGATCGCCAGGATCTGGCCGTCGCGCGGGTCCATCGCGACGGCTGCGCCGAGCGCCGACCGCTTCTGGCCCCGCAGTGCGCCCGCGAGACCTGCGGTGAGCTGCTGCTGCAGCCCGAGATCGAGGGAGAGCCGCACGTCGGCGCCCGGAACGGGCTCGATGCGCGCGCCCATCGCCACCGGCACCCCGGTCGGGTCCACGAACACGCACTGCTCTCCGTTGACCCCGCGCAGCACCGAGTCGTACTGCTGCTCGAGCCCGGCCCGGCCCACGATCTCACCGGGCGGCAGGTCCGGCCACCGCTCCACATCGGCCGGGGTGGCGACCCCGGCGAAGCCCAGGACCGGGGCGAGCAGGGGGCCGGTGGGGTAGAGGCGTCGCGGTTTCGGGACGACGAGCACCCCGGTGATCCCGGCGGCGCCGACCTCCGCACCGGTGGCGACGGGTACCTCGGCCACCTTCACCGCGAGTGTCGTCGGCGGGACGCCGTTCACGGCGGACTGCACGCCGTCGACCGGCTGCCCGGTCAGGGCGGCCAACCGGCCGACGGCGTCGGGGGCGGCGCGGAGCAACGCCGGCACCGCGAGGACCTCTGCCAGTCCGGAGCCGGCACCGCTGGTGTCGGTCGCCAGCGCCGCGCCGTGCCGGTCGGTGATGGTGCCGCGGGGGGCGGGGAGCCGGATGCACCGGTTCATCTGGTTCTCCGCCGCGGCGTGCAGCGCCTCCCCGTGGTCGACCTGCAGCCGCCATCCGTAGAGTCCGAACGCGACCAGCAGCGCGCTGAGCCCGAGCGCGAGCGCGCGGACCATCCGCGGCCGGCGGTTGCGTACCCGCGGCACCGCCCACAGTCGCCGGCGCGCGCCGTCGCGACGGACCCCGAGCACGACCCCGATCGCCGCCAGATGCACCACCAACGCCGTGCCGCCGTAGCTCAGCAGGGGGAACGGCACCCCGGCCAGCGGCAGCAGGCCCAGGTTCCCGCCGAACGACACGACGGTCTCCACCCCGAACAGGACCGCCAGCCCGCTGCCGACCAGGGCACCGTGCGGCGTCCGGGGCGCCCGGCTGGCCAGCGCCAGCCGCCACACCAGGACGATCGCGGCCACGACCACGGCGGCGCCCGCGAGGAGCCCGAACTGTCCGACCAGACTGGCCAGTGCCAGGTCGGTCTCCCGCTCGGGCAGGTACTGGGCGCGCAGCACGTTGATGGGGTCTCCGGGCTTGCCGAACGCCGCCCCCGACCCGACCGCGATCCGCGCCTGCTGCACCGCCCAGCCCGACCCGGAGGGGGACTCGTGGGAGCCGGCGAGGAACGTTCCCAGCCGCTCGACCTGGTAGGGCCGTAGCAGGCCGATGACCAGCGGCGCCAGCACCGCGGCCGCGGCGAACAGCGGGAGCAGGAACCGAGCCGGGATGTGGCCGACGACCAGCATCGCGACCGAGAGGACGACCAGCAGCGTCGTGGTGCTCAGGTCCGGTTGCAGCACGGTGAGCACGATCGGCACCAGCGCGAGCGCCACCGCGAGGACGAAGCGCTGCCACGCCGGACGGTCCGAGCCGAGAACCGCGGCCAGGACGAGCAGCAGACCCAGCTTGGCCAGTTCGGAGGGCTGGAACGTGAACGAGCCGATGCCGATCCAGCGGGTGGCGCCGTTCAGGGTCAGACCGACCACGAGCACGGCGCCCAGCATCAGTACCGCTCCGCAGTAGCAGACCCAGCCGAGCACGGTGAGCAACCGGACCCGGAACCGCCACAGCAGTGCGAGCAGGAGGACCCCCACCCCGGCGATGGCGGCCTGCCGGACGGCCATGGCCATGCCGTCGACGGCCCAGAGGTTGGCCAGCCCCAGCCCGACCATGACCAGCGCGGCGAGGACCGCCAGCAGGTCGAACGCACCACCGAGCCGTTGCCGGCGCCGCTGCCGGCTCGGAGCGTGTTCGGATCCCGGTACCGCGTCCGTCCTGCCGCGCACCAAGCTCAGCACGACCTGGTCTCCCTTCCGGCTGTCACGCCACCGCCACCGCAGTCGTCGTCCGGGCTGTCGTCGGGCCTACCGGGGTTCGGGGGGCGGGTCCGCCTCGCAGTACCCGGGCGCCGGGACGAGCAGGGGCGGGCTGGCCGCGGTCCCGGGGCGGTCCGTCACCGCGAACACGGCCAGTGCCCGGCCCGGCGGCAACGACACGGCGTCGACGACGGAGACGTCCGCGCCGTCCGGCAGCACCTCGACCGCGCGACCCGGTGTGTTCGCGGCAGCGCCGGTGCAGCGGTCCACGACCCGGAAGGCCCAGTCCACGGTCTGCGGGTCGGCCTGTGGCTGCAGCCGGACCAGCAGCCGGACCTCGCACGGTGCGCCGGGGCTGCACGGGCCCAGCGGGCGCAGGTCCATCCCGCTGACCGCGCCGGCGGCCGCAGGGGCGGGTGCCGGCACCGACGGGGCGGGCGGCAGCGTCGGCGCTTCGGACGACTCCGCCCGGCCGGCGTTCATCAGCACCGCGACATCGCGGGTGATGTGCTCCCCCAGCAGCGCGAACTCGAGCATGATGACTGCGGCCAGCACCGCCAGCGAGAGCGCCCACTTCCACGTCCGTCTGGCCACGGCCGATCCGACGCCTCGCAGGCCGCCGCGGGCCGGGGCGCGGCGGGTCTCGGCCGGGCGGCGGTGAGCGGGACGCGGCGGGACCGCCACGCGTGCCGCGGGCGGACGGCCGAGCGCTGCGGCGACCAGACCTGCGAGCTCGGCGGTGGCTGCCGCGGCACCGCCGGCGGTGGCGTCGGCCTGCCGGAGCAGCGCGGTCACGGACGTGATCTGTCCGTCGGGTGCCGCGGCCGTGGCCGCGGCACGGTCGAGAGCGGCGATGGTGCTCTGCGCGCGCTCGTCCACGCGGCGCGACTGCCGTGCGGCACGCGCCAGTGCGGCCAGCAAGGATCCCGTGTCGGCCAGGGCGGATCGTCGCGGCCGGGGGGTGGGCCCGGATTCGGCGAGCGGGCCGTCCAGCCGGGTCCGGCCGTCGATGCCCACGTGGGCGGACCCGAGATCGAACCCGACGGGTGCCGCCCCGGCGCGGTGCCGGGCCTCTACGGTGGACAGGACGTCGAGCCCGATGGCGAGCGCCTGGACCGGTGTGAGCCGGGTGAGCTCGAGCAGTCGGGGCAGGTCGATGTCGGCGTCCACCTCGGACGCCGGTGGCGGGAGGCCGTTCGTCGCCTCCTCGGCGGAGCCGTACGTCGGCCCCGATGAGCCGTTGCGCCGTTCGGCGGCGGCCGTGTGCCCTTGGGACCGGTTGGTTTCCGTCGTCGACATCGCACGCCACCCTCACCGGAGTACCGACGTTCCTGCCGGCCACGACGCCGTGCGTGCACGGGGGCCGTCTGCTTGACCGCTCGCAGTTCGCGTGCCGGTCGACCGGCTCAGGTCGGTACCGGGTCCCACCCGGCGAGTGGGGAGATGGCGGTGCTCGTGCGTGGGACAGAAGCCCTGCCCATGACCCGCCCCCCTGACGTCGTCGAGGCGCCCATTCCACTACGCCGCCCTCGTGTGCGATTGGGTCCAACGACCTCATTTCGCGGTGCGAAAAGCCAGAGCGGAACGGGGTCCGGCCGGGTCCGCCCGGTAGCGGCAGGACCCAGGATCTCCCGGCGGGCCCTGGCCCCGCCGGGACCCGACAGCAGAAACCCCGATCCTCCCGTGCCGCGTGGCGGAGGACCGGGGTTCGGCGCAGATCGATCAGAAGAAGTGTTTCCGTCCGGCGACCGCCCGGCCGGTCCCGCCCAGGACGGCCAGGACCACCCCTACCACGAGGAGGATGAGTCCCAAGATCCACAGGATCTGGATGCCGAGGAAAAAGCCCAGAAGTAGCAGGATCAAACCGAGAATGATCATTTTACCTCCGTAGGTCCACCATGGACGCGAAGCGAATGGTAGAACCGCGGATCCGGTTTCGCCGGGTCTGGCACGAATCGTTACCTACGGCCGATTGGGTGCGATCCCGGCGCCTGCAGTGCCCGTGGTCGGAGTCGGTGCCGGGATGGGTGCGGCGTCCGGCGCTCCGGAGGGGCACCATCGGGGGTGCCGCGCGGCCCTGCGGGCTCGCGCGGGCGGCGATCGGGGAGGTCGGCATGCCTGATGATCGGTTCGGCTCGGGGTTCGGTCCGCTGGAGGACCTGGTCGGCCGCCTCGTCGGGAATCTGGAGTCGTCGCTGGGCGGCGCGGCGTCGGGCACGCAGGCCGGCTCCCGGCCGGCGGGGCCCTCGGCCACCCCTCGGCTGGACCGCTTCGGCCGCGACCTGACCGCCGCGGCCGAGCGTGGCGCCCTGGACCCGGTGATCGGTCGGGAGGCCGAGATCGACGACCTGCTCGAGGTACTGGCCCGGCGGACGAAGAACAACCCGGTGCTGGTCGGTGACCCGGGCGTCGGCAAGACCGCGATCGTGGAGGGCCTCGCCCAGCGGGTGGTGGACGGGCAGGTGCCGGACGCGATCCGCGGGGTGCGGGTGGTCGCGGTGGACCTGGCGGGGATGGTGGCCGGCACCCGCTACCGCGGCGACTTCGAGGAGCGGCTCACCGGTGTGATCGACGAGGTGGTCGCGGCGGACCGGTCGGTGGTGCTGTTCGTCGACGAGCTGCAGACGGTGGTCGGAGCCGGCGCGGCCGAGGGCGGTGCGATGGACGCCGGGACCATCCTGAAGCCGGCGCTGGCCCGCGGGGAGCTCCAGCTCATCGGGGCCACGACGGCCGAGGAGTACCGCCGGCACATCCGGTCCGACCCGGCACTGGAGCGCCGCTTCGAGCCCGTCCGGGTGGCGGAGCCGTCCGTCGAGGAGACGATCGCGATCCTGCGCGGCCTGCGCGATCGCTACGAGCGCCACCACGGGGTGCGGATCAGCGACGCGGCCACGGTCGCGGCCGCACAGCTGTCCGACCGGTACCTCGGCGACCGGTTCCTGCCCGACAAGGCGATCGACCTGATCGACCGGGCCGCCGCGCGGGCCGGCATCCGCCCGCGAGCCGACGACCCCGCGTCGGCGGCTCTCACGCGGCAGCTGGAGCAATTGCGCCGGGCCCGCGACGTCGCCATCGACGCCGAGGACTACGAACGCGCCCAGATCCTCACCGGCGAGCTCGACCGCGCCGAGGCCGGGCTGGGTGTGGCGCGCGAGGCGCTCCGCGACGGTGTCGAGATCACCGCCGACGACGTGGCCGAGGTCGTCTCCCGCAGCACCGGGATCCCGGTCGCCCGGCTGACCGCCACCGAGCGGAACCGGCTCCTGCACCTGGAGGACGAGCTGCACCGACGCGTCGTCGGCCAGGACGACGCCGTCGAGGCCGTGGCCGATGCGATCCGGGCGGGCCGGACG
>NZ_JAAXKZ010000069.1 GCF_012911875.1 Pseudonocardia bannensis | reverse complement strand
CTCCCCACCCGCCCTGTTCCTCATGAGGGGATCGTTGGCAAAGGTAAGGAATTCTCTTGTCGGAGGACACCCGTCCGTGGTCACCTGATCGGGCAGCGCGCTGACCCGAAGTGGAGATGTGTCCGTGGCCGATGCCCTCCCCCGTACCCGGCCTGTCGGCGTGATCGGGGTGCTCGCCTCCTGCGGGCTGGTCGTGTCACTCATGCAGACCCTCGTGGTGCCGCTGCTACCGCTGTTCCCCCGGCTGCTGTCCACCTCGCCGGCGACGGCCGCCTGGCTGGTCACCGCGACGCTGGTGGCGGGCGCGGTGTCGGCGCCGGTTCTGGGCCGGCTCGGCGACATGTACGGCAAGCGCCGGATGCTCCTGATCGCCCTGGTGCTGATCACGCTCGGATCGCTGCTGGGCGCGGTGTCGCCCGGCATCGAGGTGCTGCTGGCCGCCCGGGTGCTGCAGGGCGTGTCCCTCGGCGTGGTGCCGCTGGGCCTGAGCATCATGCGCGACGAGTTGCCCGCGGACCGGGTGAGCAGCGGGGTCGGCCTGATGAGCTCGTCACTCGGCATCGGCGGCGCCGTCGGGTTGCCGCTCACCGGTCTGGTCGCGCAGAACCTGCACTGGCGATGGTTGTTCCTCGGTGCGGCCGTGTTCGCCGGCGGCCTGATCCTGCTCGTCCGCCGGCTCGTGCCCGAGTCCCCGCTGCGTACCGGGGGCCGGTTCGACCTGCCGGGGGCGGCGGGTCTCAGCGCCGCGCTCGTCTGCCTGCTGCTGGCGGTCTCCAAGGGTTCGGAGTGGGGCTGGTCGAGCGCCCGGGTGCTCGGCCTGCTGATCGCCGCAGTGCCGGTCTTCGCGGTGTGGGGTGTTCTTCAGCTGCGCACCCAGGGCCCCCTCGTGGATCTGCGGGTCAGCGCCCGTCCCGCCGTCCTGTGGACGAACCTCGCCACGATCCTGGTCGGCTTCGCGATGTTCGCGTCGTTCATGGTGAGCACCCAGATCCTGCAGGCGGCGCCCGCGACCGGGTACGGATTCGGGCTGTCGCTGGTGCTCTCCGGCGTCGCGATGCTGCCGATGGGCGCGGCGATGACGGTCTTCTCCCCCGCCTCGGCCCGGCTCTCGCACCGCCGCGGCCCGCGCACGACGCTCGTGGTCGGCGCGCTCGTGTTGACCGTGGGCAACCTCGGCTTCGCCCTGCTGCCCGGGAACCTGGCGCTGATCATCCTGGCCACGACGGTCATCGCCATCGGCGCCGCGCTGGCCTACTCGGCGCTGCCGCTGCTGATCATGCGCGCGGTCCCGCCGACCGAGACGGCCGCGGCCAACAGCCTCAACACCCTGATGCGTCAGCTCGGCACGTCGTCGTGCACCGCCGTCATCGCCGCGGTGTCCACCGCCCTGACCATCCGGGCCGGCGGGACCGTGCAGCCGTCCGCGGCCGCGTACATGGTCATCTTCCTCGCCGCGGCGGGAGCGGCGCTGCTCGCGACGCTGATCGCCGCGCTCACCCCGGCCCCGGCGACGCCGGGCGCCCTACCGGGGGACGGGCCGTCGACGGATGACCGGCGGCTCGAGCTGGGGGCGGCACAGCGCTGATGCCCACGTCAGTAGTCACACGCAACCCAGCGCCACTACCCTGACCCGCATGGACTACACCGAGCTGGACAGCGGCACGTGCTCGGTGGCACGCACCGCGTCGCTGATCGGCGACGCCTGGACCGTCCTCGTGCTGCGTGACCTGTTCAACGGGGTGCGCCGGTTCGACGACCTGGCCGGTCACCTCGGGATCGCCCGCAACGTGCTGACCCGGCGGCTGGCCACGCTCGTCGACGCGGGGCTGGTGGAGCGGGTGCCCTACCGGGAGCCGGGCCGCCGGGAGCGCCACGAGTACCACCTGACCCCGGCCGGTCGCGACCTGCGGCCGATCATGCTGGCCATGCTCGACTGGGGCGACACCCACCTCGGCGGCGAGGACGGTCCGCCGATGCGCATGGTGCACCCGGAGTGCGGCGCCCCGGTGCACGTCGAGGTGCGCTGCGAGAACGGGCACGTCCTCGAACCGGAGGCGCGGGTGCGCGCCGTCCCAGGGCCGGGAGCGCGGCGCCGGGCCGGCTGATCCGGCGGCTCAGGACGTCCGGCTGTCGCGCCGTATCGGATGCTGGGCCGGCACCTCGACCAGCACGATCCGCACCCCGTCGGGGTCGGCGATCCACATTTCGTCGAGCCCCCACGGTTCGCGGCGCGGCTCCCGCAGCACGGTCACCCCGCGCTCGGTGAGCTCCTGCTGCGTCGCGGCGAGGTCGCGGACCTGCAGCCACAGCGCCAGCCCGTCCGTGGGGGGCACGCCACCTCCCCCCGAGACCTCCAGGAACCCCGACCCCAGGAAGAACACCGTGCCACCGGGGAACTCGCGGTAGACCGCGAGTCCGAGCACGTCACGGTAGAAGGCCGTGCTGGCCACTGGATCCGCCGGACGCAGCAGGACGCGGCTGCTCAAGACCTCCACGCCCGGCAGTATCCCGGTTCTGTCCGGGTTCAGTACGAGCGCGGTAGCCCGAGCACGTGCTCGGCGACGTAGTTGAGCACCATCTCCTGCGAGATCGGTGCGATCTTCATCAACCGCGACTCCACCCAGTAGCGGTCGACGTCGTACTCCTTGGCGTAGCCGAACCCGCCGTGGGTCTGCATCGCGCGGTCGGCGGCGAAGTGCCCGGCCTCGGAGGCCAGGAACTTCGCCGTGTTGGCCTGCTCGCCGCACGGCAGGCCCTGGTCGTAACGCCACGCCGCCTCGCGCACGATCAACTCGGCCGCACGCAGCCGCATGTGCGCCTCGGCCAGCGGGAACGCCAGGCCCTGGTTCTGCCCGATCGGGCGGCCGAACACCCGGCGGGAGTTGGCGTAGTCAACGGCCCGGCGGATCGCGACCCGCCCGATCCCCAGCGCCTCGGCGGCGATGAGGATCCGCTCCGGGTTGAGCCCGTCGAGCAGGTAGCGGAAGCCCTTGCCCTCCTCGCCGACGCGGTCGGTCACCGGCACCGGCAGGTCGTCGTAGCGGACCTCGCAGGAGGCCACGGCGTTGCGGCCCACCTTCGGGATCGGTGCGATGTCGACCTCGGGGCGCTGCAGGTCGGCGAGCAGCAGGGTCAGCCCGTCGGTGCGCTTGGCGCACTGTTCGACCGGGGTGGTGCGCACCAGCAGCAGCACCTTCTCGCAGTCCTGCGCCTTGGACGTCCACACCTTCTGGCCGCGCACGATGTAGTGGTCACCGTCGAGCCGGGCCCGCGTGGTGAGCGAGGCGGTGTCGGTCCCGGAGTCGGGCTCGGTGACCCCGAACGCCACGTGCAGGTCACCCGACGCGACGCGGGGCAGGTACATCTCGCGCATCTCGGCGCTGCCGTACTTGACCACCGGGTTCATCCCGAACACGGACAGATGCATCGCGCTGCAGCCGTTCATCGCCGCCCCGGAGGCCGCGACCTCCTCCAGCACGATCGATGCCTCCGTGATGCCCCGGCCACCGCCGCCGTACTCCTCGGGGATCGCGATCCCGAGCCAGCCGCCGGCGGCCATGGCCTTGTAGAAATCCCACGGGAACCGGTGTTCGGCGTCGCAGGCGCGCCAGTAGGCGTCGTCGAAGTCACGGCAGACCGCGCGGACGCCTTCCCGGATGGCGCGGTGGTCGTCTTCCGTCGCGAAATCCACAGCGAATTCTGGCACGTCGGCCAGGGTCATCGCCGTGACTCATTTTGGGACACAGCCTGGGACAGGCCGGCACTAGCGTCGGCGGCAGGCCGGCATTCTCCCCGGTCCGGCTGCCGCGGACGAGGACGATGGGGTCCGAGATGACGACGGTGCATTCGGTCGGCCGCGCGCTGGCCCGCGAGCGGGAGCGCTTCCTCAGCTCCGGCATCCCGCCGCTGCAGGTCCGCGACGAGATCTCGTCGTCGTGGCGCCGCTGCTCGAGCTGGTCGGTCCCCCCGGAGAACATCGAGCCGCCCTACCGGCCCGACGTCAACCCGGAGTCGCGGCTGCTGCGTGCCGCCGGCCCGGTCCTCGACACCGTCAACGAGCGGCTCGGCGAGCTCGGGATCAGCTTCATCGTCACCGACGCCGAGGCGCGGATCCTCGACCGCCGGGTCCGGGAGCGCCAGCTGCTGCGCGCGCTGGACGCGCTCAACGTGACACCCGGGTTCGTCTTCGCCGAGGACGCCGTCGGCACCAACGGGCTGGGGACCGCGATCGAGCTCGGCCGGACCACCCGCATCGACGGCCACGAGCACTACGTCGAGCAACTCGTGCAGTTCACCTGTGTCGGGGTGCCGATCATCGACCCGGTGAGCCGTCGCCCCCTGGGTGTCCTCGACGTCACCTGCGCGGCGGACCACGACAACACGCTCGTCACGCTGATCGCGGAGCAGACCGCCCGCAGCATCGAGAACCGGCTGTTCGAGCAGCACTCGCCGCAGGAGCGGGCCCTGCTCGAGCAGTTCATGTCGGCCTCCCGGCGCAGCCACGCCGGGATCGTGGTGCTCAGCGAGCGGGTGCTGATGACCAACCCGCAGGCTGCCCGGCTGCTCGACGGTGCGGACCAGCCGCTGGTGTGGGACCACGCGGCCCGGGCCATGGCGGGTGGGACCGCGGCCGTCGAGAACGAACTGCCCCTGGCCGGCGGGCGGACCGCACGCGCCCGCACGACACCGGTGCGCGACGGCGGCGAGATCATCGGGGCGCTCGTCGAGATCCGGCCGACGGCCGAACCTGCGCCGCCCCGGCCGGCACGCAGCGCACCGCCCGAGGGCCCGCCCGGCCTGGCCGGTACCGACCGGGCGCTCCTCGGTGCCTACCGCGCCGGCCGCGCGGCACTGGGCGAGCGCGTCGTCGTGGTGTGCGGGGAGGCGGGTGTGGGCAAGCTGGCGATGGCGCAGGCCCTGCACCGCGAACACGGCGCCGCCGTCGTGCACGACGCGGCCGCGATCGAGGTCGACGGCGCGGCCGGCTGGCTCGACCGGCTGCGCGACATCGTGGGCGGCGAGCCCGGCGATCTCGTGGTGCGCCGTCTGGACCTGTTGTCCCCCGACGTCGTCCGGACCGTCTCGGCGATCCTCGGCACCGGGATCAGCCGCGGCTGGCGGTGCTCCGCCACCTTCACCTGCGGCAGCTCCTGGGAGGACACCGCACTGCCCGATCTGGACGCCGAGCAACTGCGGCTGCCCCCGCTGCGCAACCGGTTGCGTGACATCCCGGTGCTGGTCTCCGCGTTCGCCGCACCACGGCGGGTGGCGCCCGAGGTCGTGCAGTTGCTGATGCGGCTGTCCTGGCCGGGCAACGTCCGCGAGCTGCGATCGGTGGTGCAGCGGATGCTGGCCGCGGCCCCCGGGGGTGGCAACCCGGGCCTGGCCGAGGTGCCGCCCGAGGTCCGGCGCGCGGCACCGCGGCGGACGCTGACCCGGTTCGAGCGGGCCGAGGTGCACGCGATCCTCGACGCGCTGGCCGAGACCGCCGGCAACAAGAAGGACGCCGCCGCGCTCCTCGGGATCTCGCGGTCGACGCTGTACCGCAAGCTGCAGGCGGCCGGTATCGACCTGGAGAACACCGTCTTCTGATCGGTGTGTCTAGATCTCGGACACCTCCGGCCTGCGGCCCGCTCCTACCGTGATGACATGGATCACGTCGTTGGCCCGGAGACCGGCACAGCCGACCCCTCGGACGAGACGCGCTCGGCGCGGGCCGTCGAGGCCGCGCTGGCGGAGTTGCGTCGCGGACGAATGGTCCTGGTCGTCGACGACGAGGACCGGGAGAACGAGGGCGACCTCATCATGGCGGCCGAGCTGGCCACCCCCGAGGCCATGGCCTTCATGATCAGGCACACCAGTGGGCTGCTCTGCGTCGGGATCACCGACGAGCGCGCCGACGAGCTGCGGCTGCCGCTCATGGTGACCGACAGCGACGACCCCCGGGGCACCGCCTTCACCGTGTCGGTCGACCTGAAGGCCGGCACGTCGACCGGCGTCTCGGCGACCGACCGGGCGCTGACGATCCGCGCGCTGGTCGACCCCGCGACCCGCCCCGAGCACCTCTCCCGGCCCGGGCACATCTTCCCGCTGCGGGCCCGCGAGGGCGGGGTCCTGCGCCGGGCCGGGCATACCGAGAGCGCCGTAGACCTGTGCCGGATGGCCGGGCTGTACCCGGCCGGGGTGCTCTCGGAGGTCACCAACGACGACGGCACCATGGCCCGGCGCCCGGAGCTGGCGCGCTTCGCCGCCGAGCACGGCCTGGTCACCGTCGCCGTGGCCGACATCGTCCGCTACCGCCGCGAGACCGAGACCCTGGTTCGGCGCGAGGCCGCCGGCCGGGTGCCGAGCGAGTACGGCGAGTTCACCGCGATCACCTACCGGTCGCTGACCGACGACTGCGAGCACGTCGCGCTGGTGCTCGGCGACGTCAACCAGACCGGCGCCGAGGGCAGCCCGGCCGGCGAGCCGGTGCTGGTCCGGGTGCACTCCGAGTGCCTGACCGGGGACGTGTTCGCCTCCCGGCGCTGCGACTGCGGGGAACAGCTGGCCCTGGCCATGCGCAAGATCGGCGAGGCCGGCCGCGGCGTCGTCGTGTACCTGCGCGGGCACGAGGGCCGCGGGATCGGGCTGAGCCACAAGCTGCGCGCCTACAACCTGCAGGACGCCGGGATGGACACCGTGGACGCGAACCTGGCGCAGGGCCTGCCGGTGGACAGCCGGGAGTACGGCATCGGCGCCCAGATGCTGCGTGACCTCGGCGTCCGCGAGATCCGGCTGATGAGCAACAACCCGGCCAAGTACCGGGGCCTGGCCGGCCACGGGGTGCGCATCGCCGGCCGCGAACCGCTCGTCATCGCACCCAACCCGGACAACATCAGCTACCTGACGACCAAACGCACCCGGATGGACCATCAGTTCGGCGCGGGTTTCCCCGCGGCCGTGCCCCCGGCGGCACCGGTCACCGCGGTCGGGGGCGCCTCATGAGCGCGCATCCCGCGCAGTCGGCCCCGGACGAGGCCCGGCTGTTCCGCGACGCGATGGCGTCGTTCCCGAGCGGGGTCACCATCGTCACCACGACCGACGCCGACGGCCGCTGGTGGGGATTCACCGCCACCTCGTTCTGCTCGGTCTCGATGGACCCGCCGCTGGTGCTGGTGTGCCTGGCCGAGTCGGCGGAGTGCCACCCGGTGTTCCAGGCGGCCCAGCGGTGGATCGTGCACGTGATCCATCCCGAGCACGCCGACCTGGCCATCCGGTTCGCCACCCGTGGGGCGGACAAGTTCGCCGACGCCGGGTTCGTCGCCGACGAGCGCGGGCTGCCGGTGCTGCCGCGTTCCTGCGTGACGCTGGACTGCACGGCACACGCCAAGCACCCGGGCGGGGATCACACGATCCTGCTCGGCAAGGTGGAGAACACCCGCCTCGGTGAGGACCTCCCGGCGGTGTACTTCCGGCGGGGCTTCCACCTGCTCAACAGCATCTGACCGCCGGCGCGAGCCTGGTGGGCGACGCTCTGCGAGCGGGCCGGGCCGAACAGCCGGCCCGGCCCGCCGCACCGGCGGCCCGGGCGATCAGGTCCGGGCGGAGGGGAGCGCCCCGGGGCCGGCGGCCTCGTCCGGGTCGATGCGCAGCGCCGTCATGATCCTGGCCAGGCCGAGATAGTGCCCGGCAGTGAGCGCGACCTCGACGATCCGCCGGTCGTCGAGCTCCGCGGCGAGGGCGGCGAACGTCTTGTCGGGCACCTCGCCGTCGCGCACCATGTCCGCGACGAACGCCAGGGCGGCGCGCTGCGCGGCGGTGAAGCAGGCGGCGTCGGTCTCCCCGCGGTCGAGCGCGGCGATCTGCTCGTCGGTCGCGCCGGCGGCGACGGCGATCGGCACGTGCTGGTCCCACTCGTAGCGGGCGGCCAGCCGGCCGACCTGCAGGATCACGAGCTCACGCAGCAGCGGGTCGATCTCCAGGTCGGAGAGCACGACGCCGCCGAAGCGCAGCCAGGGGACGAACGCCGACTCGGCCTGGGCGAGCAGGCCGAACACGTTCAGCCTGGGCATCTTGCGCAGCGCCGATGCGGTGGCGGGCGGGGCGGACTCGGGATCGACGTACGGAACGCGGGCCATGCCGCGACCCTAGGTGCCGGCCGTCCCGGCGCCGCGTCCCACAGTGGGACGCGGACGCCGGTGGCCGGAGCGCTGCCGGGCCGTCAGGTGAACCTCGGGATGATCTTCTCGGCGAAGATCTCCATCTGCCGGCGCGACTCGTCGAAGGACATGAAGCCCTGGTCGAAGAACCAGCTGAACCACTCCAACTCGCCGCCGGCGGACTGGTGGATCGTCGCCACGTCCTCGATGTCACGGAGTACCTGGTCGACGGTGCCCGCGATGCCGTACTTGACCTTGCGGAACCGCTCGACCGTCCATTCCTCCGGCGGCAGCGCGACGTAGTTGTCCGGGTCGCGCGGGTACTTCGCGTCGTCCTCCGGGGTGCGGAACGCCTCCCAGAAGCCGAATCCGGAGAAGTAGATCCGGAACCCCTCGTAGTTGGTGCGCGTCATCAGATCGACGGCTTCCTGTTCGGAGTCGCCGAAGTGCACCGACCGGAACGCCCCCACGCCCTGGCCCAGCCCGAGCTGGCGGCCGTTCTCCGCCGCGACCTTCTGATAGGTCTCACAGAGCCGCACGAAATCGGGCGGGTAGGAGGTGAGGATGAAGGGCGTGATGCCCTGCGTCGCGGTGTACTCGATCGTCTTCGCGCTCACCGAGAACGGCTGGAACGACGGCGGATACGGATCCTGGTAGGGGGCCGGGATCACCGAGATCCGGCGGACGACGCCGTTCTCGTCGACCTCACCCGGCGCGCCGTACTTGCGCGTCCACTCGTGCGCCGGCCAGCGCGTGATGCCCTCCTCGTAGGGCTGCGGCACCGAGTAGTACTCGCTGTTGTACTCGATCGTCTCCTGTGTCCACGCCATCTTGACGATCTTGTGGACCTCCTCGAAGACCGCCCGGTTGTGGTTGTCCACCGCGGAGCCGTCCATGGGGGCCCCGGTCACGTGGTAGTGCTGGCCGAGCACATTGGTCCAGCGGTCCTGGTAGCCGCGGGCGAACCCGGAGTACAGCCGGCCCTGCGTCAGGTGGTCCAGCACGGCCATCTCCTCGGCCAGCCGGAGCGGGTCCCAGGACGGCAGCACCAGCGCCATCGGCGCGAACTTGATCCGTTTGGTGCGCGCGGCGAGGTCCGCATAGATCAGCAGCGGCGCGACGGAGGCCTCGAAACCCTCCGAGTGGAAGTGGTGCTCGGTGGTGGACAGCGCGTCGAAGCCCGCCTCGTCGGCCATCACCGCCAGGGTCCGCACCTCCTCGAGCATCTGCTGGTACCTCTCCTTGTTCCGGCCGATCGGGCGGAGTCGTTCCCGTTCCTCGAACGTCGCCGGGATGGTCGGCAGCATGAACAGGTTGAATTTCATTCCGAATTCCTCCCTGACTTTCCTCGTGCGGGCGGGACGCGAGACCCCGAGCCGGACCGGTCGGAGCGGACAACCAGCGTGCTGCAGTGAGACAGATCACACGTGTCTCGATATCGAACACGAGATCGCCGCGTGTCGTGACCCGGAGTGGCCAAGGATCGGCTCATGCGCATCGTCGACGTCCGGGCCTACCCGACCTCGTTCCCGACCTCCGACCGCGCGGCCGTCCGGCTCGGCATCGGCAAGGCGATCAAGCGCGACGCGGTGGTCGTCAAGGTGACCACCGAGGACGGTCTGGCCGGCTGGGGCGAGGCGCATCACGGCCGATCCCCGGGCACCGTCGCGCACTTGATCAACTCAACGCTGGCGCCGCTCGTGGTCGGCGCGGACGCGACCGACACCGTCGGCGTCTGGCAGCGGGTCTACACCGCACAACTGGCCAGCCACGGGTTGGGCGCCGCCGCCTCGATCGGGCTGTCGGGCATCGACATGGCGCTGTGGGACCTACGCGGCAAGGCCACGGGCTGGCCGGTGTACAAGCTGCTCGGCGGGTCGGCGCGGCCGGTGCCGGCCTACGCGGGCGGGGTGTCGCTCGGCTTCGCCGAGCCGGCCACGCTGGTCGAGATGGTCGCGGCACTGCGCGCCGAGGGCTACCGGGCGGTGAAGCTGCGGATCGGCGAGGGCCCCGGACCGGACATGGCGCGGGTGGCCGCGGTGCGCGATGCGTTCCCCGACCTGACGGTGCTCACCGACGCCAACACCGCCTACGGCCTCGACGACGTCCGCCGCGTGGCGCCCGCGCTGCGCGAGCACGGCGTCGGCTGGCTGGAGGAACCGTTCCCGCCGCACGACCACCGCCGCTACGCCGCCGCGGCCGGGTTCCTGGGCGTTCCGCTGGCCGCCGGGGAGAACCACTACACCCGCTTCGACTTCCACCGCCTCATCGAGGACGGCTGGATCACCGTGCTGCAACCCGACCTCTCCAAGTCGGGCGGAATCACCGAGGTCGCCCGGATCGCCGCGCTCGCCTCGGCGTGGAAGCTGCCGGTCCACCCGCACACCTCGGCCACCGGGCTGAACATGGCGGCGACGATCCACCTGCTCGCCTCGGTCGACAACGGCGGCTACTTCGAGGCCGACGTCTCCCCCGACAACCTGTTCCGGGAGAAGCTCACCTCGGAGGCGTTCCGGGTGGACCCGGCCGAGGGCACCGTGCGCCCGCTGGACGGCCCGGGGTTGGGGGTCGAGGTCGACGAGGACTTCCTCACCGCGCACCCGGTGATCGAGGGCCCGGGCTTCGTACCCTAGGAACCCGGCGGGAGCGTCTCGTCAGCCCGGGTGAGCGGCCAGGTGCTCCAGCAGCAGCGCGGCGAGCTCGCCGGGCACCTCGTCGGGGATCCAGTGGCTGACGCCCGGCAGCTCGACCTGGCGGTACGGGCCGGTGACGTACCGGGCCGCCCGCGCGACGCCGGCCCGGGTGATGGCGATGTCACCGTCGCTCCACACGAACAGCGTCGGGCGGGTCACGGGGCGGGTGTCGCGCCCGGCCAGGGACAGCGGGATCGCGCGGTACCAGTTCAGCCCGCCGGTCAGCGCCCCCGGGGCGGCCATGGCCGTCGCGTCCCGTTCGGCCGCGGCGGCACCCTGCCCGCCGGCCCGCAGCACGCGGACGAACCGGTCGGACCGGGCCTGCCCGGGCCGGGGCCCGAGCAGCCGCTCGGGCACCCAGGGCAGCTGGAAGAAGGCCATGTACCAGGAGGCCAGGGCCTGCCGGCTGGTCACCATCGCGCGCAGGAACGCCTCGGGCGGCGGTACCGAGAGCGCGGTCAGCGAGCGGATCCGCTCGGGGTGCTCGATGGCCACCTGCCAGGCGACCGCGGCACCCCAGTCGTGCCCGACCAGGTGCACCCGGCCGCCGCCCAGGCTGTCGATGACCGCCGCGGTGTCGGCGACCAACTCCGCCATCCGGTAGGCCCGGCGCCCGCGGGGGCGGGCGCCCGGGGAGTACCCGCGCTGGTCCATGGCGAGCGTCCGGTACCCCCGCTCGGTGAGGGCGGGCACGACCGCGTCCCAGGAGTCGGCGCGCTGCGGGAACCCGTGCAACAGCAGCACCGGGTCGCCGTCGGGCGGGCCCGCCTCCCGGACGTCGAAGACCAGCCCGTCCCGCGTCACCGTCTGCCGCACGCGGTGATCATGCCGTCTACAGCGCCCCACGCTCCACATCGCCTGCGCCGAACTCCACTTCCCCACGAACACGAACGCCCCCGACGGCGCCCGGTGCAGCGCGTGCAGCAGGCATCCGGGCTCGTCGTGGACCGGCCGCTCGTCCGTGCCCCCAGGCCGTCGTGGCGCTGGGCTATAGGAGGGATCCGAGCGCGGCGGCCCTGTCCCCCGCACGGCCGGTTGTGCGATGCAGGTCACATCGTCTTGGGTCGATCGTGAACCCGATCGATGCGGAGACGGCAGATGAAGCCATTCGTGATCAACCGCCACGGCCGCCTGGTGTTCCCGGCCAACTTCCTCGGTGAGCTGGACTTCTCGGTCCTCGACACGCTCGAACAGTTCACCGCGGTCATCGGGCGCGATTTCGAGGCGAAGGCGCCGACCGGTACCGACATCCTGGCCCGTGCCGAGTCCGGTTCCTATCCCGGCCGTTTCGAACTGTTGCGGGATCTCGGCCAGAACCTGTTCTGGGCCAACCGCTTCTCGATCCCGATGTTCGACAAGAGGCCGACCCGCTGGCGCGACGTGCCACGTTCCCGCGAGGACGTCTTCCTGCCGGTCCTGGTCCCCTGGAAGGAGGGCGAGCGCAAGGTGGCCGCGGTGGCCGACGCCTACCACCGGTTGCCGGCCACCTTCGACGCCGCGACCGAGGACAAGGTCTTCGGCCTGCTGTTCGACCTGTTCCGGCACAAGCTCCACCACGCCACCGAGCTGCCGCCGATCAAACCGACGGTCGCGGAGTTCCTGGCCGATCCCGAGGCGCTCACCTTCGTGCTGCCCGATCACGACCCGGACTACCCGGTCTTCCGTGCCGACGAGATCCTGGACGCCGACGAGAAGGTGCCCGAGCTCGAAGCTCTGATGCGCTGGGCGATGGTGCTGCACAACCAGTACCCGTGGGACCGGTCGCGCACCGAGCTGCGCCCGCCCTCCGCGATCGGCGACGACGATTTCGTGATCGTGTTCCATCCGCGCAACCGCGACGTCGCCGCGTTCATCAACCGGGTCAAGAGCGTCCGGGCGAGGGACACCACGCCCTCGCCCGTCCCGGCGGCCCGCGGGCCGATCGAGGCGAGCGCGCCCGTTCGGCCGTACCCGCCGGTGCGCGTCCGGGAGGCGTTCGCGATCCAGCCGGTTCTGGAGGCGCTCGCGATCATCCGGGGCGAGCACGTCTGCGACAACACCGACGTCATCCGAAACTCCAGCTTCTCCTGGTCACCGATGAGCGCCGACGAGATCAGCGCCAAGACCGGTATCGACCAGCGCCGCTACACCAGCCGCGAGCTGGAGCACCTGGCCCTCGACGCGGCCCGGGCGGCGCTCGCCCACGCCGGTCGCCGGCCCGAGGAGATCGGCGCGGTGCTGGTCAGCACGTGCACCAGCAACCGGTTGATCCCCTCGGTGTCCACGTGGTTGTCCGGGGAGCTGGGCCTGCTGCAGACCCACGCCTCGGTGGACCTGGTCGCGGCCTGCGCGGGGCTGCCCTACGGGCTGGCCGAGGCGGTGCGGCTGCTGCAGGAGGTGGACCGGCCGGTGCTGCTGGTCTGCGTGGAGAAGTTCTCGGACAAGATCGGCAGTGTGCGCACCTCTCGGATGATCTTCGGCGACGGCGCCGCGGCGCTCGTGGTCGCGCCGGGCGGACCGGGCGCGAGCGGCGACGTCGACGTGGTGCAGACCTACGCGAGCGGGCCGTGGAGCGAAGTCAACTCGATCATCTGGCCGAACCCCGAGTTCGACAACGACATCACGGTCTACGGCCCGGAGGTCAAGGCCCTGGTGCAGCGCTACCTCGGCCAGATGATCGACGAGCTCGGCGCCCAGGACGATCCGCAGCAGCCCGACCGGTCGCTGCTGGAGGGCATCGAGCTGATCGTTCCGCACCAGGCCAACAAGACGATGATCCTCGGGCTGGCCGGCAAGGCCGGACTGTCGGCGGACCAGCTCTACTTCAACATCGAGACGATGGGCAACGTGTCCGCGGCGAGCATCCCCATCGCCATGCACGACGCGGTGCGCGACGGTGTGATCGACCGGCCGATGCGCGTGTTCGCCCCCGGGTTCGGGGCCGGCGCCGTGGGGGGCTATGCAGTGCTGCGGATCGATCCGGCGATCGTGGCCGACGAGGTCGTGTGGCAGGGATCAGGTGCCGCTGACGGCGAATCCGTAGCAGCATCACGGGTGGCCGGGACGACCTCCGACGACGTGCGAGTCGCCTTCGGCGAGTGACCAGCACGAATGGGCCGACGAGCAAGAGGGAATGAGCACTGTATGAGCGAAGCGACCGAGCCCGCGTTCCAGCGACTCGCGATCGTGAACCGGGGCGAGCCCGCGATGCGGCTGATCAACGCCGTGCGGGAGTGGAACGCAGAGGGTCGCCCACGCTTGAGCACCATCGCCGTGTTCACGGCCGTCGACCGCCGGGCGATGTTCGTCCGGGAGGCCGACGAGGCGGTGCTGATCGGCCCGGACGACGAGGAGGGCTTCGGCTCCAACCCCTACCTCGACTACGCCGAGCTGGAGCGCGCGCTGCGGGCGGCCCGCGCCGACGCGGTGTGGCCGGGCTGGGGGTTCGTCTCGGAGAAGGCCGAGTTCGCCGAGCTGTGCGAGCGGCTCGGGATCACGTTCGTCGGCCCCTCGGCGGAGGTCATGCGCCGCCTCGGCGACAAGATCGAGTCCAAGCGGCTGGCCGAGGAGGTCGGTGTCCCGCTGGCGGCGTGGAGCGGCGGCCCCGTCGCCGACCTCGACGACGCCCGCCGGCATGCCGAGGAGATCGGCTACCCGCTGATGATCAAGGCCACCGCGGGCGGCGGCGGACGCGGCATCCGGCTGGTGACGACCGCCGACGAGCTCGACGAGGCCTTCGAGCGGGCGAGCTCGGAGGCGTCGAAGACGGCCGGGGACGCGACGGTGTTCCTCGAGCGCGCGATCCGCGGCGGCCGGCACGTCGAGGTGCAGGTGGTCGCCGACGCCACCGGTGACGTGTGGACGCTGGGCGTCCGCGACTGCAGCGTCCAGCGGCGCAACCAGAAGGTGCTCGAGGAGTCGGCGTCGAGCGCGCTCGACGCCGAGCAGGAGGAGCTGCTGCGCCGCAGCGCGGCCGAGCTGGCCCGCGCGGCCGGTTACCTCAACGCCGGCACCGTGGAGTTCCTCTACGAGCCCAAGGAGCGGCTGCTGTCGTTCCTCGAGGTCAACACGCGGCTGCAGGTCGAGCACCCGGTCACCGAGGCGACCACCGGTGTCGACATCGTCAAGCTGCAGTTGCACGTCGCCGCCGGGGGCCGGCTCGCGGACATCGCGCCCGTGGCGCCCCCGGCCCACGGGCACGCGATCGAGGCCCGGCTCACCGCCGAGGACCCGGAGCGCGGGTTCGCCCCGGCGCCCGGCCGCATCGAGCACCTGGCCCTGCCCAGCGGCCCGGGCATCCGGGTCGACACCGGGGTGGCGGCGGGCGACGTCATCCCGCCCCAGTACGACTCCATGATCGCGAAGGTGATCGCCTGGGGCCGGGACCGGCCCGAGGCGCGGGCCCGGCTCTCCCGGGCGCTGCGCCAGACCGCCGCGGTGATCGACGGCGGCACCACCAACAAGGCGTTCCTGCTCGACCTGCTGGACCGGCCCGAGATCCGCACCGGCGAGGTCGACACCACCTGGCTCGACACGATGATGGCCGACGGCTACGCCCCGCCGCGCCGGCTCGACATCGCGCTGCTCGCGACCGCGGTGGAGGCGCACGACGCCCACGTCGAACGCCAGCAGGGGCGGTTGTTCACCTCCGCCGAGCGCGGCCGCCCCGAGGTCGGGCACGAGACGTGGCACCAGGTCGACGTCCGGGCCGCGGGCGAGGCGTACCGGCTGCGGGTGGCCCGGTCCCGGCCCGCCCGGTACCGGGTGGAGCTCGACGGGGCGCCCGGGAGCGGCACGTCGACCCAGACCGTCGACGTCGACGTCGAGCGCGCCGGCCGTTTCGAACGCCGGCTCACCGTCTCCGGCCAGACCTTCTCGGTGCTCTCGGTCGCGCAGGGCCCGGACTACCTCGTCGAGGTGGACGGCGCCGTGCACCGGATCTCCGGCGGCGAGGCCGGCCTGGTCCGCGCCCCGGCGCCGGCCATGGTCGTGGCCGTCCCGGTCAAGGCCGGGGACCAGGTCGAGGAGGGCGACGTCGTCGCCGTCGTGGAGAGCATGAAGCTCGAGACCGCGCTGCGCGCGCCGGTCACCGGCCGGGTCGCCGAGGTGCTCGTCCCGGCGAACACCCAGGTCGAGGGCGGCACCAAACTCGTCCGGCTGGAGCCCGACCCCGAGGCGGAGGACGGCCCGGCCGGATCCGGCAGCGACCGGGCCGACCTGAGCGGGCTCGTCGCCCCCGCCGCGGCCCGGCCCGAACCCGCCGCGGCCGCGGCCGACGCGCTGGCCGCGCTGCGCTCGCTCGTGCTGGGCTTCGACATCGACGAGCGGGAGGCACGCCCGCTGCTGTCCGGGCTGGCGGCCGCGCGTGCGGAGCTGCCCGACGACGACCCGGGTGTGCTGGCCGGTGAGACCGCGGTCCTGCAGATCTTCGCGGACCTGTGCGCGCTGTCGCGCAACCGCCGGGTCTCCGGGGACCTGGAGTACGACGAGTCCGCCGTCGACGCCGAGGCCACCCGCAACCCGCAGGAGTACCTGTACGCCTACCTACGGTCCCGCGACGCCGAGACGGAGGGGCTGCCCGAGTCGTTCCTGATCAAGCTCCGGCGCGCGCTGGCCCACTACGGCGTCGCCGACCTGGAGTCCTCCCCGGAGCTGGGCCCGGCGCTCTACCGGATGTTCCTGGCCCACCGCCGGGCGGGCGCGCACGTCCCGGTCGTGTCGGACCTGCTGCAGTGGCGGTTGCGCCACCCCGACTCGCTGCCCGACGACGCCCGCGAGGGCTACCGGCGGATGCTCGACCACCTGGTGACGGCCACCCAGCTGCGGCACCCGGTGATCGGCGACCTCGCCCGGCAGGTCCGCTACCGCTGCTTCGACGCCCCACTGATCGAGCAGAACCGCGCTGACGTGCAGCGCCGGGTGCGCGAGGAGCTCGACCGGCTGGACACCGACCCGGACGTCCGTGCCGAGCAGATCCGCAGGATCGTGGCCGCGGGCGAGCCGATCCTGCGCGTGTTCGGCGACCAGCACCACGCCGTGATGCTCGAGGTGATGACCCGGCGCTACTACCGGATCCGGCCGCTGGAGCACACCGAGATCGTCGAGCACGACGGCCGGCCGCTGCTCACCGCGGACTACGTCCACGAGGGACGTGCCTACACGATGCTCGCCACGTGCGTGGACACCACCGCGCCGGACGGCGCCGAGGGCCCGTCCGCGGTCGCCACCGACCTGCACCAGATGGTCGAGGCCCTCCCGGCCGACCGCATCGCGCTGGTCGACCTCTACGTGACCTCGGACGACTCCGCGGGAGCCGACCCGGACGCCCGCGCCGGACGGATCCGGGAGCGGCTCGGCACCATCCCCGATGCCGTCGGCCGGGTCGCCGTCGCCGTGCGCCGCCCCGACGGCGAGAGCGGCGGCCCGACCTGGTTCACCTTCCGGGCCGGCCCCGACGGGATGCCCGAGGAGGACCGGACCCTGCGCGGCATGCACCCGATGGTGGCCGAGCGGCTGGGCCTGTGGCGGCTGGCGGCCTTCGACCTGACCCCGCTGCCCGCGGCCACCGACGTGCACCTGTTCCGGGCCCAGGGCCGCGAGACCCCCGACGACCAGCGCCTCATCGCGCTGGCGGACGTCCGCGACCTGACCACGCTACGCGACGACGACGGGCGCATCCGAGCGCTGCCGGAGCTCGAACACGTCCTCGACGCGTGCCTGGACAGCCTGCGCGCGACCCGGTCCGCCGACCGCAGCGCCGCCAAGCTCGACTGGAACCGGGTGCTGCTCTACGTGTGGCCGGTGGTCGACGTGCCGCTGTCCGAGCTCGACGAGGTGGTCCGGGCGCTCGCCCCGCGGTCCGAGGGGCTGGGTCTGGAGCAGGTCATGGTGCAGTTCCGGCTGGCCGGAGCGGGGCCCGACGACGAACCCCACGAGCTCATGCTGCGCATGTCGCGTCCCCCGGGCGCCGGGCTCACCGTACGGGTCACCGACCCGCCGGTCGCCCCGCTGCGCGAGCTGGACGCCTACGCGCAGAAGGTGATCCGGGCGCGCCGGCGCGGCGCGGTGTACCCCTACGAGCTCGTGCCGATGCTGACCCGCTCGCCCGACCGGGGCGGTGCGCCCGGCACGTTCACCGAGTACGACCTGGACGAGAACGGGGCCCCGGTGCCGGTGGACCGCGCGCCGGGCGGGAACACGGCCAACCTGGTGCTCGGCGTGGTGACCACCGCGACCGAGCGCTATCCGGAGGGCATGACCCGGGTCGCGCTGATCGGCGACCCGACCAAGGCACTCGGTGCGATCGCCGAGCCGGAGTGCCGCCGGGTCCTCGCGGCGATCGAGCTGGCGCGGCGGTTCGACGCGCCGGTGGAGTGGTTCGCCGTGTCGGCCGGCGCGAAGATCGCGATGGACTCGGGCACCGAGAACATGGACTGGATCTCCCGGGTGCTGCGCGGGATCATCGAGTTCACCCAGGACGGCGGCGAGATCAACGTCGTGGTCACCGGCATCAACGTCGGCGCCCAGCCGTACTGGAACGCCGAGGCGACGATGCTCATGCACACCAAGGGCATCCTCGTGATGACGCCGGACTCGGCGATGGTGCTCACCGGCAAGCAGTCGCTCGACTACTCCGGCGGGGTGTCGGCCGAGGACAACTTCGGCATCGGTGGCTACGACCGGATCATGGGGCCGAACGGGCAGGCGCAGTACTGGGCGCCCGACCTGTCCGGCGCCGTCGACGTCCTGCTCGCGCACTACGAGCACAGCTACACCGCGCCCGGGGAGCGGTTCCCCCGGGTCGCGCCGACCTACGACCCGGTCGACCGGGACGTCAGCGACTCGCCGCACTCGGGACCGGGCACCGACTTCACGACGCTGGGCGAGATCTTCTCGCCCACGACGAACGCCGAACGCAAGAAGCCCTTCGACGTCCGGTCGCTGCTGCGCGGGGTCGCCGACGCCGACCACCCGCCGCTGGAGCGGTGGGTCGACATGCACGACGCGGAGTCCGTCGTGGTGTTCGACGCGCACCTGGGCGGGCAGCCGATCTGCCTGATCGGGATCGAGTCCCGGCCGCTGCCGCGGCGGGGCCGCCTGCCGGTGGACGGGCCGTCGCAGTGGACGGCCGGGACGCTGTTCCCGCGATCGTCGAAGAAGACCGCGCGGGCGATCAACGCGGCGAGCGGGAACCGGCCGCTGGTGGTGCTGGCCAACCTGTCGGGCTTCGACGGCTCCCCGGAGTCACTGCGCGGCCTGCAGCTGGAGTACGGCGCCGAGATCGGCCGGGCGGTGGTCAACTTCGACGGGCCGATCGTGTTCTGCGTGGTCTCGCGCTATCACGGCGGCGCGTTCGTGGTGTTCTCCGGGACGCTCAACGACAACATGGAGATCGCCGCGGTCGAGGGCTCCTACGCCTCGGTCATCGGCGGCGCGCCCGCCGCGGCCGTCGTCTTCGCCGGCGAGGTCAACAAGCGCACCGCCGCCGATCCCCGGGTGGCCGACCTCGAGGCCCGGATCGCCGAGGCGGTCGAGTCGGGCGCGGAGGCCGACGCGGCCCGGCTGCGCGCGGAGCTCGCCACGGTCCGGTCGGGGGTGCGCTCGGGGAAGCTCGGCGAGGTCGCCGATGAGTTCGACCGCCGGCACAGCATCGAACGGGCCCGGGAGGTCGGGTCCGTGCACACGATCGTCCCCGCAACGCGGCTGCGGCCCTATCTGGTCGACGCCGTGCAGCGGGGCATGGCACGCACGCTCGACGAGCAGGACAGAAGGACCGAAGCCCTTCGACGATGACGGGAGCCGGCATGACGGACGGCAACAGCGGCCAGCGGGTGGCGATCGTGACGGGCGGCGCCCGTGGCATCGGCGCGGCGATCACCACCGCTCTGGCGCGATCAGGGGTGCATGTCGCCGCCGGGTACAGCAGCAACTCGAAGGCCGCGGAGGAACTCGCGGGCAAGCTCGGCGCCGAGGGTGCATCGGTGTCGGTGCATCAGGGCAACGTGGGCGAGCCCGCGGACTGCACGCGTGTCGTCGAGGAGGTGCTCGCCCAGCGCGGCCGGATCGACTACCTGATCAACAACGCCGGGATCACGGTCGACAAGACCATGCGCAAGATGACCATCGACGACTGGCACGCGGTGCTGCGGGTCAACCTGTCCGGCTCGTTCTACATGTCCAAGGCCGTGCTCGACCACATGCTCGAGCACGGCTTCGGCCGGATCGTCAACATCAGCTCGGTGATCGGGCAGATGGGCAACGTCGGCCAGGTCAACTACGCCGCATCCAAGTCGGGGCTGTTCGGCATGACGCAGAGCATGGCGCGCGAGGTCGCCCGCAAGGGCATCACCGTCAACTGCGTCGCCCCCGGTTACATCGAGACCGAGATGGTGGCCGCGGTACCGCAGGAGGTCCTGGACAAGATCGTCGCCAAGGTACCGGTGGGGCGGCTCGGGCAGGCCGGCGAGATCGCCCGAGCGGTGCAGTTCCTCGTCGACGACGACGCCGGCTACATCACCGGCAGCGTCATCTCGGTCAACGGCGGCATGGACATGTGAACCTCAGACATGTGATCCTCACCCGCCCCGTCAGGCGGGGCTGCAGAGGCCCTTGGCGGTGAGGATCCGGGCGACGGCACGGTCGTTGTCCGCGGTCGAGATGCGGCCGTCGGCCAGGGCCCGCTCCAGCGCGTCGAGCGTCGGCGCCACGGGGGTGACGTTGGACGACAGCGCCATGTCCGCGCCGGCCTGCAGAGCGCGGACCGTCGCCTGGGGCAGCGTGAACTGGCCGGTGATCGCCTTCATCGCGCCGAGGTCGTCGGTCACCACGAGGCCGTCGAAGCCGTACTCGCCGCGGAGCAGCTGGTAGACCGCCGGGGTGAGCGAGCCGGGCAGCCCGTCGGTGAGACCGGGGGTGTCGAGGTGCCCGACCATGACCCCGGCACCTCCGGCCCGCAGCGCCCCCGCGGGCCCGAGCAGGTCGGCGTAGGGCCGCAGGTCGTCGGCCTTGAGCCGGGCCAGCGGCGGTGTGGTGACGCGGCCCCGGTGCGAGTCGCCGTCGGCGTGCCCGTGGCCCGGGAAGTGCTTGAGCACGCCGAACACGCCCGCCTCGCGCTGGCCCTGCGCCCACGCCGCGGCGTAGCGGGTGACGACGTCCGGGTCGTCGGAGAACGACCGGTCCCCGATCACGGAGTTCGCCGCCTGGTCGCTGACGTCGACGGTGGGCGCGAAGTTCCACGTGACGCCGCGGGCGAGCAGCTGGGACCCGCGCTTGCGGCCGGCCTCACGGACCTGCTCGACCGTCATCGTCCTCGCCATCGTGCGGGCGCTGGGCAGCGAGCCGTCGAGGTCGTCGATGCGCTGCACCCGGCCGCCCTCGTCGTCGACGGCGACGGCCACCGGCACCCGGGCCATCGCCTGCAGCCGGGTGAGCTGTGAGTTCCGCAGCAGGGCGGTCCCGTTCCCCCCGAGGAACACCCCGCCGACCTGGCTGCTGCGCACCGTCTCGGCGGCGGCCCGCGGGTTCGCCGCGTCGACGCCCACCATCAGGCGCTGGGCCAGCCGGTCGCGCGGGGTCATCGCGGCGACCTTCGCCGTACAGGCCGGGACGCGATCACCCGGCGGGGCCGGTTCCGGAGTGGCGGCCGGCGAGACCGCGGCGGGCTGCGCGGCCGGCTGGGAGGCCGCGGCGGTCGGCCGGACGGCCGTCGGGACGGCCCCGATCGCGACGCCGACGCTGCTCACGAGCGCACCGGCGACGAGGCCGGCGAGCAGAGGCACGACGGACCGGGGACGACGCTGCTGTCGGGTCGGCATCGGCCCCATTGTCCCGGGCCGGATCCGGGCCCTCGCTCCGCCCCCCGGGGGCGGGCTCACCCGACGGGCGGGACCGCCTCCCCCACCGGCGGTGGGCCGGGCGGGGTGCCGTCGCCGAACGGGCGCCCGCCCAGCTCCTCGCGACCGTGCGGGCTCAGCCAGTTCGTCAGGTCCGGGCCGGCGGGCACGATGCCGGTGGGGTTGATCTCCGCGTGCACCCCGTAGTAGTGCTGCTTGATCTGCTCGAAGTCGATGGTGTCGCCGAACCCGGCAGTCTGGAACAGATCGCGGGCGTAGGCCCACAGGACCGGCATCTCGCTGAGCTTGTGCCGGTTGCACTTGAAGTGTCCGTGGTAGGCGGCGTCGAACCGGACGAGGGTGACCCAGAGCCGGATGTCGGCCTCGGTGATCGTGTCGCCGACCAGGTAGCGGCGGGTGGCCAGTCGGTCCGACAGCGCGTCGAGCCGGTCGAACAGCTCGGTGTAGGCCCGCTCGTAGGCCGACTGTCCCTTCGCGAACCCGGCCTTGTACACGCCGTTGTTCACGTCGCGGAACACCTGCTCGTTGATCTCGTCGATCTCCGCGCGATGCGCCTGCGGGTAGAGGTCGGGGGCACCGTCGCGGTGGAACGCCGCCCATTGGCTGGAGAAGTCCAGCGTCAGCTGCGCGTAGTCGTTGGTGACGACCCGGCCGGAGGCGATCTCCACCATCGCGGGGACCGTGATCCCCGCGTCGTAGTCCGGGTCGGCCGCGCGGTAGGCCTCGCCCAGGAACTCGATGCCCAGGACCGGATCCCGGTTGTCCGGATCGAGATGGAACCGCCAGCTGCGCTCGTCGTGCAGCGGGCCGGCGATGCCCATCGACAGCACCGGTTCGAGCCCCAGCAGCCGTCGGACGATCACGGTCCGGTTGGCCCACGGGCAGGCCCGGGCGACGATCAATCGGTAGCGGCCCGCCTCCACGGGCCATCGCGACGAGCCGTCGGCGGTGATCCGCTCGGTGACCTCGACGGGCTCGCGCTCGAACGCCTCGGCCGTGGACTGCGTCGCTGTCATGAACGGAATCTAGATCGCGTTCGTGATGCCCGCCCGTCGGCGAACTGTGATCGAATCCGGACGTGTCCACCGTCGAGCTCGCCGGCCTCGTCCGGCCCGGGATGCGTGTCGCCGTCGCCGACGGCTGCGGTTCGCCCCGGGCCCTGTACCCGCCGCTGCTCCGCGCCGCCGCCCGGCACGGCGATCTGCGGCTGCTGCTCGGCTGGATGCCGGTCGCCGAACCGGGGCTCGATCCGGCACCCTTCGCCGAGGCCCGTGCCGTCCTGGGCGGTCCGGGCCTGCGGGCGGCCGTCGACGGCGGCGCCGTGCGCACCGTGCCGTGCCGGCTCTCCGCGGTGCCGTCCCTGCTCGCCGGGCCGCTGCGCCCGGACCTGCTGCTCGCGACCGTCGTCCGCGGCCCGGAGGGGTTGCGGCTGGGGGCGGAGGCGTCCTGGGTGCGCGGGCTGATCACCGGCGGTGTCCCGGTGGCCGCGGTGGTGTCACGCTCCGCACCCCGGGCCGAAGCCGGGCCGCCGCTGCCGGCCGACCGCATCACCGTGCTCGGTGAGGTGGCCGGCGACGCGGGCCGCCCACGCGAGCTGCCGACCCCGCCCCCGACGCCGGTGGACGAGCAGATCGCCCGGCATGTGGCGGCGCTGGTGCCCGAAGGCGCCCGGGTGCAGGTCGGCCCGGGCCGGCTGGGCGCGGCTCTGCTGGGCGCGATCCGAGTGCCGGTGCGGGTCGACTCCGGGCTGCTGCCCGAGGCGGTCGTCGACCTCGACGAACGTGGCCTGCTGCTCGGCGATCCGGTGGCCGCGTACCTGGTCGGTACCCGGCGGCTCTACGACTGGGCCGACGGCCGCCCGCTGCTGCACCCGGTCGAGGTCACCCACGACATCGGCCGGCTCTCGGCCGCGGACCTCCCGCCGCTGATCGCCCTGAACACCGCGCTGGAGATCGACCTGGACGGGCAGGTCAACGTGGAGGGTGTCGGCCGGGCCGCGGCCGGGATGATCGGCGGGCATCCCGACTTCGCCGCCGCCGGCGTCCGGTCCCCCGGCGGGCTGAGCGTCGTGGCCGTGGCGAGCGCGCACCGCGACCGGCCGACCCTGGTGACCCGGCTGTCCCGGCCGGTGACCACGGCGTCGCACGACGTGGACGTCGTCGTCACCGAGCGCGGCGCGGTCGACCTGCGCGGCCTCGACCGCACCGAGCGCCGCGCCGCGCTGTGCGACCTGTGGGGCGGTCAGGTGCACGACACCGGCGCCGCGAGCTGACCGCGGGCGGGCCCGGCCGCGCGGACCCCGGGGGCGAACCGGACGGTGCGCCCGGGCGGCGCGCCGTCCGTCAGCGGCTCTCGGCCAGGAACGCGGTGAGCGCGGCGAGGGTCTCGGCGTGCCGCTCCTCGACGAGGAAGTGCCCGGCCCCGTCGAGCGCCCGGCCGCGCACGAGGCCGGGCCGCACGGCCTGCTCGCGCCACACCACGAGGGGGTCGTCGGGCCCGGTACCGACCACACTGTCCGCGCCCCACAGCACGAGCACCGGCGCCGCGATCCGCTCCCCCGCCGCGTCGTGGTCGAGATCGATCGACGCGCCGGCCCGGTAGTCCTCCAGCATCGCGTGCCGGGCCTGCGGGTCGGCGAAGCAGCGCTCGTACTCCGCGAGCGCCGCCGGGTCGTGGGCGTCCAGTCCGCTGCCCCACCCGCCCAGCAGGCTGTGCAGGTAGCCGATCGGGTCCCCGGCGATGAGCCGCTCGGGCAGGTCGGCGGGCTGGATGAAGAAGAACCAGTGGTAGTACGCGGTGGCGAGCCTGCGGTCGACGTGGCCGTAGACGTGGCGGGTCGGCAGGATGTCGAGCAGGGCGAGGCGCTCGACCGCGCCGGGATGGTCCAGCGCCATCCGGTGCGTCACCCGGGCCCCGCGATCGTGGCCGACGACCGCGAACCGGTCGAAGCCCAGCGCCGCCATCACCGCAACCTGGTCGGCGGCCATCGCCCGGAAGCTGTAGCCCGCGTGGCCGGGCCCCGACTCCGGGCGTGACGAGTCGCCGTAGCCGCGCAGGTCCGCGGCGACGACGGTGTGGTCGCGCGCGAGTTCCGGGGCGATGCGGTGCCACATCGTGTGGGTCTGCGGGAAGCCGTGCAGCAGCAGCACCGGTGGCCCGCTGCCGCCGCGCACGCCGTGGATGCGCGCCCCGCCCGTCGCGTCGTCGGGGTCGAGGTCGAACCGCTCGAAGCCGGGGAACACCCCGGGGACGCTACTGGCCGGCTCCGGCCGGCCGCGTCTGGAACACCCAGTGGCGCAGCACCAGGAACCGCATCAGGCCACCGAGCACGCTCGCCGCCGCGACGACGAGCGCCTCCTGCACCTCGTTCGCGGTGGGGGCGAGGTAGTCGAGCACGATCAGCACCAGGGAGCTGTAGCACGCGTAGAACAGCACCGTGCCGAAGTCCTGCACGTACGACCGCCAGCGGTGCGCGGCCACGCCGGAGAAGGTGAACCGGCGGTTGGCCTCGGTGCTGACCGCGGTGCTCACCATGAGCGCGAGCACGTTGGCGGGGACCGCGTCGAACCAGTTGCGGAACACCAGGAACATCAGCGCCGTCACGCCCGTGCCCAGGCCACCGACCATCGCGTAGCGGGCGAGCTGGGCGGCCACCGGGTGGCGCCGGCGCAGCCGGGCGACCAGCTCGATCAGGTCCGCGTGCAGCGCTGCGGCCGACGTCCCCATCGCCGCTGCCCCGCCCGTCATCAGGACCCCTCTCGTCGATCACCCGTGTACGGATCATTTATCGCATCCGTTCGTGGGCGCGCGCTCGCCGGTAGCTGTGTGAACGCTGTGAGGCCCGGTTCCGCATCCGGTTCTCGACGTTGCCCGGATCACGCGCCGTGCTGTCGCGATGGCGGTCCGTACCGACCCGGTGATCATCGAGGTGGCGGTGAACGGCACGACGGCGGGCCCGCGGTCGAGCCACATCTCGCGGCGTGGAAACCCGTGCTGGATCGCCATCCCGATGCACTGCTCTACCCGACGATGGCGGCCGGCGCGCGCGGGATCGCGGTACAGCGGCGGTGGGCGCACGTCGAGGAGCTGGCCCGGCGCCGGACGGGCGGGCTCAGCCTGGTCGATCCCGGGTCGGTCAACGTGGGCCTGACCAGCGACGGGGCCGTCCCCGAGAGCGCGGCGGCCGAGCCGTACCAGAACAGCTTCGCCGACACCGAGTACATGTTCGCCCGCAGCGCCCAGCTCGGCGCGGCCCCCAGCATCTCGATCTTCGAGCCGGGTTTCCTGCGCACCACGCTCACCCTGCACCGCCACGGCCGGGTGCCACCGGTGGCGATCGTCGAGCTGTACTTCGGCGGGGAGCTGAAGTTCGGGCTGCCGCCGACCGCCGCCGGACCGGCGGCCTACCCCGGCATCGCCGCGTGCGCACGATCGCGCCCACCCAGGACACCACGACGACGACCACGACCAGCGCGCGGACCAGCCCCAGGTACCGCTCCGGGTAGATCACACCGGTCAGGTAGGTCCCGATGAAACCGTCGCCGCCGAGCCCGCGTTCGCCGGCCCGCAGGCGCGCCCGGTCCTCCACGACCGTCAGCGGGCACTCCAGGCCGACGGTGACGCTGAGCAGGCCCCAGAGCAGCACCGGGGCGTGCGCCAGCAACAGCCACGGCCGCCACCACCCCAGGAACCCGCCCAGCGTGAGATGAGCCAGGAACGCGAAGTGCGCCAGCATGGCGGCATCGGCGAGTACGCGATAGCCCATCGCGCACCCCCGATCACGCCTCAGACGGCCAGGAAGACCGTCTCGCCGTCGCCCTGCAGCCGGATGTCGAACCGTAGCCTCCCCGGACCGTCCGGCCGGGCCACGAGCGTCGCGGCGCGGTCGGCCGGCACCTCGGCCAGCAGCGGGTCGGTGACGTTGGCCGCCTCGTCCGGGAAGTAGATCCGGGTGACGACCCGGTCGAGCAACCCGCGGGCGAACACCGAGACATCGATGTGCGGGGCCTCGCCGGGCAGCGCGCCCGGCTTGACCGTCCGGATCTCCCACCGGCCCTCGCCGTCGGTCGCGGCCCGGCCGAACCCGCGAAAACCGGGCAGCGACGAGGCGGCCGCGCCCCGTGGGTCCTCGGGGTGGTCGAAGTGCCCGTCCGGGTCCGCCTGCCAGGTCTCGATCAGACCGTCGGTGACCGGCTCCCCGGCGCCGTCGTAGAGCACCCCGCCGATGCGGATCTCGCCGGGCGTGCCCGCCGGGACCACGTCCGGGCCGTCGGCCCAGTCCAGGCCGATCGACAGGAACGGCCCGACGGTCTGGGACGGGGTCAGGCCGAGCCGGCCGGCGGACTCACTCATGGGGCTCCTCGAAGGGGGTCTGCTCGCGCCCGCGCAGCACGATGTCGAAACGGAAGGCCAGCGCCCACTCGGGGCGGGTGGCCTCGAGGTCGAAGGCGGCGACCATCCGCTGCCGGGCCTTCGGGTCCGGCACCGAGTTGAAGATCGGGTCCTGGGCGAACAACGGGTCGTCCGGGAAGTACATCTGGGTGACCAGGCGCTGGGTGAACGCGCGGCCGAACAGCGAGAAGTGGATGTGGGCGGGGCGCCAGGCGTTGTGGTGGTTGCCCCACGGGTAGGCACCCGGCTTGATCGTGGTGAACGAGTAGTTGCCCGTCGCGTCCGTGACCACCCGGCCGCCGCCGGTGAAGTTGGGGTCGAGCGGGGCGGGCCAGTTGTCCCGGGCGTGCGCGTAGCGGCCCGCCGCGTTGGCCTGCCAGATCTCGACGAGGGTGTCGGGCACGGCGCGGCCGTCGGAGTCGAGCACCCGCCCGAACACCACGATCCGCTGGCCGAGGGGCTCGCCCGCGTGCTGGGTGGTCAGGTCGTGGTCCGACGGGCCGAGCCGCTCGCCGGCCAGCAGCGGGCCGGTGACCTCGGTCAGCCGGTGGCGCACGACGATCGGCGCCTGCGCCGGCGCGCGCAGACCGGTGCTGCGGTACTCGGGGAAGTCCAGCGGCGGGTGGGCACCGTCCGGCGCGGGCCGGTAACCGGCGACGGGGTGGGGCAAGGTCATCAGCAAGCTCCGTAGGGAAGTCCGACGTAGTTCTCGGCCAGGCTGGTCGACGCGGCGCGCGACGACACCGTGTAGCGCAGCTGCGACAGCTGCAGCCGGCGCCCGAAGGGGTCGCCCGCGGCGTCGCCCTCGCCGAAGCGGTGCAGCATCGACGTCATCCACCAGGAGAAGTGCTCCGCCCGCCAGACCCGGCGCAGGCAGGTGGCGGAGTACTCGTCGAGCCCGGTCTCCGAGCCGGTGGCGAAGAACCCGGTGAGCGCGTCGGCCAGCACCTGGACGTCGGCGATGGCGAGGTTCATGCCCTTGGCGCCGGTGGGCGGGACGATGTGGGCGGCGTCGCCGGCGAGGAACAACCGGCCGTGCCGCATCGGCTCGAACACGACGCTGCGCATGCCCGTCACCGAGGGCCGCTCGAGGAACGGGCCCTCGTTGAGGGTGAAGCCCTCGGCGGCGAGCCGCAGGTTGAGTTCGTCCCAGATCGCGGCGTCGGACCAGGTGGCGGCGTTGGTGTCCGACGGGACCTGCAGGTAGAGCCGGGTCACCTCGGGGCTGCGCATCGAGTACAGGGCGAACCCGCGCTCGTTGGCCGAGTACACCAGTTCGGCGTGCGTGGGCGCGGCCTTGGCCAGGACCCCGAGCCAGCCGAACGGGTACTCGCGGTCGAACGCGGTCAGCGCGCCGGCGGGGAACGCGTGGCGGCTCACCCCGTGGAAGCCGTCGCAGCCCGCGATCACGTCGCAGCGCAGTTCCCGCGCGACCCCGGCGGCGTCGGTGTAGGTGATCGACGGCGTGCTGCCCTCGACGCCGTTCAGGTGCACCCCGGAGACCCCGAACTCGATCGTCGCGCCGTCGTCGAGCCGGGCCGCGATGAGGTCCTTCACGACCTCCTGCTGGCCGTAGACGACGATCCCCTTGCCGACCAGGTCGGCGAAGTCGATGCGGTGGTCCATGCCGTCGAATCGCAGCGAGATGCCCTCGTGCGGAAGGCCCTCGGCGTCCATCCGGGCGCCGACGCCGACCTCGCGGAGCAGCTCCACGGTCGGGTGCTCGAGGACGCCCGCACGGATCCGCCGTTCCACGTAGGTCCGGCTGCGGGCCTCGAGTACGACGGAGTCGATGCCGGCACGGGCGAGCAGGTGGGACAGCAGCAGCCCGGCGGGCCCGGCCCCGACGATGCCGACCTGGGTTCGCATGCACCGAGGGTTACCTACTGAAGGGTCACAACTCGACGGCACTTCCGCTCTCCGGAAGACTGGCTGCATGAGGGCGAGGCCGACGAACCCGACGGACACATCGGGAGCACGGTCCTCGGTGACCGCCCGTGTCCTCGACGTGCTCGCGGCCTTCAGCGTGGAGCGCCCCCGGCTGACCCTCACCGAGATCAGCCGGCGCTCCGGGCTGCCGCTGACCACCACCCACCGGCTGGTCGGCGAGCTGGCCGCGTGGGGCGCGCTCGAGCGGGCCGACGACGGCCACTACCGGATCGGGCTGCGGCTGTGGGAGGTCGGGGCGCTCGCTCCCCGCAGCCTGGGCCTGCGCGAGACCGCGATGCCGTTCCTGGAGGACCTCTACGAGGTGACCCGGGAGAACGTGCAGCTCGCGGTGCTCGACGGCACCGAGGTGGTGTACGTCGAGCGGCTCTCGGGCCGGGCAGCGGTCAACGTGATCACCCGGGTGGGCATGCGGTTGCCGCTGCACGCCACCGGGGTGGGCCTGGTGCTGCTCGCGCACGCCGACACCGAGTTGCAGGAGAAGGTGCTCTCCGCGCCGTTGCGCCGCTACTCGGAGAAGACGATCTGCGACCCGGACGTGCTGCGTCGGACGCTGGCCGACGTCCGCCGCACCGGGGTGGCGATCAGCGACGGCCAGATCGAGACGGTCGCGATGTCGGTGGCCGCACCGGTGCGCGACACCGGCGGCGAGGTCGTCGCGGCCCTCTCGGTGGTCGTGCCCGCCGCCGGGGCCAGCCCACTCGCCTACATCCCGGTGGTGCGCGCCGCAGCTCGCGGCATCTCCCGCGCCCTCGGGCATCGCTGAGCACCGCCGGGCACCGCACCGGGCTTCCGGACAACGGAAGCGACGGCGACCACAGGGGTGGGCGGGCCGCATGCTGGCGCGACGGACCCACCGTGGAAGGAGCACCCGTGACGGCAACGCAGCCGGTCCCGGCCGGCGACCTGGACCCCTTCTCCCGCGAGTTCCTCGACGACCCGTATCCGGCCCACGCCGCACTGCGCGACGCCGGACCGGTCGTCCGGCTGGAGCGCTACGGAATCTGGGCCAGCGCCCGGCACGCCCAGGTCCGCAGCGCGCTGCTGGACCCGGAGGCGTTCTGCTCCGCCGCCGGGGTCGGGATGGCCGACTTCCGCAAGGAGCCGCCGTGGCGCCCGCCGAGCCTGCTGCTCGAGGCCGACCCGCCGGAGCACACCCGGGCCCGCCGCGTGGTGAACGGCGTGCTCTCGGCCGCGGCGATCCGGCGCCTGACCGGGGCCTTCACCGCGGCCGCCGACGCGCTGGTCGAGAAGCTGGCCCACGGGGGCGCGATCGACGGCATGGCCGATCTGGCCCGGGTCTATCCGCTCGAGGTCTTCTCCGATGCCGTCGGGCTACCCACCGAGGGCCGGGAGAAGCTGCTCGTCTACGGGAACATGGTGTTCGACACCTTCGGCCCCCGCAACGAGCTGTTCGAGACCGCGATCGCCGACGCCGGGCCGATCCGCGACTGGATCATGCAGCACTGCGCGGCCGAGAACCTCGCCCCGGGCGGCATGGGGGCACAGCTGCACGAGCGCGCCGCCCAGGAGGGCTTCACCCCGGCCGAGGCCGCGATGCTCGTCCGCTCGTTCCTGTCCGCGGGTGTCGACACGACGGTGCACGGCCTGGGCAACGCGCTGTTCTGCCTCGCCACCCACCCCGAGCAGTTCGACGCGCTGCGCGCCGGCCCGGACCGGGCGCGCGCCGCCTTCGAGGAGGTGCTGCGCTTCGAGGCGCCCGTGCAGACCTTCTTCCGCACCACCACCCGCGAGGTGCCGTTCGGCGGCGTCACGATCCCCGAGGGCGAAAAGGTGCTGCTGTTCCTCGGTGCGGCGAACCGGGACCCCCGGCACTGGGACGACCCGGACACCTTCGACATCGAGCGCCGCGCCCTCGGGCACGTCGGGTTCGGCTTCGGCCTGACCCACCCGCCCGAGGGCGGCACCACCCGCCTGGCCCGGCTGATGGGGGAGCTGCTCGTGTCGGCGGACGCGAGTGGGAACCTTGCCGTGCTCCGGACCCCACCCGGGGCCGCGC